>NZ_JBQFTE010000002.1:0-486021 GCF_056538485.1 Ruegeria sp. BG3 | reverse complement strand
CTCGATCTCGTCGCGCTGACGGCCCAGCTCGGATGTGATCGAGCCGAAAAGCTCAGGATCACGGTCCGACAAAGACTGGGTGAAAAAACCGGTGTCACGGAGATTGGCGTTCATGATAGCTCCACATGTCTGGGGTATTGCTTGCGGATTTCCTATCGGAAACCCTGCCGAGGCAACAGCTTTAAAGCGACGAATTGCACGGCGTGGGCGTCAACTCTGGCCTATTGGGGAAAGGTATGTTTGTTTCGGAACCAAATGTGCAGCACCGGAAACCGGAAAAATGAAAAAGAGAATCGCTTTTCTCGCAAGCGAGGCTGATGTCGCGCAATCAGCCCGCGAGGTCCTAGTCGCCAAATACGGAAACGCCGCGCCACGTGAAGCGGATGTGGTGGTGGCGCTAGGTGGCGATGGGTTCATGCTGCGCACGCTCAAGAACATGCAGCACCTCGATGCACCGGTATATGGGATGAACCGCGGGACCATCGGGTTCCTGATGAACACCTATTCTGATACCGATCTCTTGGAACGTCTCGATGACGCCGAGGTGGAGGTCATCAACCCGCTGGCCATGCGCGCCATGGATCAATCCGGGAAACTGCATGAAGCGCTGGCTATCAACGAAGTGTCACTGTTGCGCGCAGGTCCGCAAGCGGCGCGTCTGAAGATCAGCGTCGATGGCCGCGAAAGGATGGGAGAGCTTGTCTGTGACGGCGCGCTTCTGTCTACGCCTGCGGGATCGACCGCGTACAACTATTCGGCCCATGGTCCGATTTTGCCGATCGGGGCGGATGTGTTGGCCCTGACCGCGATTGCTGCATTTCGGCCCCGTCGGTGGCGCGGGGCCTTGCTGCCCAAAACCGCAACAGTTCGCATAGACGTGCTGGATGCCGACAAACGCCCGGTGATGGCCGATGCCGACTCTATTTCCTTTCCTGACATTGATTGGGTCGAAATCTGCTCGGAATCCGAGATCACCCATCGCATTCTTTTCGACCCCGGACATGGCCTTGAAGAGCGCCTGATTTCTGAACAATTCACTTAGAATTTCGTCAGTTTTGAAAAATATTTTTTCCTTGTGTGAACAAGTTCACATGCGGGTGAGCATGCAATAGGTAATGTGATCTTGCCTGGAGAACACGCTTAGGTGGGAGTGAGTGGCCACCAAACAGCGTTTTCGACATACTTGCGCATTTTTTGCGCTGGCGAGGGTGGGTGGTGCCACGCTCGTTATCTGAAATCCAGGCATATTTAAGCAAGCGGACCCCGGGCACAAAAACCCGGGGTCGATTTTTTTTGGGGGGGGTCAGTCGGAGCGGGTCATTCGCTCCCAAAGAGGCTTGCACATCTGCCCGACCCGCGCCTCGATCGCCGCCGCCGCCTCGACTGCCAGATCTTCACGCCAACGACGCGCTGCGATCTGAACATTGATTGGCTGCGGGCCGTTGGGCAAGTCTGCCAGTCTTGCCGGAACGCAGGCGGCAGGCAGGCCAAGGAAGTTCATCGCATAGGAATAGACCGCGCAGCCCAGAACCTCATGCACTCCTTCGGCCCCTTCAGTGTCGCGGTCCGGCTTGAAAAAGGGTTGAGGCAAGAAGGGAGACAGGACCAGAGGGTAGTCTTCAAGGAAGAGGGACCATTCACGGGCATAGTGGCTGCGTTTGGCGAGCATTTGCAGCAGCTCGGTCTCAATGATGGGCGGAAATTCCTGAAAATAGACCTCGAAGATATCTTGGATGGTTTGGGAACCGGCCGCTTGGATATCGGATTTCAGAAGGGTCAGAACCTCACCCATCAATGTTCGGTATCCGATGCGACCGCATTCGAAGACATCAGGGGGATCGACCTCGTCGACCTGATAGCCCGCATCGACCAGCGCGTCGCGCGCAGTGTCCAACGCCTTTTCGACCTCTGGGTGCAGGGCGTATCCGAACGTGTTTTGGGTAAAAGCCACTTTGATCGGGGTGTCCGGGGCCTCGCCCCGCCATGGCAGAGGAACATGAAACGGGTCGCGCGGGTCCGGGGCGATCAGGCTGGGCATCGACAGGGACAGGTCGGCTGCAGACCGGGTGATAAGGCCCTGAACGGACATGGATTGGGCGAGTATTCCGCGCTCGGCCATTTGGCTGGGGTTCCAGGCGGGGACGCGACCAAGGCCGGGTTTGACTGTCACCGCTCCGTTGGCGGCAGCCGGAAACCTGAGGCTTCCGCCAATGTCGTTTCCATGCGCCAACGCGCCGATCCCGGCCATGACGGCCGCCCCGGCACCGCCCGATGACCCTCCGGCCGAGATATGCCGACCCCAGGGGTTGTGCGTGCGCCCATAAAGCGGATTGTCGGTGTCGGCGCGGAAGGAAAATTCGGGCGTGTTGGTCCGGCCAATAACGATGGCACCGGCGTTTTGAAGGTTTGATACAACCGGCGCGTCATCAGGGGCGATGACATCTTTCAGCGCTACGACCCCGTTTGTGGTGGCGTGGCCCTTCTGGTCGACATTTATCTTGATGGTCACCGGCACCCCGTGCAGCGGCCCGGTCGGTACCCCAGCTGCCCGCGCCTGATCTAAGGCGCGCGCGCGTTCTAAGGCCTGCAGGCTCAGATCCTCGACTACGGCGTTCAGGTCGGGATTGACGGCATTCATGCGAGAGAGAGAGGATGCAACGGCGTCCTCAGCACTCAGGTCACCGTTGCGGGTCAGGGTGGTCAGCTCAGTGGCGCTGAGTTGCCAGATTTTGCTTTGAGTCATGGGCCCTCACTGTCTTTGCAAGACAGTAAGGGGCCTGTTTCAGGTTGCAAGAGGGGGGCCGCGCTACTGAGCGTAACCAATTGTCTGCAACGCGTCCTTGATCTCGTCCAAGATGGCGGGATCGTCGATGGTCGCGGGCATCTTGTAGTCTTTGCCATCGGCAATCGACACCATGGTGCCTCGCAGAATCTTGCCCGAGCGGGTCTTGGGCAGGCGGTCCACCACCACGGCCAGTTTAAAGGCAGCCACAGGGCCGATTTTGTCTCGGACCATCTTGACGACTTCCTTCGAAACCTCGTTATGGTCACGGTCGGCACCGGTATTCAGGCACAAGAAGCCCACCGGCATCTGACCTTTCAACTGGTCCGAAACGCCGATCACGGCACATTCGGCGACGTCAGGATGGGCGGCCAAGACCTCCTCCATCCCGCCGGTCGACAATCGGTGGCCCGCAACGTTGATCACGTCATCGGTGCGCGCCATGATATAGAGGTAACCATCCTCGTCGATCATGCCCGCATCACCGGTCTCATAGTAGCCGGGGAAGTGGTTCAGGTACGAGCTTTTGAACCGCTCCTCGGCGTTCCACAGCGTCGGCAAAGTGCCCGGAGGCAGCGGCAGCTTGACCGCAATCGCGCCCAGCTCACCCGGTTTTAGCGGATGGCCACCTTCGTCTAGGATCTGAACGTCATAGCCTGGCATCGGCTTGGCCGGAGATCCCAGTTTGATGGGCAGTTCCTCGATTCCCAGCGGGTTGCCTGCAATGGCCCAGCCGGTCTCGGTCTGCCACCAATGGTCGATGATCGGAACGTTCAGCGCATCCTGCGCCCAGGTGATGGTATCGGGGTCGGCGCGTTCGCCCGCAAGATACATGGCGCGCAGACCGGACAGGTCGTATTGGCCAATCAGCTCGCCCTTTGGATCTTCACGTTTGACGGCGCGGATCGCGGTTGGGGCGGTGAAGAAGCTGCGCACGTTATGTTCGGAGATCACCCGCCAGAAGGTGCCCGCGTCGGGCGTGCCGACGGGTTTGCCCTCGAACACAATGGTGGTGTTGCCGTGGATCAGCGGGGCGTAACAGATGTACGAGTGCCCAACGACCCAACCCACATCCGAGGCGGCCCAGAACACATCGCCCGGATCGACATTGTAGATGTTCTTCATCGACCAGTTTAGCGCCACCAGATGTCCGGCGGTCGGACGCACAACGCCCTTGGGCGCCCCCGTGGTGCCCGAGGTGTAGAGGATATAGGCCGGATCATTGCCCGCGACCGGCACGCATTCGGCAGGTTCGACGCCGTATTGGAAGCCATGCCAATTGAAGTCGCGCCCTTCTATCAGCTGGGCCACTTCCTGTTCGCGCTGGAAGATGACGCAAAACTCGGGCTTGTGACTGGCCAGGTCGATGGCACCGTCCAGCAGAGGTTTGTAGTGAACCACGCGGCCCGGCTCCAACCCGCAGGAGGCGGCGATGATGGCTTTTGGCTTAGCGTCGTCGATCCGCACGGCTAGTTCGTTGCTGGCAAAGCCGCCGAACACCACCGAATGCACGGCGCCCAGACGGGCACAGGCAAGCATCGCCTCCAGCGCTTCGGGGATCATCGGCATGTAGATGATGACGCGGTCGCCCTTTTCAACGCCCTTTGCGCGCAGCGCACCGGCCAGCGTTGCCACCCGGTTGCGAAGTTCGACATACGAGATCTCGCGCTTGGTATGGGTGATCGGGCTGTCATATATGATGGCTGTCTGTTCGCCGCGCCCGTTTTCCACATGGCGGTCGACGGCATTCCAGCAGGTATTGACCTGCGCGTCGCTGAACCATTCGTACAGAGGGGCGTTGTCGGCAAACAAGGCTTTGCTGGGGGCCGAGACCCAATCAATGCCTTTGGCGGCATCCATCCAGAACGCCTCGGGGTCGTTTTTCCAGCCATCGTAAACGTCTTGATATGCCATCAGGCCCTCCTCCCAAAATCACTGCAATTGTTGTTAGGCAGCGATAGGGCAGTGGGCAAGCGGCGCGAGTGACGGCGCGTCAGTTTATCGCAAAATATTTGCAGGATGGCCAAAAACAGCCTGCAAATTTTTGCAAACCTCAAGATTTTATGGAATTTAGCAGGTTCAAAATAGGATTTTGCAAACCTGCAAATTTATGAGTGCAAAGGGTATTGGCTGAGTCGGACAGCCAGACACCCACAGGATGTCTGGCATCGATCTAGCCGCTCTAGCCGTAGTGGGTTACGGGCGTGCCGGCGATTGCAGCCATATTCAGCAACCCCCGTGAGGTGATCGAAGGGGTCACGATATGTGCCTTGTTGCCCATGCCCATCAGGATCGGACCAACTTCGATTCCGTCGGCTTTCATCTTCAGAACGTTGCGCACGCCACTTGCGGCATCCGCATGCGCGAAAATCAGGACATTCGCAGCACCCTCGAGGCGTGAGGCAGGGAAAATACGCTCGCGCAGTTCGGGGTTGAGGGCCGTGTCTAGGTTCATCTCGCCTTCATAAGTGAAGTCGCGCGGTTCGCTGTCCAGAATGGCAATTGCCTCACGCAGTCGCTTGCCCGAGCCTTCAGCTTGGTTGCCGAATTGCGACTGCGAGCAGAAGGCAATCTTGGGCTCAAGCCCGAAACGCCGCACGTGGCGGGCTGCGCCCAGGGTAATCTCGGCCAGTTCCGCCGGATTAGGCAATTGCCGTACATGAGTGTCGGCGATGAATAGCGGGCCGTCCTCGAGAATCATCAGCGACAAAGCCCCGTGTGGGCGCAGGTCAGGGGTGCCCAGAACCTGTTCGACGTAATTCAAATGCCAGCGGTATTCACCGAACGTGCCGCAGATCATGCTGTCGGCTTCGCCGCGGTGAACCATGATTGCGCCAATCGCGGTGGAATTCGTACGCATGATCGCCTTGGCCAGATCGGGTGTGACGCCGCGGCGCTGCATGATCTGGTGGTATGAGTTCCAGTAGTCGTAGTAGCGCGGATCGTTTTCCGGGTTCACGATCTGCAGATCCTTGCCAGGACGGACGACCAGACCCAGACGCTCACAACGGGCCTCGATCACTTCGGGGCGGCCAATCAGGATCGGAGTTTCGGTTGTTTCCTCAAGGATGGCCTGCGCGGCGCGCAATACGCGCTCATCCTCGCCCTCGGCGAAGACGATCCGGCGGCTTGAGGCTGCGGCGGCCTCGAACACGGGGCGCATAAGAAGGGCAGATTTGAAGACGGTCTGGTTCAGCTTTTCCTTGTAGGCCTCAAGGTCGTCGATCGGACGTTTGGCAACGCCGCTCTCCATTGCGGCCTTGGCGACCGCCGAAGATACGATCCCCACAAGGCGTGGATCGAAGGGTTTAGGGATCAGGTAGTCCGGGCCAAACGTCAGTTGCTCACCCTTGTAGGCAGCGGCGGCCTCGGCGCTTGTGGTGGCGCGGGCCAATTCGGCAATGCCTTCGACGCAGGCAATCTGCATCTCGTCATTGATCTCGGTTGCGCCGACATCCAATGCGCCGCGGAAGATGAATGGAAAACAGAGCACGTTATTGACTTGATTTGGAAAATCACTGCGTCCGGTCGCGATGATCGCATCCGGCGCGACCTCACGCGCGGCTTCGGGCAGGATTTCGGGCGTCGGGTTGGCCAGAGCGAAGATGATCGGGCGGGCGGCCATTTTCTCGACCATCTCGGGCGTCAGAACATTTGGGCCGCTTAGGCCAAGGAACAGATCGGCCCCACCAATCACGTCGTCCAGTGTGCGAAGGTCGGATTTCTGGGC
This sequence comes from Ruegeria sp. BG3, assembly GCF_056538485.1. Lineage (NCBI taxonomy): Bacteria > Pseudomonadati > Pseudomonadota > Alphaproteobacteria > Rhodobacterales > Roseobacteraceae > Ruegeria > Ruegeria sp. BG3. The sequence continues at coordinate 479,509 of NZ_JBQFTE010000002.1, read as the reverse complement.
GAACTGATCTTTGTGTGGGTTCATATCCTCGGCGCGACCCTCGTAGACCAGCCCGTGAATGTCGCACAGCCAGATATTCTCGCGCTGGACGCCAAGTTTGACCAGCATATTGAGGCAGGCGATCCCGGCCGCGCCACCACCGGTCGAGACGATTTTGATTTCCTCGAACTTCTTGCCGGCGACGTGCAGAGCATTGCGGGCGGCGGCTCCGACAACAATGGCGGTTCCGTGCTGGTCGTCGTGAAAAACGGGGATGTTCATGCGCTCGCGACACAGCTTTTCGACAATGAAGCAATCGGGGGCCTTGATGTCCTCAAGGTTGATTGCGCCGAAGGTCGGCTCCAACGCGCAGACGACATCGGCCAGTTTTTCGGGGTCGGGCTGGTCGACCTCGATGTCAAAGCAGTCGATCCCGGCGAATTTCTTGAACAGGACGGCTTTGCCCTCCATCACCGGTTTCGAGGCGAGCGCACCTATATTGCCCAGACCCAGAACAGCGGTTCCGTTCGACACCACGGCCACAAGATTGCCGCGCGCCGTATAGTGTTCCGCGTTCGAGGGGTCGGCCTTGATCTCAAGACTGGCCTCTGCCACGCCGGGCGAATAGGCGCGGGCCAGATCCCGGCCGTTTGCCATCGGCTTTGTAGCCTTGATTTCAAGCTTTCCGGGCTTGGGATGGGCGTGGTAGTCAAGCGCGGCCTGCCGCAGGCTGGGTGTGTCAGACATCGGCGGTAAAGCTCCCTTCAAAATTTGATTTAGCCTTAAACTATTTTTTTCGACTTGGCTATGCCGCGTCTGAAGCTTGGCAAAACCCGACCGTTTCCTTGATTAATTGTCGCAAAATTTTTACAAACCGCAAACTCCTGCGAATTGCTCTGAGATCTTAAAATGCCCAACGACCTCAAAATGACATCTTCCGAGGTGTTCTCGCCATCCCGTTTCCGCTTTGGGGTGGACCGGTTCTGGTTCTGGGCTGCGCTCGGCGTTGCGGCTTTGATCCTCGGGTGTATTGCTTTGTTCCCGTTGCAGGCTGAGGTGTTCAACCAGGAAGGCGGATTGATCGAGACTATCTCGGCAGCTGGATTGTTCACTGCTGGGGTTGTGGCCTTGCTTAAATACCGAGGCCTCGCGCGGCTTTACATCGGCGTGGGGTGCCTGCTTCTGGCAGAGCGTGAGCTTGAGGCGGATATTTACGCGGAAGGCTCTGTGCCATTCGCGGTGCTAAGCGGCTTGGACGGTCTGCTGGACATGACGCTCGTGCGTGTCGCCCTGGCGGTGGTCGTGCTGGGGGGTGTGCTGTGGCACGGCATTCCCAACGCGTGGCGGGCGGTCAGAGTTCAGGCTCCGTTCCTTGCGATCTTTGTGCTTGCCGGGGTGGCCGCAGTTGTGGCGCAGGGGCTCGAGGAAATCTCGGGCATGTATGAGGCCACGATGTCTTCGGTCATGAAGACGCGGCTGTTTGTTTTGGAAGAAACGCTTGAGATGTATTTTTCGATTGGCATTCTGGCGTCGGTTCTGATCGGATGGCCGAAAGAACCGACTGACGAGAGCTTGCATGACCCAGACAGCGTACGCGGCGAGCACCCGCGCTGAAATCCGTTTGCCGACGCAGGAATTGCGCGACGATATTCCGTTCTACACCAAGGTGTTGGGGATGCAGATGGATATGATCTATCCTGCTGACGATCCTCGAACTGCTGTTTTTTCCGGCCATGGCCTAAGGGTGCGGATCGAGAAGGATGCGCCCGAAACCCCCGGCACTTTACGTATTCTGACTGAGAACCCCGAGGGTTTTGCCAATGGGGATCGGGTTCTGGTAGCTCCGAATGGCACGCGTATCGAAATCGAGGACCTCGCCCCCCCTCTGGTGATGCCTGAAACGGTGCATTCCTTTGTTGTGCGCAGGCTAAAGGATCAGGCGCCGTGGATTATCGGGCGGGCCGGGATGCACTATCGCGATCTGGTGCCGGATCGTTTGGGCGGGTCGATCATTGCCAGCCATATCCGCATCCCTGATGGCGGCCCGGTGCCTGATATGGTGCATTTTCACAAGGTCGGGTTTCAGCTGATCTTCTGCATACATGGCTGGGTTGATGTCGTTTATGAAGATCAGGGCGACAAATTGCGTCTGACCGCCGGGGATTGCTTTATCCAACCGCCGGAAATCCGCCACCGCGTGCTTGAGGCCTCGGACAATGTGCAGGTGATCGAGATCGGCGTGCCAGCCGAACATGTCACCGAAATTGATCACGAGATGACATTGCCGACGCCGCATCTGCGCCCCGACCGGGAGTGGCAGGGGCAACGTTTTGTCTACAATCAGGCGAAAGATGCGGATTGGGTGCCGTTCCGACTGCCGGGTTATATCTGCCGCGACACTACGATTGCCGAGAACACCAAGGGCGTTGCTGGTGTTCAGGTCGTCCGGCGCGGGCAGGGCGAGCCGGTCTGGGCCAGCCACGACACCGACATCCATTTCACCTTCGTCATGAATGGAGAGGTCACTCTGGAGGGCGAAGGCCGTGACCCCTATCAACTGGAGCAAGGGGATGCCTTTGTGATACCACCGGGTATGCGTACACGCTTGGCGCAGCCCTCTGACGATGTGGAACTGCTCGAGGTGACCTTGCCGGGGGTGTTCAAGACGGTGCTGGAATAAATGCGCGGTGGGGCTTCTATTCGCCCCTCGTTTTCCGGTAGGGTCTGAATTTCTGACCAACTGATCAAAAAATGGGGAATCGCCATGTCGCTTAAAGATGCCGCCTTGAAGGTCCGCGAAAACGCCCATGCGCCTTATTCGAACTTCAAGGTGGGCGCGGCGATCCTGTCGGGCTCGGGGACGCTCTATGTTGGATGCAACGTAGAGAACGTGGCCTATCCCGAAGGCACCTGTGCCGAGGCGGGCGCAATTGCCGCCATGGTCGCCTCGGGTGAGACCGAGCTGGCCGAGGTCTATGTCGTTGCCCAAAGCCCGCAGCCGGTGCCGCCTTGTGGTGGCTGCCGTCAGAAACTGGCCGAGTTCGGCGCGCGGGATGTGAAGGTCACCTTGGCGACAACCGACGGTGCCGAGTTGGAAACCACGATCGGACAGCTTTTGCCCGGCGCATTTGACGCCTCGCACATGCAGGACAGCTGACCGCATGGATGCCCGTTCGATCATCGCTAAACTGCGCCGCAGCGAAGTGCCCACCGGGCCAGAGCTTGCCTGGTTTGCCCAAGGCCTAGCCGATGGCAGCGTCAGTGACGCGCAGGCTGGGGCCTTTGCGATGGCTGTCTGCATGGGTGGGCTGGGCGCGCAGGGTCGTGCTGACCTGACCGTTGCAATGAGAGACAGTGGTGACGTGTTGCGCTGGGATCTGGATGGCCCAGTGATCGACAAACACTCCACGGGCGGTGTTGGCGATTGCGTCAGCCTGATCTTGGCTCCGGCTCTGGCTGAATGTGGGGCCTATGTGCCCATGATCTCGGGCCGTGGCTTGGGCCACACAGGCGGGACGCTGGACAAGCTTGAGGCGATTCCGGGCGTAACCACTCAGGTCGGGCAGGAGAGTCTGGCGCAGGTATTGCGCGACACCGGGGCTGCGATTGTCGGCGCGACGGGGCAGATCGCGCCTGCGGACAAGCGTCTTTATGCGGTGCGGGATGTGACGGCGACGGTCGAAAGCCTCGATCTGATCACGGCCTCGATCCTATCCAAAAAACTGGCGGCAAGTCCCGATGCGCTGGTGCTGGATGTCAAAACAGGCAGCGGTGCGTTTATGAAAACCATCGAAGACGCGCGCGAGCTGGCTCAGGCGCTGACCGCGACCGCGAATGCTGCTGGGTGCCGAACCTCGGCCGTTATTACCGATATGAACCAACCTCTGGCCTCGGCGTTGGGCAACGCGTTGGAGGTGGCCGAGGTCATGAAGGTTCTGACCGAAGGGGGCGCGTCTCCCCTGGCCGAAATCTCTGCCGAGTTGGGTGGGGTGTTGCTGGCGGATGCGGGTATCTCTGAAACGGTAGATCAGGGCCGCGCCAAAATTGCGGAGATCATTCGGGATGGCCGCGCCGCAGAACGGTTTGGTCGCATGATGGCCGCGGTTGGAGGTCCGGTGCAATTTGTTGAGACGTGGTCGCGGTTCCTGCCCGAAGCCAGCGTGATCACCGAGGTGGCAGCTCCGTGTGACGGATACATCACGGCCATTGACGGCGAAGCTTTGGGGCTGACCGTGGTGGCTCTTGGAGGTGGGCGTCAGGTGGAAAGCGATGTGATCGACCCGGCAGTGGGTTTGTCAAACATGGTGCGCTTGGGCGAGCGGGTCGCCAAAGGCGCGCCTTTGGCAGCCGTTCACGCGGCGCGCGAGGACGCGGCAGGTCAGGCAGCCCAGAGTGTATTGGCGGCGATCACGATCGGTGATGCTCCGGTTGCCGTGCCCGATCTGGTGCATGAAAGGATCACGGCATGAGCCGCGCCTTTCTCGTCGTGATGGACTCGGTCGGTATCGGCGGGGCACCTGATGCAGGCGCGTTCTTCAACGGGGATGTGCCTGACACCGGGGCCAACACACTGGCCCATATCGCGCAAGCCTGCGCCGAGGGGCGGGCTGAGGACGGGCGCAGCGGCCCGCTTGTGTTGCCCCATCTGGATGCGTTGGGTCTGGGTGCTGCGACGCGTCTGGCCTCGGGCGACGCAACGCCGGGGCTGGCGGCTCAACCGACTGGCCTGTGGGGATGCGCGCGCGAGCTGTCGCCTGGCAAGGATACGCCCTCGGGCCACTGGGAATTGGCGGGGTTGCCGGTGCCGTGGGACTGGCACTATTTTCCCGACACACAGCCTGCGTTTCCTCCCGATCTGAGCCAAGCAGCAGCGCAAGCTGCGGGAACCGAGGGCATTCTGGGCAATTGCCACGCATCTGGAACGGCCCTCATTGCCGAACTGGGGGCCGAGCATATGCGCACCGGCTGGCCGATCTGCTACACGTCCGCCGACAGCGTATTCCAGATCGCCGCGCATGAGGAAAGCTTTGGTCTCGATAACCTGCTTGCGATGTGCCGAACACTCGCGCCGCGTTTGCATGAGATGAAGGTGGGCCGTGTAATCGCGCGCCCCTTCGTCGGCTCGCCAGAAGAGGGGTTCACCCGAACAACGAACCGCAAGGACTTTGCCATCTTGCCGCCCGCGCCGGTGCTGACGAACTGGGTTCAGGACTCAGGCCGCCGGGTGCACGCCGTTGGCAAAATCGGAGACATCTTTTCGATGCAGGGCATCGACACGCTGCGCAAAGGCTTCGATGCCGAATTGATGGGGCACCTGTCCGATCTGGTGGATCAGGCCGAGGATGGCAGCCTGACCTTTGCCAATTTCGTCGAGTTTGACAGCCTCTATGGCCATCGTCGCGATATCAGTGGCTATGCTCGTGCGCTGGAATGGTTTGATCGGGAAATCGGAGCCATCCTGCCTAAGCTGCGTCCGGATGACATGCTGGTATTGACGGCGGATCACGGCAATGACCCCAGTTGGATCGGCACCGACCACACCCGTGAACAAGTGCCAATATTAGTGACCGGGAAAGGCTCAGGCCAGCTTGGTCAGATCCATTTCGCCGATGTCGCCGCCAGCATTGCCCATCACCTGAATGTACCGGCGCAAGGGCCGGGAAAGAGCTTTTTATGAGTGTCGCAGACCTTCCGAAAATCGAACTACATCTTCATCATGAAGGCGCGGCGCCGCCCGCATTCATCCGGCAACTGGCGCATGAAAAACGCATCGACCTGAGCGGTATCTTCAAGCCCGATGGCAGCTACGACTTCCGCGACTTCGCCCATTTCCTCAGCGTCTATGAGGCCGCGTGCGAAGTTCTGAAATCGCCCGAGGATTTCCGCCGTCTCACCTTGGCGATCCTTGAGGAAAGCGCCGCCAATGGAGTGGTGTATTCAGAGACCTTCCTCAGCCCCGATTTTTGCGGCGGTGGCGATCTGCACGCGTGGCGCGACTATCTGAACGCCATTCAGGACGCCGCCGATGAGGCCGAGCGCAAGTTCGACATCACTCTGCGCGGTGTGGTCACCTGTGTCCGCCATTTCGGCCCGGAAAAGGCCAAGATCAGCGCCCGCTGCGCTGCGGAAACCGCAGGCGATTGGATCACCGGTTTCGGTATGGGCGGCAATGAATCCATCGGCACTCAGGGCGACTTCAAATGGGCCTTCGATTGCGCCCGTGAGGCCGGTTTGCGCCTGACCACCCATGCAGGTGAGTTTGGCGGTCCAGAAAGCGTGCGCGACGCGGTTCGTAACTTGGGTGTTGAACGTCTCGGCCACGGTGTCCGCGCCATTGAAGACCCTGATCTGGTGCATGAACTGATCGACCGGGATGTCACGCTTGAGGTCTGCCCGGGATCAAACGTGGTTCTGGGTCTCTATCCCGATTTCGCCGCGCATCCGATTGCGCGGTTGCGCGAGGCCGGGGCGAAAGTCACCGTTTCCACGGATGACCCGCCATTTTTCCATACCACAATGCGGCGTGAATATGAGATGTTGCAGGCAGCGTTTGATTGGGGCGCCGAAGACTTCGCAGCCCTCAATGAAACGGCCCTGAACGCCGCCTTTTGCGATGAAGACACCCGCGCGCGGGTCAAGAAAAGACTGGAGAACACATGAGCGAACACCTGACCGTCGTTGACCACCCGCTGGTGCAGCACAAACTGACGCTCATGCGGGACAAAGGAACCTCGACCGCCGAATTCCGTCAGCTGCTGCGGGAAATCACGCTGTTGCTGGCTTATGAGGTGACCCGAGAGCTTAAGCTGACCACCCGCCATATCGAAACTCCGATGGAGGAGATGGACGCGCCCATTCTCGCCGGTAAGAAACTGGCGCTGGTCTCGATCCTGCGTGCCGGGAACGGGATGCTGGACGGGGTGCTGGAACTGATCCCTTCGGCCCGCGTGGGATTTGTCGGGCTTTACCGCGACGAAGAAACGCTGAAGCCGGTTCAGTATTATTTCAAAGCGCCAGAGGGCCTGAAAGACCGGCTGGTTATCGCCGTGGATCCGATGCTGGCCACCGGCAACAGCTCGGCCGCAGCGATTGATCTGCTGAAAGAAGCGGGCGCGACCGAGATTCTGTTCCTCTGCCTGCTGGCGGCACCAGAAGGGGTTGCCCGCATGAAAGAGGCCCATCCGGACGTGCATATCGTTACCGCCGCGCTGGATCGTGAACTGAACTCGAAAGGCTATATCATGCCCGGTCTCGGCGATGCCGGAGACCGTATGTTCGGCACGAAATAAGCCGGATCACTCGCTGCAGATGTTTTGAAGCTGGACCCAATCGCGGTCCGGCAACACCTGTTCCAGTGTGCGTCCGGCCATCGGGTCGGCCTCGATCAAGCCCAGAACCGTTTCCCCTGTCACGTCTCGCGCATAGGCATAAGGAGTCGAGGGCAGGGCGGCCTGTGCAAAAACTGCCAGCAGTGCCTCATCTGTCAGAGACGGACGGGGTTCCGACAGGACTTGCTCGGTATAGCTGTCGACGATCTCGGGCGTCAGCCCCCCGGTCGTCAGCAGGCGAAAGGCCGAGGAGGCGCCGGTTCGGTCCAGAACATCATCCAACGGGTCTTGAGCATCGATACGGGCGCGCTCGGCGATGACATAGCCAGCGGCCACGGCGGGATCTTCATGATCCTCTACCAGGGCCCGGTTCAACAAGACCGTCCCGCCCGGCAGGCTTAGGCTGTCCTGCACCCCGGCGGGCAGGATGATGATCTGCCGCACGCCCGTGCGCTTGGCCAGACGATCCAAAGAGGCCTGCGCATCGCGTGAGGCGCAGGCTCGTCCCGAAACCCGCTCGATTCGTTTCAGAATCTCGTCGCCGATGTCCTGCCGTTTGACCTCGGGCACGACCGAGACCACGTGGTTTTGCAGCGCCCCCGGCAACCACAACAGCAACACGGCCAAAACCGCGGCGACGACGCCTGCAACGCTGACCCAGCGCAACCGGCCGGGATGCGGGCGCGAGCGGTCGATGGCGCGTTGCAGCCGGTCGATAGCCTCGAGCATCGTCTTTTCGCTTTCGGCCAGTTCCAGCGTTTCGTCCGGATCGCCGTCTGGGTTGAAAATCGCAGGGAAACTGCCCGGATTCTGCCGCTCCAACGCGGCCAGAGACCAGTGCGTCAGCGCCCGGTCGTTGAAATCCGAGATCGTCAGGGTCGCCTCACCGATTGAGACCACAACCTCGCGCCGCTGTTCATCGGGCGAGGAGCGCCACAGACCGGTGGCTTCGATCCGCTGGTACTGTTTCAGGGCCGTCATCTGGATTGGGCTGCTCGTGTTTTTCTTTTGCCAAAGCATAGCATGTGGAAATCGCGGGGCGCAAACCTGTTGCGCAGGCTTTCAGAAATATGCTGGATGGCACAAGCGCTGTTGCGCGCATCTAACCCAAGGCAGGACATGCAGCCAGGCAAAGAAACGCTCCCCTTTTTGGCCTCGGTGCTGATGGTCTCGGCAATGGCCATTCTTGGTGTGATCGACAACGTGGTGATCCTGCTGGCCGAAACCATCGGGCTGTGGCAGTTCCATCTCAGCCGTGCTGTTTTGATGTTGCCTCTGATCATCGGACTGTCCCTGTTGGGGTTGGGAAGTCTGAGGCCAAAACGGCTGCGATTTGTCTTGCTGCGCAGCGTTCTGATCGCGACGGGCATGCTGTTCTATTTCGCCTCACTCGCCTTGATGCCGATTGCTCAGGCTCTGGCGGGCTTGTTCACCTCACCGATGTTCGTGCTGCTGATCTCGGCATTGGGTCTAAAGCAAGTCATCGGGCCATGGCGCATCGGCGCGGTTCTTCTGGGGTTTGTGGGCATCCTGTGCGTGTTGCAACCCAACCCGTCCGAGTTTGATTTCAGGACCTTTTTGCCGGTTGTCGGAGGGTTCTTCTACGCGCTCAGCGTGATCGTCACGCGGACTTATTGCTCGGACGAAAGCACAGTCGCCCTTCTGGGCAACAACATGCTTGTTCTGGGCGTTGCCGGGGCCGTCGGCTTGATCGTTTTCACGGCTTTTCCCGCGTCCGGGCCCGACGGTCCCGAAGGTTTTGTGACTCGTGGTCTGGTCTTCGATATGCGCGCTGCCTTGCCATGGGTCGCGGTTCAGGCCGTCGGGTCCACCGTGGCCGTCTTCATGATGATCAAGGCCTATCAGGTCGGAGAGCCCTCATTCGTTGCCGTGTTCGAATATTCGATCATGATCTTCGGCCCTCTGTTCGCCTGGGTTGCCCTTGGACAGACGATTGGAGTGATGCAGATCTTTGGCATCGGTCTGATCGCAACAGCCGGTGCAATTCTGGGTTGGAGGGCTAGGCGCGCGGCCCCCGAGCAGGAGGTCGTATGATCATCTCGCGCGGCCGCCGCTATGTGTTTGTGCATATGCCCAAGACGGGGGGAACCTCACTGGCCTTGGCGCTGGAGCAGCGGGCCATGAAAGATGACATTCTCCTAGGAGACACGCCCAAGGCGTTGAAACGGCGGCGCCGCGCCAAGGAACTGACCGCGCGGGGGAGGCTGCACAAACACGCGACGCTTGCGGATATCAACGGCGTGTTGCCGGACGGTGAACTTGAGGCAATGTTTGCCTTCACGCTGGTCCGCAACCCGTGGGATCGCATGGTCAGCTACTATCACTGGCTGCGATCTCAGAGCTTTATTCATGAGGCCGTCACCCTGTCGCAGCAATTGGCATTCGAGCCTTTTGTCCTGCACCCAACCATTCGTCGTTCGTTTCAGGACCATCCGGCGCGGCGCTACATGACCCGCGCGGATGGGGTCGAACAGTGCCAGTTGTTCATACGGTTGGAACAGTTCGAACAGGACGCTCAAGCTCTGTTTCGCCATCTGGGGTTTGAGGTTGAATTGCCCCATATCAACCCCTCGGGCCGGCAGGCGGATTATAGGGCGTACTATTCCGACAAGTCCGCACAATCCGTGGCAGAAGCCTGCGCAGAAGACATCCAGAGATTCGGCTACGCTTTTGACGCAACGTCCGGTTCATAGTTTCCGATTGGTCGATAAACCCATTCCGGCAGGGCCGTTTGTTGCGAAAAGCCCCTCGTTTTAACTCGAATTGGGCGTAAATACGGCCAAACTAAGACGAAAAACCGCTGCATCTGCTATCACTTGGGATGTGAGTATTTGTGCCAAAAGGGGGTTCGGCACGTGTTGGAAGTAGTGAGTTTTTCGGATGTTTCCGAGTATCGTGACGATGCAGATCTGCCAGTTGCGCTGGACGCTGTGTCATCGCGCAGAGGAGGGTTCCTTCACGGAACCAAAATCGCGACCACCAGTGGATGGAAGCTGATTGAACGTATCGCCGTTGGCGATCTGGTTCGAACGCTGGATCACGGTTTCAAAGAAGTCCGCAGAGTCTCGGCCAGTTGGGTCAATATCCCGGCAGATGAGAGGCGGTCGGCCCATCTACCCATCTTTGTGCCTGCGCGGGCAGCCTATAACGGGCGCGCGGTTTGGTTGATGCCGGAACAGGGCGTCGCGCTGGATCGTGGCAAACTGGACCTGACGGATCAAGGTGTAACAGTGTTGCCTGCGCGGGTATTGGACGGGGCCTGTCGGTTGACATCGCAATCTCCGGGAGCGTCGTTCGAGGTCACAACCCTGTTCTTCGACCAAGACGAGGTGATCTATATCGAGGGTGGCCTGCAGGCCTATTGCCCTTCGGGGCGCTTCAGCCGCACGTCTGGTCAGGCAAAAGAATATGCGGTGGCCGACGAAGACGCTGCGACTGCGTTGGTCGGTGCGCTTGCTGCAAGTGGTGAGATTTCGGCTTTGGCGAACCCCTTGGGCGCTTTGCCTGCTCCGATCCCGACGGATCCGATTTTCCCGATCCGCCCAGCGGCGGGTATTCGCAGGCCCGGGCGGCCGGGTCGACCAAATGCACCGGTTCTGTTTCTCCGGCCTGAATGGCAAACCGCTCCGGCTGTTCAGTAAGGAAGACGCAGGCGCAAGGGGAGTTGCGCCTGCGTCGTTGTTTTAAGCGGCTTTGGCGTCCGGGTTGAACCGGCCATAGAAGCTCTGACCTTTTTCGGCCATTTCACGCAGCAGCGGCGGGCAGGCGAAACGCTCGCCATAGGCCTCGGCCAGCTGATCACAACGCTCGGCCGCGTAGGGCGTGCCGATAATGTCCAGCCAGCTGAGCGGACCACCGGACCAAGGCGCAAAACCCCAACCCAAGATCGCGCCTACGTCACCTTCACGGATGTCTTCCAGAACGCCTTCTTCCAACGCACGGACGGCTTCCAGAACCTGTGCGAACATCAGACGTTCCTGCACTTCGATCAGGTCAGGCTGCTCAGCGGCCAGAGGGTACTTGTCCTGCAGACCCTTCCAATATTCGACGCGTTTGCCCTTCTCGTCATAGTCGAAGAAGCCTGCATTGGCCTTGCGACCCAAACGGCCCTGTTCCTCCATCCAGAAGATCAGATCGTCCGAGGGGCTTTCGGGATAGGCATTGCCCATCGCCGCCTTGGTCGCGCGCGCAATCTTGGCACCCAGATCAATCGAGGTTTCATCGGTCAGCTGGATCGGACCAACCGGGAAGCCCAACTGACGCGCCGCGTTGTCGATCAGGATCGGGCTGACGCCCTCGGTGATCATGCGGGCACCTTCGTTGATGTAAGGGATGATGCAGCGGTTGGCGTAGAAGAAGCGCGCATCGTTGACCACGATTGGCGTCTTCCGGATCTGGCGCACATAGTCCAGAGCCTTGGCGACGGCGCGATCACCAGTTTCCTTGCCTTTGATGATCTCGACCAGGAACATCTTCTCAACGGGTGAGAAGAAGTGGATGCCAATGAACTGCTCGGGCCGGCCGGAGGCTTTTGCCAGATCGGTGATCGGGAGGGTCGAGGTGTTCGAGGCAAAGATGCAATCCTCGGGGATGATCGCCTCGACCTTCTTGGTCATATCGGCTTTGACGCCGGGGTCTTCGAAAACGGCCTCGATGATCAGATCGCAGCCTTTCAGATGCTCCAGATCGGGGGTGGCGTTGATCTGCGCCAACAGGGCCTCTTTCTTCTCGGCGGTGGCTTTGCCGCGCTTGATGCCCTTGTCCATGTAGCTTTCGGAGTAAGCCTTGCCCTTGTCAGCGGCAGCCTGATCACGGTCGACCAAAACAACCTCCATCCCGGCCTGCGCCGAGACCAGAGCGATACCGGCACCCATCATGCCAGCGCCCAGAACACCGACCTTTTTAACGCGCTGATCGGCCACATCTTTGGGGCGGACCGCGCCTTTCTCCAAGGCTTCCTTGTTCAGGAATAGCGACCGGATCATGGCCGACGACGAGGGGTTCATCAGGACGTTGGTGAACCAACGCGCCTCGATTTTCAAGGCGGTGTCGAAGTCGACCAGCGCGCCTTCGTAAATCGAGCTCAGAAGAGCCTTAGCCGCTGGGAAAGCACCTTGTGTCTTTCCGTTCACCATCGCGTTGGCACCAACGAAGGTCATGAAGCCGGCAGGATGGTAGGGCGCGCCTCCGGGCATTTTGTAACCCTTCGCGTCCCAAGGCTTGACCAGATCGGCGTCCTTGGCGTTCAGAACCCATTCCTTGGCTGCTGCGACCGGATCGTCTGAAACATCGTCGATCAGCTGCGCACCTTTGGCTTTCTTCGGGTCCATCATCTTGCCTTCCAGCAGGACAGGGGCTGCTGCCATTGCACCAACCATACGGCTATAGCGCATGGTGCCACCACCACCGGGGAAGATGCCCAGCAGGATCTCAGGCAGGCCAATCTTGGCCTTGGCGTTCGAGGTCATGACGCGGTGATGGCAGGCCAGAGCGATCTCGGTCCCGATGCCAGCGCAGGTGCCGTTGATGGCACAGGCGATCGGCTTGCCGCCCTTCTTGGTCTTGGGGTCCATGCCCGCCAGTTCCATCTTGCGCAAGATGTGGTGGCCGCCCATTACAAAATCGAACAGCGCCTGCGCCGGTTCGTCGCCGGCCTCCTGACGGATGGTGGCGAGGGTATTCAGATCCATGCCACCCGCGAAGGAGCCTTCTTTGCCCGAGGTAATTACGATCCCTTTGATCTCATCATCGCTCAGGGCCTGATCGATCAGCTGGCTGACCTCCTGAAAGGCCTCGCGGGTCAGAACGTTCATGGATTTGCCCTGGGCATCCCAGGTCACAAAAGCGACGCCGTCTGCGTCTTTGGTCAGAGTGAAATCAGTCATTGTCATCTCCAATCTGGTCAGCCGTCAGCGGGCTGCCGTCTTTCCGGGTGAAAGAGAATCCGTTCTCATCATCCTTCACCATCATGTCTATGTCGCTGTAGTAGCCGGTCTCGGTCGGGGTCCGAGTGCCCACCACCAAAAAGGTCGCGGGCGCATCGGTCTTGTTCACAAGGTGATGGCCGTTGGCCTCACCGGCTGGCCACGCGGCGCAGTCACCGGGCAGCATCTCATGCTCACCATCGTCGTCGATCAGCACGCATTTGCCGCTGAGCATGATGGCAAACTCGTCCTGCTCCATGTGGTAGTGGCGCAGCGAGGACAGAGCCTGCGGTTCAAGCCGTACGATGTTGACCCCGAACTGGGTCAACCCGCCTGCATCTCCGACGCCCTGATTGAAGCGGCCTCCGACCGCCTCGACCAGTTTGCCGGGATAAGACGAGCCACCCTTGAACGGGATCTGAGAGAGATCCAGCTTGGGCATCAGACCCGCTCGATAATGGTTGCTGCACCCATGCCGGACGCAATGCAGAGCGTAGCCAGACCGGTTTCCTTGTCCTGACGCTCAAGCTCATCCAGCAGCGTGCCGATGATCATCGCACCGGTTGCACCCAGGGGGTGACCCATCGCGATCGAGCCGCCGTTGACGTTCACCAGCGCAGGATCGACGTCGAATGCCTGCTGGAAACGCAGCACGACCGAGGCGAAGGCTTCGTTCACTTCGAACAGATCCAGATCGCTGATCTGCATGCCGTTGTCGGCAAGGATCTTCTCGGTCACCGGAACCGGGCCAGTCAGCATGATGGTCGGGTCGGTACCGATCTTCGCGGTTGCTTTGATGCGGGCACGTGGCTTGAGGCCGTATTTCTCACCGAATTCCTTGTTGCCGATCAGAACAGCGGCCGAGCCGTCCACGATGCCCGAGCTGTTGCCCGCGTGGTGGATGTGGTTGATCCGCTCCAGATGCGGGTATTTCAGCATCGCGACTTTGTCGAAGCCGGGCATTTGCTCACCCATCATCTGGAAGGACGGGTTTAACGCGCCGAGGCTCTGCATGTCAGTGCCGGGGCGCATATATTCGTCGCGATCCAGAATGGTCAGGCCGTTTTGGTCTTTGATGGTGATGACCGACTTCTCGAACCGGTTGTCTTCCCAAGCCTCTGCCGCGCGTTTTTGAGACTCTACGGCCAGTGCGTCGGCGTCGTCACGGCTGAACCCATACTCGGTCGCGATGATGTCGGCCGAGATACCCTGCGGTACAAAGTAGGTGTCCATTGCCAGCGTCGGGTCTACGGCAATCGCGGCACCGTCGCTGCCCATGGCCACGCGGCCCATCATCTCAACACCACCAGCGATATAGGCGTCGCCCGCGCCGCCTTTAACCTGGTTCGCGGCCAGGTTCACGGCTTCCATGCCCGAGGCGCAGAAGCGGTTGATCGCAAGACCGGGGATCGACTGGTCGAGGTCAGAGGCCAGAACCGCCGAGCGCGCCAGACAGCCGCCTTGCTCCATGACTTGGGTGACGTTGCCCCAGATCACATCCTCAACGGCGTGGCCTTCGAGGTTGTTGCGTTCCTTGATCGCGTTCAGGGTCAAGGCGGACAGGCGCACCGAGGTTACCTCGTGCAGGCTGCCATCCTTACGGCCCTTGCCGCGCGGAGTGCGCAGGGCGTCATAAATGTAAGCTTCGGTCATGGGTCTTCTCCTTAAGCTCGATCCGACGGGTTGCCGGGCATCAGGTCATAGGGGTGTTTCCAGCCGGGCTGCTCGGACAGGCGAGTCAGCCAGGCGTCGATGTTGGGCCAGTCGGCATGGTCAAAGCCGAATGGTTCGGGATAGTAGAGGTAGCCGCAACAGCTGAGATCGGCGTTGGTCACGCCATGCCCAACAATCCAGTCGCGGCCCTCAAGATGATTGTTCAGAACATCATAGGCCGCTTTCAGACGGCCTTGGTTGAAGGCAATCACATCGGCATTGCGGTGTTCTTCGGGCAGGAAGTTCATCAGAAACCGCGTCATGCCAGCCATCGAGCTGAGCTTGTGGTTATCCCACAGCACCCAGCGAAGGATCTCGTAATTCTCTTCCCGCGTCTTGCCGCCGAACTTGCCGGATTTTTCGGTTATATAAGCCTGAATCGCACCAGATTGGGAGGTTTTGAAATCACCGTCGATCAGGAAGGGCGCTTCGCCCATTACGTTGACGTCCGAGCGGAACTCGGGGCTGCGGGTGACGCCTTTGAAGAAATCGACAAAGACCGGCTCCCACTCGAGGCCGGACATTTCCAGCGCCAGAGCGGCTTTGTAAGAATTGCCGCTTTCACCGAAGCAGTGCAGTTTTATGGTCATGCGGTCGCCCCTCCCGTGGCGTTTTTTTGCATCGTCCGCCCAAGCTTTTCGGCCTTGGTGCCTAGCGCTTGCGTGCCTCCAACTCGGAATTGAAGAGACGCAACCGATGGGTCAGGTTGTCTTCGTCGATGACGCTGTTGAAGTTCTCGAACAGAAAAGACAGCGCTTCGCCTTCATCCAACCCGGCCTCGCGGGCGAAGCCGCGGAGTTTACGATAGCCGTCCTCGGTCATGGCGACCGGGAAACGGCGGGTCAGGCGAAAGCGTTTGGGCATTCTGTCTCCTCCGAATAGTAGGGCCCGAGCTGTGATGCCCGAGCCCAGACTTTGATCAGAAGTTCGCCGCGTCCAGAACCATCACAGTGTCTGCGCCGGTCTGAATGCGGGAAAGATGCATCGCAGTCGCGGGCAGGCGGCGGGCCATATAGAACCGGCCGGTGTTGATCTTGGTCTCGTAGAACTCTTTGTCCGAGGCCCCACCGTCCAGCGCGTCTTGAGCGGCCTTGGCCATCTGCGCCCACATCAGGCCCAGGCAGACATGACCGAACATGTGCATGAAGTCATAAGACCCGGACAGAGCGTTGTTCGGGTTCTTCATGCCTTCCTGCATGAAGTACATGCCAGCGGCCTGTAGATCCTTGGACGCCGCTTTCAGCGGTTCGATGAAGGCTTTGTCATAGGCTTCGTTTTGGCCTGCGTTTTCCTTGCAGAAGGTTTTGACCATTTCGAAGAACGCCATCACGTGCTTGCCGCCATCCTGCGCCAGTTTACGGCCCACAAGGTCAAGCGCCTGAACGCCGTTCGCGCCTTCGTAGATCATCGCGATACGGGCATCACGGGTGTATTGCGACATACCCCATTCTTCGATGTAGCCATGGCCGCCATAGACCTGCTGGGCCTGAACGGTCATGTCATAGCCTTCGTCGGTCAGGAAACCCTTGATGACCGGTGTCAGCAGCGAAATCAGCCCGTCCGCGTCTTTGTCTTCGGAACGGTGCGCCTTGTCGATCATGGTCGCGCCCCACAGAAGGAACGCTCTTGCGCCTTCGGTAAAGCTTTTCTGATCCATAAGGTTACGACGGATGTCGGGGTGGACGATCAACGGATCGGCGGGGCCGTCCGGGTTCTTTACTCCAGTCACATCGCGGCCCTGTAGGCGATCTTTGGCATATTCCAGGGCGTTTTGATAAGCAGCTTCGGCCTGTGAGACCCCCTGCATACCCACACCCAGACGCGCTTCGTTCATCATGGTGAACATGGCGCGCATGCCTTTATGCTCTTCGCCCAGCAGCCAGCCTGTGGCCTCGTCATAGTTCATGACGCAGGTCGAGTTGCCGTGGATGCCCATCTTTTCTTCGATCTTGCCGACCGAAACACCGTTGCGCTCACCTACAGACCCGTCTTCGTTCACGATGAACTTGGGTACGATGAACAGCGAAACGCCCTTGATGCCCTCAGGGCCGCCGGGGATTTTAGCTAAAACCAAATGGATGATGTTGTCGGCCATGTCGTGATCACCGGCCGAGATAAAGATCTTCTGGCCCGAGATTTTATAGCTGCCGTCGCCCTGAGGTTCCGCTTTGGTGCGCATCAGTCCCAGATCGGTCCCGCAATGCGGCTCGGTCAGGTTCATGGTGCCGGTCCATTCACAGCTGATCATGTTCGGCAGGTATTTGTTCTTCTGCTCGTCCGAGCCGTGCGCCAGAATGGCCGAGGCCGCGCCGTGGGTCAGGCCCTGATACATAGTGAACGCCTGGTTCGCGCCCGAGAACATCTCGCCCACGGCCGTTCCAATCACGTAGGGCATGTTCTGGCCGCCATACTCTTCCGGCATGTCGAGGCCAGTCCAGCCGCCTTCTTTCATCTGCTCGAAGGCATCCTTAAAGCCTGTGGGTGTGTAAACGATACCGTTTTCCAAACGGCATCCTTCGGTGTCGCCGACAACATTCAGCGGGTGAAGAACATTGCTGGCAACCTTGCCAGCTTCTTCCAGAACGGCACCGGTGAATTCGGTCTCTAGTTCGGTGTAGCCCGGAATGTCAGACTCCGAGATTTTCAGGACATCATGCAGGATGAACTGCATATCTTTGGTTGGCGCGTTGTAGACGGGCATGTGAAGCTCCCTTAATTCATATGTCCGGAGGGCAGGGCGAAGTTATTCGGCCGCCTTCTTTTCCTGTTTCATCGAGGCGATGACTTTTTCGCCCCAGCGCAACTGCTCTTTCAGATCGTCGATGGCCTGCGTCAGCTCTTCACGGCGCGATTCCATATCGGCCAGACGTTCGCACGCGATTTCATAGGTGCGCGACATCTGGGTCACCTGCTGGTCGCCCACGTGATACAGGTCCAGAAGCTGGCGAATTTCCTCAAGGCTGAAACCAAACCGCTTGCCACGCAGAATCAGCTTTAGCCGCGCGCGGTCGCGTTTGGTGAACAGACGCTTCTGACCCTCGCGGATCGGAAACAGAAGTTCCTTCGCCTCGTAGAACCGCAAGGTGCGGGGCGTGACATCATAGGTCTCGCACATTTCACGGATGGTCATCAGATCTTCGGTCATTCGTCATACTCTCGTCACTGGCGTCGTCCGAATAGAGTTGCGCAGTTGATGGACGCTTTACAACATGTAGGTGACGTTTACGTAATCCAGACGCTGCGTCATTTCTAAGTTGACGTAACTTCCAGTCGCGTAATGACGGGTTTCGCGAAATTTTCTTTCCCTAGGGGCAAGGGAAATTCGCCCTCAGATTGGTCCGAGGACGCGATTCCAAGGTGCATCGCTTGGTCTCACCAGAACCCAGAAGGGCAGGGTGTTCTACTTGATGGACTTAGCCGTTTGATCCCGAAGCTGCTTGAGGGCATCCATCGCCTCGTCAAGCTGGGCGCGCTGCTGGCGCAGCTCTTCCATCTGGCGATCCGCCATTTCCACGAAGGTCGCCATCTGCGCTTCGTTGCCTTGATCTTCGTAGATCAACAGCCATTGGCGAATCTCTTCCAAAGGAAACCCGAATTTCCGGCCGCGCATGATCAGGGTCATGCGGGCGCACTCTCTGGGGCCGTAGTACCGTGATCGCCCTTCGCGGTCGGGCTGCAAGAGCTCGATATATTCGTAGTAACGCAGAGTGCGTGGAGTCACGTCGAACTCGGCGCACATCTCTTTGAATGACAAACGGTTGTCGGACATTCGGGGTCTCCTCGGCAGCAACCTAGGACGTCATGCGAACAAGCGCAACAGGTGGGCTTGCCCTTTGATCGGATGGCGGCTCATAAAGGGGCAAGACAACAGGATATGATCATGGTCGACAAAGCAAAGCTAGCCCGCCAGTTTATCGAAGCCATTCCGCATGCGCGCGCGATGGGCCTTCATCTTAGCCAGATTGGGGAAGGTGAAGCCGAGATAACAATGCCTTACAATGAAGATCTGATCGGAGATCCGCGCACGGGCGTGATCCACGGCGGTGCGATTTCGACCATCCTGGATACCTGCTGCGGGGCCGCAGTCATGAGCCACGCGTCTTCTCCGGGCGGAACAGCAACGATTGATCTGCGCATCGACTATATGCGCGCTGCCACGCCGGGGCAGAGCATCACTGCACGGGCCAATTGCTATCACATCACCCGAAACGTCGCCTTCGTGCGGGCAACGGCGATGGATGATGATCTTGACCTGCCAGTGGCGACCGCCTCGGGGTCTTTCACGGTTGAGGGGAAGTAATATGGCCCGTTCCCGTCCCGAACCCATGCAGGTTGTCAAACAACGGCGCGACGCCGCCTTGCGCGCTTTGGTTGATGGCGTGCCCTATATCCGGTTTCTCAATATCAGTTTTGACCGGCGCGGGGATGAACTGACTGGCGTGCTGAACTTTGACGAGAAGCTGATCGGCAACCCGTTTCTTCCAGCCCTTCATGGCGGCGTTACCGCGGCGTTTCTTGAGGTCACTGCCGTCATAACGCTGAGTTGGGAGCACATGTTCTCGGACATCGAAAGCGGCGAAATTGATGCCGAGGCCATTGTTACGGATGAATCGATCCGCTTTCCCAAAACCATCGACTTTACGGTCGACTACCTGCGCTCGGGCCTGCCGCGCGATGCCTATGCGCGCGCCTTTGTGAACCGGGCCGGACGGCGCTACGCCTCGGTTCGGGTTGAAGCGTGGCAGGACAACCATGCCAAGCTGTTTGCACAGGCGACGGGGCATTTCCTGATGCCGCAACAGCCCCGCGACAAGGGCTAAGAATGCAGGATGCCTCGGCACCCATAACTCACAAACGGGTGCTGAAGATCGCGGTTCCCATTGTGTTGTCTAACGCGACTGTGCCGATCCTTGGCGCCGTGGATACGGGCGTTGTGGGGCAGATGGGGGCGGCTGCTCCGATTGGTGCGGTGGGCATGGGCGCGGTGATCCTGTCCGCGATCTACTGGGTTTTCGGCTTTCTTCGCATGGGCACAACCGGTCTTGCCGCGCAGGCGCGCGGGGCCGGAGAGAGCGCCGAGATGCGCGCCTTGCTCATTCGTGGGTTGATGCTCGGCGGGGCGGCCGGCCTCGTGTTTATCTTTGCCCAGGTCGCAATCTTCAGTGGCGCGTTTTGGCTATCCCCGGCCAGCCCCGAGGTCGAAACACTCGCGCGCTCGTACCTAGAGATTCGGATCTGGGGGGCACCCGCGACCATTGCCCTATATGCGATCACAGGCTGGCTGATCGCCGTCGAGCGGACGCGGGGTGTGTTCCTGCTGCAGATATGGATGAACGGTCTCAACATCGTGCTGGACCTGTGGTTCGTTCTGGGGTTGAGCTGGGGCGTCGAAGGCGTGGCGATTGCAACCCTGATCGCGGAGTGGACCGGTTTGGTACTGGGTCTGTGGCTGTGCCGGGACGGGTTTGCCGGGCAAATCTGGCGCGACTGGCCGCGCATTTTCGATGCCACGCGGCTGCGCCGGATGGTGCAGGTGAACGGAGATATCATGATCCGGTCGGTTCTGCTGACTGGCTCGTTCACCACCTTCCTTTTCGTCGGGTCCGATTTGGGAGACGTCAATCTGGCGGCCAATCAAGTGCTGCTTCAGTTCCTTGAAATCACCGCCTTCGCTCTGGACGGATTCGCCTTCTCCGCCGAGGCACTGGTCGGAGGCGCGGTTGGCGCACGGGACCGATACCAAGTGCGGCGCGCCTCGGTCATGGCGTCTCAGTGGGGTGTCGGTGGCGCGGTGCTTCTCAGCGCCGTTTTCTTCTTTGCAGGTCCCGCGCTGATTGATCTGATGTCCACCTCTCCCGAAGTACGCGAGGCGGGACGCACGTTCCTGTTCTGGGCGGCTTTGGCTCCGATCATCGGTGTCGCAAGCTGGATGTTCGACGGTATCTATATCGGGGCCACATGGACCCGCGACATGCGCAATGCGATGCTGCAATCAGTGGCAATCTATGTGGTCGCTTTGTTCATTCTGGTGCCCGCGTTCGGCAACCATGGCCTGTGGGCCGCGCTGATGGTTCTGAACCTTGCGCGCGGCGTGACGATGGGCTGGCGTTATCTGAAGCTTGAAGCTCAGGTGGCCTAGAGCAGGGCGAGCAGATTTTCGGGTGGGCGGCCAATTGCGGCTTTATCGCCCGAGATGGCCAGAGGACGTTCGATCAGGATCGGGTTGTCCGCCATGGCTTGGATCAGCTCCGCATCCGGCGCGTCCTTTGAAAGGCCCAGCTCTTTGAACCGCTTCTCGCCCGTGCGCATCATCTTGATGGCGGGCAGGTCCAGCAGAGATTGCACAGTCCGCAATTCGTCGACCGAGGGGGCGTTTTCTAGGTATTTGCGAACCTCGATCTCTGCACCTCGCTCCTCCAGCAAAGCCAACCCCATGCGGGACTTTGAACAACGCGGGTTGTGCCAATATTCGATCACAGCCAATCCTCTCGTTTGCTGCCCACAGCCTGTGCAACGGTGTCAAACCCATCGCGGGTCAATAAGTCATCAAGACCCTTTGCGATATCGGCAGCCAAGGACAGGCCGCCATAGACCATCGCGGTGTAAAATTGCACCGCCGACGCGCCTGAGCAGATTTTGGCGTAGGCTTGTTCCGCTGAGCTGACACCGCCCACACCGATCAGAGGGATTCTGCCGTTGGTCAGCTTACTCAATCGGGCCAGAACGCGGGTAGACTTCTCAAACAGAGGGGCACCGGACAGGCCGCCTTTTTCGTCCTTGTGCGGGCTGCGCAGCCCGTCGCGCGACAGGGTCGTGTTGGTGGCGATGACCGCATCCACGCCCGTTTCCGAGGCCACTTCGGCGATGTCCTGCAATTCATCCTCGGTCAGGTCAGGCGCGATTTTCAGGAAAATGGGCAGAGGGCGCGGCAGTGCATCGCGCGTCTCGATCACACCACTCAACAAAGCGCCAAGGGCCGCCTTGCCCTGAAGATCGCGCAGTTTTTCGGTGTTTGGGGAGGAGACATTGACCGTCGCGAAATCTAGATGCGCGGCGCAATGGGCCAGCACTTTGGCAAAGTCGCCGGGCCTGTCATCGCTATCCTTGTTGGCACCGAGGTTCAGGCCGATCACCGCATCCTTAGGACGGTTGGCCAACCGTTCGGCCATCACTTCCATACCTTCATTGTTGAAGCCAAAGCGGTTGATGGCGGCTTTGTCCTCGGTCAGGCGGAACAGGCGGGGTTTCGGGTTGCCGGGTTGCGGGCGCGGGGTCACCGCTCCGACCTCGATGAACCCAAACCCTGCTCGGGAAAGAGGGGCCAGAATCTCTCCGTTCTTGTCGAACCCGGCGGCGAGGCCTACGGGGTTGGGCAGGCCCAGCCCTGCGAGTTCGGTCTGTAGACGCGATGACGTCACCGGTCCGGGCGTTGGGGCCAGGCCGGCCTGCAAGGCCTTGATCGACAGACCATGGGCCGCTTCAGGGTCCATACGGTGCAGGGCGGCGAGGCCCAGTTTCTCGGTCAGTTTCATCCGAAAGACGCGCCTCCTTGCGCGGTACCGCAGCGGATCAGGCGGGAGGTTTCGACAGCGGCCTGACGGTGGACCACCGCAGACCGGTAAACCGGGTCTGTTACCATTTCAAGAAACGCATGGGCTGTGGGATATCGGGCAATGAACACTTCATCCCAAACCTCGTCCTGCGGTCCGATCAATGTGGTCTGAAACGCCCCACGCCACAGGATTGACGCACCGATTCTGGCGATGATTGGGGCGGTTTCAGTCCCGTAGTGGCGATAGGCTTCGGCGCCTGTAAGACCCTGATCCGCCAAGGCGTGGCCTACCGGATAGTTGGCCTTGGCGCGAAACCTGACAAGGTTCAGCATCTCGATGGGTTGATCCCGACCCAACGCCTTGAAGGCTTCGAACTGTTCACGATCGGGATCAATATAGGCGGTCATACCATCTCGCTCGGGAATTGGTGGGTTTGGCCATCGAAGGGCAGGGGGCGGGACCAAACCACATCGCTGAGCCGGATTTGGCGGTAGAGATGCGGAAACAAGGCCCCACCGCGCGACACTTCCCATTTCAAGTCGTCGCCCATGGCGTCAGCGTTGCAGCCAAGCAGTGTCAGACCTTCAACCCCAGCAAAGTGTTTGGCAGCGGTTTCCGCCGCCTGTTCGGCTGTCGAAAAGTGGACGAACCCGTCAGCGATATCAATTGGCGCGCCATCAGTTGCGCCATTTGCCTGCAACGCGGCCCATTCCTCGGCCCGGAATATCTTGTAGATCAGCATGAGGGTCTGATGCCCCGCATAGCCCGTGGAATCAAGCCGGATTTCCCCCTTTGACTCTTCCGTCGCATCAGCGCACGATCCCGAAAAACAATGACAGGGAGTTTCAACATGGTAAGCCGCCTTTTGACGTCGGTCGCGATCCTCGGCCTGAGTGCAGGCATCGCTGCTGCCGACTACAAGCTGACCATTCTGCACACCAACGACATTCACAGCCGGATCGAGTCGATCAACAAATACGATTCCACTTGCGGTGCTGAAGATGAAGCCGAAGGGAAGTGTTTTGGCGGTGTGGCGCGTCTGAAAACAGCCGTTGACGCCAAGCGCGCCGAACTGGCGGATGAGAATGTACTTTTGCTGGACGCAGGCGATCCTTTTCAGGGCTCGTTGTTCTACACGACCTACAAAGGTGCCGCCGAGGCCGAGTTTATGGAAGCGATCGGTTATGACGTGATGGCCGTCGGCAACCACGAATTCGATGACGGGCCCGAAGGTCTGGCCGCCTTTATCGATGCGGTCAGCTTTCCCGTGATCTCGGGCAATCTGGACCTGTCGTCTTCGGCTGAGCTGAAGGACAAGGTGCAAAACCACGTGGTGCTTGAGGTGGGTGGCCAGAAGATCGGCATCATCTCGGCCCTGGCCACGGATACGGTGGACACGTCCAGCCCGGGAAAGGACGTTGTTTTTCAGGATGAGGTCGAAAGCCTGAAGGCGGATGTGGCGGCTTTGGAAGCCGAAGGTGTGGACATCATCATCGCGCTGAACCACGTCGGTCTGGCTCAGGATATTAAGATCGCCGAACAGGTGCCCGGCCTTGATCTGGTTGTCGGTGGGCACTCGCACACCCTGCTGTCCAACACAGATGCGGATGCGGCTGGCGCTTACCCGGTGATGGTGGGCGAAGTTCCGGTGGTTCAGGCCTATGCCTATTCGAAATACCTCGGCGAGATCACCCTGACCTTTGATGATGACGGCAATCTGATTTCGGCAGAAGGCGAGCCGATTCTGTTGGATGCCTCCGTCACACCGGACGAGGGCATCGCGGCACGCGTCGCAGAAATGGGCGCCCCGATTGAAGAGATGAAAGGCCGCGTCGTAGCCAACTCAGCTGCAACAATCGAAGGCTCGCGTGATGTCTGCCGTGTGCAGGAATGCGAGATGGGCAACCTCGTCGCGGATGCCATGCTGGCCCGCGTTGCGGATCAGGGCGCTCAGATCGCGATTGCGAATGCGGGTGGTCTGCGTGCCTCGATCGACGAAGGCGAGGTCACCATGGGCGAAGTCCTGACGGTCCTGCCGTTCCAGAACACCTTGTCGACCTTTGAGATCAACGGTCAGGGCGTGATCGACGCGCTGGAAAATGGCGTCAGCCAGGTCGAAGAGGTCAAGGGCCGGTTCCCGCAAGTCGCTGGTCTGACCTTTACATGGGACCCCTCAGCCGCCCCGAATGAAGGGCGCATCACCGAGGTGATGGTTGCCGATGGTGACGGTTTCGTTCCGATTGATCCCTCGGCCACATATCTGGTTGTGACCAATAACTACGTGCGCAACGGTGGTGACGGCTACAGCGTCTTCGAAGGCGACGACAAGAATGCCTATGATTTCGGCCCGGATCTGGCGGATGTGACGGCGGAATACCTGGCCGAAAACGCGCCGTACCAGCCTTATCTGGATGGTCGCATCAAGCAGAAGTAAGACCTGAAAAGCCGTGCCCGTTTGGGTGCGGCTTTTTCTTTTGGCTGAAATCGCATCCCGCGACGATCCGGGATTGGACAACGGACTGATGTGCGGACGGTTTGCAATCACTTTGCCCAATGACGCGATGGCGCAGCTGTTTGCCGCGCGCCCTGCCAATGCCTTGCCCGACGTGCCCAACTATAACGTCTGCCCGACCAATCAGGTGCATGTCGTTCGCGCAGGCGATTCTGGTCGTCGCTTGGATGCAGTGCGTTGGGGTTTTCTACCCCATTGGTACAAGGCCGAAAATGCAGGCCCCTTGTTGATCAACGCACGGGCCGAGACGCTGGCCGAAAAACCCGCTTTTCGCGACGCCTGCCGATCGCGGCGCTGCCTGATCGTGGCGACGGGGTTCTATGAATGGACCAAGTCCCAGCAAGGGACGCGCCTGCCGTGGTATATCCACCGCAAGGACGGTGCGCCCATCGCCTTTGCAGGCGTTTGGCAGGATTGGGGGCCGGATGAGGCGCGGCAATCCACCTGTGCCATCGTGACGACTCAGGCGAACCAGAGCCTCTCGGCCATTCACCACCGGATGCCTTTGATCTTAGAGCCCGACGATTGGTCCCTTTGGTTGGGAGAGGCGGGCAAAGGTGCCGCGCCGTTGATGCAACCGGGTGCCGAAGACGTGCTGGAGTTTCATCGTGTCGATCCCGCCGTTAACTCCAATCGGGCGTCTGGCCCGGACCTGATCGAAGTCATCGAGGACTAGCTGCGAATGCGTTCCCCTTGCACGCGCCCAAAAGACAGGTCTTTGGTATGGCACTGAAATTCACAGAGTTACCGCAGCTCTACGCTCATGGGTTTGATACGGTCATCGACGTCCGCAGCCCGGCAGAGTTCGCCGAAGACCACCTGCCGGGGGCGATCAATCTGCCGGTTCTGGACAATGAAGAGCGCGCGCGGGTCGGCACGATTTACAAACAGAAAAGCCCTTTTCTGGCGCGAAAGCTAGGGGCGGCGCTGGTGTTCCGCAATGCCGCCAACCATATCGAACATCGCCTCAGCCATCATAAGGGGAACTGGCGGCCCTTGGTCTATTGCTGGCGCGGTGGGCAACGCTCGGGCTCGTTTACATGGACGTTGCAACAGATCGGCTGGCAGGCGGATGTCGTCGATGGAGGTTATCGGACCTATCGTCGGCTGGTGAAGGCCTACCTGTACGACCAGCCGTTAGCCTTCCAACTGATCGCGCTGGACGGCTACACCGGCACCGCCAAGACCGAGTTGTTGCACCATCTGGATCAACGCGGCGTGCAAGTGGTTGATCTGGAAGGGCTCGCCAATCATCGAGGCTCGTTACTGGGCGAAAGGCCAGGTGGGCAGCCCAGTCAGAAGGCTTTTGAGTCCGCCCTGTCAGCCGCATTTTGCGCCCTGGACCCATCTCGCCCTGTGGTGGTTGAGGCGGAGTCGTCGAAAATAGGCGATCGCATCCTGCCACCCAGCGTTTGGACCGCGATGTGTGCCGCACCGCGTATTCATATAGACGCGCCTTTGTCTGCCCGGTCGGCTTACTTGACTCAGGCGTATGACGACATCTTGTCGGATACCGAGCGCCTTCGGGATCGCTTGTCTCCACTGCGATCTTATCGCGGGCATGAGGTCGTGGACGGGTGGTTGAACCTCATCTCGTCTGGCGACAAACAGGCTTTGACGCGTGCGCTGATGGAACAGCACTATGATCCGGCCTACGCCAAATCCCAGCGTCAACACCCGGCAAAGACTTTGGCGCGGATAGAGATCGCGCAGTTGGATGAGAATGGCCTGAAGGGCGCGGCGGATCGCATCAAAAACACGCTGGATCAGCTTTGAAGCTTCAACCCCGGAGTGTCGGTCAAATGCCCGATCCGCGCGGCCGGGTAGCCCGCCGCTCGCAGATCTTGTAGCAGTTTGTCGGCGATCTCGGGTGCTACCGCAGCCAGCAGCCCGCCCGCTGTTTGCGGGTCGAACAACAGCGCTGCCTTGCCTTCCATTGTCAGCTCAGGCGCGATGGAGCGGTTGTCTGCGAAAAGGGTCGATTGGATGCCTGCGTCACTCAGCTCGATGGCTCCAGGCATCACTGGGACGGCCTCAAGATCAAGCACCGCACCGCAATCTGAAACCTCGCACAGCCCGTTCAAGTGCCCGGCCAAGCCAAACCCAGTAACGTCGGTCATCGCGTGGGCCTCTGCCAGAATGCGAGACGCTGCGCCTTGCGATTGGGTCATCAGCTCATAGGCTTGCGCGACCGTTGCGCCTTGGGCCCTTCTGGCCATTTCTGCGGCCATCAAAACGCCGCTGCCGATGGGTTTGGTCAGGATCAGCACATCGCCGGGCCTGCCGCCCGCCAGGGTGATCGGGTCTTTGGCGCAAAGCCCCGTCACCGAAAAGCCAATCGTCATCTCATCGCCCATCGAGCTGTGGCCGCCGACGATCTCGGCCCCGGCGCCTCGCATGACGTCGCTCGCCGTGCGCATGATCTCGGAAAGCGTCCGTTCTTGCAGGTCAAAGGACATGCGCGGCAGGATGAGGGTGGTCGTTGCAGCTTGCGGCGCGGCCCCCATAGCCCAAATGTCCCCCAGTGCGTGGACGGCGGCGATACGGGTCATCAGGACCGGGTCATCGGTGACACTGCGCAGGTGATCCGTGGTCAAGACCTGCCGCGCAGTCCCGGTTGTCAGCAGCGCGGCGTCATCGCCCGGCAGTGCCGTCACATCTTGGCGCAATGGTTCAGGTAGTGCGACCAAAGCGCTGCGCAGCGCGCCGCGACCGAGTTTCGCCCCACAGCCGCCGCACATGGGCTTGTCACCAAGAGTTTCGGCCATACCGGCGGCGTGGGCACGCGGGAGGGCCGGGGTCGCCATGGTAGGAAGATCGCGGAACTGATTCATGAAGCTCTGGTCGATATGGTCCTTCCAACGCCACATCAGAGCGCCGCTGAACGACGTGCCCAGACGCTCGGCCAATGCGGACTTTCCACCCAATGAGATCAGCTTGAGATAGTCCTTCTGCGGCACATAGCGCTGCATAGTCCCAGCCCCCAGCGCCGCGCGCAGGTTGTTGAACAGCACCGGAGCTTCGCGCACCGCGTAGACGCCTGCTTTGGGGCGCGGGTTCTCGGTCAAGTGGGCGCAGTCTCCGGCGGCAAAGATGGCGGGGTCGCTGGATTGCAGGTGGCTGTTCACGCGGATGAAACCCTCGTGCAGGTCCAGCCCGGTGTGCTGGATCCAGCTGTAGGGTCTCGCCCCCGCAGCGCCAGTCACAAACTCGGCAGGGATCTGGCGGCCATCGTCCAGCGCGACATGATCTGCGGTGATCTCTTTGATCGAAACTTCTTCGAGCACGTCGATGCCAAGACCGGCCATAGCCTTGCGGATCGTCGCTGCGGCTTTGAGGCCGGTCGCTGTCAGGGCCGAGGCATTGTCGATCAGCGTGATCCGCGCGGGTCTGCCCTTGGTTTTCAGCGCATGGGCCATGGCCATCGCCAGTTCGACCCCAGCGACGCCTCCGCCGATCACGGCCACCGAGGCAGGGTCGGTGCCGTCCAGATAATCCGACCAGCGCGCGGCGAAAGGTCCCAAAGGTTTGGCCGGAACGGCATGGTCTGCAAAACCTTGCAGGGCGGGCATGTCCGAGGTGATCCCGACATTGACCGAGGCGACATCGAATGCCACCGGAGGCCGCCCCGGCACATGCACATGGCGCTGGGCGGTGTCGATCCACTCAACCGCGCCCAGAATGACCCGCGCGCCCGCGAACCGCGCCAGACGGACCAAATCAATGTCCAGATCAGAGCGGGAGTAGTGACCGGCGACAAAGCCGGGCAGCATGCCAGAATAGGGCGCAGTCGGGCCGGGGTTAATCACCGTCACGCGCGCGCCGGGCAGAGGGTCCATGCCCCATTTGCGCAGCAACAGAGCGTGGGTGTGACCTCCGCCAATCAAAACCAGATCACGGGTCAGGGGCAGCGGAGGGTTATGCATCTGGCTCAGTTCGTGCTGTGGTCAGGGACGTCTTCAACCTGCTCGACCGCGTGGGTGGCCCAAAGCTCATCCTCGCCCGCATCCGGCAGATCCTGCGGCTTTTCATGACGATGAATGTGCCATTTGGCAATGAACAGGGCCGTGATCGGGGCCGTCAGGAACAAAAACAGCGTGATCAGCAGCTCATGCATCGATAGCTTGCCCTCAAGCAACACGGAATGTGCGATCGAGGCCAACAGAACGCCACCGACACCCAGCGTTGTCGCTTTGGTCGGCGCGTGCAGGCGCGACATGGGGTCCTTCAGCTTGATCATTCCAAACGACCCAACGAAGCCGAAGATACCCGACATGATCAGGAAAGCGGCGATCAGCAATTCGACGAGAAATGTCATGTCGCCCTCACTCGATAATGTTGCCGCGCAGCATGAAGCGCGCATAGGCTACGGTTGAAACAAAACCCAGCATGGCGATGATCATGGCAGCCTCGAAGAATATCTCGGTGCCTTGATCCAGCCCGTACAGGATCATAAGCGCGATGGTGTTGATCACCATCGTGTCCAGCGCCAGAACGCGGGTGCCGACACCATCGGCGGTGATGATCCGCCACAGGCACATCATGATTGCGGCTCCGAAGCAGGCGAAGGCGAAGTAGATAGCGTATTCGATCATTCGAAAATCTCCTTCAGGCGGCGTTCGTAGCGCTGTTTGATCTGATCGCGTACGGCCTCAGGGTCAGGTGCATCGAGGCAATGGACCAGAAGGTTGTGCCCTTGCGCCGACAGATCACAGCTGACGGTGCCCGGAGTCATGGTGATTGTCCCGGCCAGTACAGTGATTGCCTCGGGCGTGCGCAGTTCAAGCGGGACGCAGATCCAGTTGGGCTGTCGGGCGTCGTCGCGTTTGAACAGGATGATCCGGGCGACAGTGATATTTGCGATAACGATGTCCCAGAGCACCACCAGGATGTACTCCGCTACCATGGGCCAGTTGCGCAGTTTGGGGCGGTCGGGCCAGTAGGGTTGGGTGACAAAGGGAATGATGATCCCGAGAATCAAACCAAAAACGAGCGAGTTTAACGACCCGTTATTGGCAAGCAGAACCCAGACCAGTGTCAGCAGAAAGCTCAGGTGAGGGTGCGGGAATATGCGGTGTAGCAGCTTGATCATTCTGCCTCTCCCAATACGGCCGAGATGTAGTCTTCGGGTGTGAACAGTTGCTCGGCGGTTTTGCTGGTGTATTCGAGCGCGGGGCCCGCAAACAAGGTCAGCAGGACCAGACCGCCGACCAGACCGAAGACCGCTGTAAATGCCAGACCCGGGTGCGGTTCAGGGGTGGGTTGCGGCTCGGCGTCTTCCTCCTCGGGCTGAGGGTTATGGTCCGCGTCGTGGCTTTTCCAGAAGATCAACGTGCCGGCCCGTGCGAGACCCACGATGGTGACAAAGGACCCGATCAGGATGACCGCCCAGACAGAGGTTGCGTCAGGTGCATCCCGGGCCGCATCCAGAACCAGCAGCTTGCCGATAAAGCCGGACAGCGGAGGCATCCCGGCCATCGCAATCGCCCCCACAAAGAACAGCGCTGAGATCAATCCGGTCTGCGCCATTGGTATTGTGGGCGCGATGGCACCACCGCGGCGTTCCATCACCAGATCGGCTACAAGGAACAACAGGGCCGTCGCAAGCGTCGAGTGGAACACATAGTAGAGCGCGGCTGCACTGGCATCCGGCGTGAACAGCGAAATGGCGATCAGCAGCGTACCCATCGAGGCGATAGCACAAAAGGCGACCATTCGCGCGATATGTTTCGAGCCGAGGATGCCGATAGCTCCGACGGCAAGCGTAACTAACGCGGCAGGTTGCAGCCAATTGCCGACCAGCCCTTGCGTTGCTTCAACCTCGGGGCCGAAGGCCAGAGTGTACATCCGGATAATCGAATACGCCCCAACCTTGGTCATGATCGCGAACAAGGCCGCCACGGGTAGGGGCGCGTTGGCGTAGCTGGCCGGTAGCCAGAAATGCAACGGCAGAACGGCGGCCTTGATACAGAACACCAACAACAGCAACACGGCGCCAACCCGCAGCAGCGCGGTATCCTCAGGCGGTATCTCGGCCACGCGCAGGGCAATGTCGGCCATGTTGAGCGTGCCGGTCACACCATAGAGCGTGCCCAGGGCGAACAGGAACAGGGTCGATCCCAACAGGTTATAGGCCACGTATTGCACGCCAGCCTTCAGCCTGACCGATCCTCCGCCATGGGTCATCAGACCGTACGAGGCGATCAGTAGGACCTCGAAGAACACGAACAGGTTGAAGGCGTCTCCGGTCAGGAAGGCCCCGCACACGCCCATAAGCTGGAAATGAAACAGGGCGTGAAAATGCTTGCCACGCTCGTCCCAACCCGAACCGATGGCGTAGAGCACAATAGGCAGGGCCAGTAGGGCGGTCAGCAGAACCATCATGGCTGAAAGTCGGTCCAACACCATGACGATCCCGAAGGGGGCGGGCCAGTTGCCCAGCTCATAGACCTGAATGTCGCCTCCCGCGGCCTGCGCGGTGATGGTCAGGGCAATGCCTAACAGGCCAACGACCCCCGCGACCGAGAAGATGCGCTGCAGGTCAAGGTGATAGCGCAGGACCATTATGATGAATGGAGCCAGGATCGCAGGAAGAACGATCGGCGCAACGATCCAATGGTTCATGCGTCTTCTCCCGGCGCGTCCACGCTGTCATGCGGGCTCATGTCGATATGGTCATCCTTCGAGGACAGATAGGCCGAGAGCGAGATCATCACGATCACCGCCGTCATCCCGAACGAGATCACGATGGCCGTCAGCACCAGCGCCTGCGGCAGCGGATCGGTATAGGGAACGTCTTCGTATTTGTTCAGAACGGCAGGTGAATTCAGCGCCAGACGTCCGGTTGCGAACAGGAACACATTCACCGCATAGGTGATCAGCGACAGGCCAAGAATGACCGGGAATGTCCGGCGACGCAGGATCAGGAAAATCCCGGCGGCGGTCAGAATACCTACGGCAGAGGCAACGAGCGCTTCCATCAGGCCTGCTCCTTCTCTTGTTCTTCTTCCGGCGGAGCGTCCCGCAGCGGGTTGATATCCATCGGGAATTCCTGCGCCATGCCCGGCTGCCACGCAAAGCGCGACAGGCTATCCAGCGCCAGCATCACCGCGCCCAGAACGGCAAGGAACACTCCGGTGTCGAACAACATGGCAGTGGCCCATTCGAATTCTTCCAGCGGGGGCCAGTTGATGTAGCCAAAATCGCTGGTCAGGAAGGGGCGTTCATTGAACCAGGCACCGAGACCGGTGGCGGCGGCGATCAGCACGCCCCAGCCGATGGTGCCGTGATAGTAGAACCTCTGCCGTTCGATCGCCCAGGTGTAGCCGCTGGCCATGTATTGCATCAGATAGGCGATGGCGACGATCAGGCCGGCGATAAAGCCGCCTCCGGGCTGGTTGTGGCCACGGAAGAAGATGTAGGCACCCACCATCAGGGCAATCGGCATCATCACGCGGGTCACGACGACCATCATCAGCGGATGCGAGTCGCCCGATTGCGGCCAGTGTGGCTTGCGGTTCAGCAGGTAGCCTCGGACATTGCTGCTCAGGACTGCTTCGGTCAAGGCAAAGATGATCAGCGCTGCGATGCCCAGAACGATGATCTCGCCAAAGGTATCAAAGCCCCTGAAATCCACGAGGATGACGTTCACCACGTTGGTGCCGCCACCACCTTTGTACGAGTTGGCAAGGTGGAATTCGGAAATCGTCGGGAAGGCGAAATCACGCAGCATGATCGCATAGACTAGAGCACCTGTCCCAATCCCGGCCACGACCGAGATCGCGGCATCCCGCCAACGCCGCGCGGCGGTACTGTCCCATGGGGTCTCGGTCGGCAGGAAATTCAGCGACAGCAGCAACAGGATCATCGTCACCACCTCGACTGAGATCTGCGTCAGTGCCAGATCCGGAGCCGAGAGGTAGTTGAACGCAACCGAAACGATCAGCCCGACAACACCAATCAGAACCAGCGACAACAGGCGGTTACGGTGGAACCACATGATGCCCAGCGTTGCGCCCACCAGACAGATCCAGCCAACGATCGGAATGATCTGCGCAGGCAGCGGCACGCGGGTTTCAACTCCGATCGTCCCGGTGGAATAGGCGTAGTAGCCAAGGCCGACCGTAAAGGCGACAAAGATGATCGCATACCGGCTGAGGACACCATTGTGCAGCTCATCTGTGATCCATTGGCTGAGCCGCGTAAACGCATTGATAATGGCCTCAAAGATCACTTTGGCCTCAGGCCGGGGCAGGGTGTTCCAAAGCTGCTGCGCGCGTTTGTGTTGCGACAGCAGGAACAGACCGCCCAACGTCGCGACAACGGACATATACAGCGCAGGGGTAAAGCCGTGCCACAGTTTCAGCGAATAATAGGGCAGCTTTTCGCCACCGATCACGGCGCTGGATACGACGGCCACCAGCGGGCCGACGATGGCCGCTGAATAAAGGCCGATCAGCACGACCAGAACGACCATGAAGGCGGGGGCCAGCCAAAGCCCGACCGGAGGGTCATGCGGATGGGCCGGGTAATCCTCGCGCTTTGGTCCAAGGAAGACATGGCTGACAAAGCGGAAGGAGTAGGCCGCCGAGAACAGCGCTGCCAGCAGGGCCAGACCCGGCACCAAATAGTGAGAGTTCAGCCATGTGGTGTGGACGGTCTCCTCCAACATCATCTCTTTCGATAAAAAGCCGTTCAGCGGAGGCAGCCCGGCCATGGACAAAGCTGCGATGGTGCCGATGGTGAAGGTGATCGGCATCAGATGGCGCAGGCCGCCCAGCCGCTTGACATCACGCGTCCCGGTTTCGTGATCCACGATCCCGGCAGTCATGAACA
The DNA here is from genome assembly GCF_056538485.1 of Ruegeria sp. BG3. NCBI lineage: Bacteria > Pseudomonadati > Pseudomonadota > Alphaproteobacteria > Rhodobacterales > Roseobacteraceae > Ruegeria > Ruegeria sp. BG3. The sequence continues at coordinate 445,644 of NZ_JBQFTE010000002.1, read as the reverse complement.
GCGCGGCTTTGAACGTCGCGTGGTTGATGATGTGGAACACGGCGGCCACGGCTGCAAACTTGGTGCCAAAGCCCAGCAGCATGGTGATCAGGCCCAGATGTGACACGGTTGAGAACGCCAGCAGAGCTTTCAAATCGTCCTTGAACAGGGCGATCACGGCCCCCAGCAACATGGTCACCAGCCCGGTGGTTGCGACGATATAGAACCAAGCCTCCGTCCCCGCCAGAACCGGCCACATCCGCGCCATCAGGAACAGCCCGGCCTTCACCATGGTGGCCGAGTGCAGATAGGCGGAAACCGGCGTCGGGGCGGCCATAGCGTGAGGCAGCCAGAAATGGAACGGGAACTGCGCCGATTTGGTAAAACAGCCCAGCAGGATCAGGATCAGCGCGGGCAGATAGTATGGCGAGGCCTGGATCAGCTCTTTGTTCTGCAAAATCACGCTGAGGTCATAGGACCCGACGATATTCCCCAAAATCAGCATCCCGGCAATCATCGCCAAGCCACCGCCTCCGGTGACAGCAAGTGCCATGCGGGCGCCTTGTCGGCCTTCGGGCAGGTGTTTCCAATAGCCGATCAGCAGGAATGAGCTAAGCGATGTTAGCTCCCAGAAAATTAGCAAAAGCAGGATGTTATCAGACAGAACAATCCCAACCATCGCGCCCTGGAACAGCAACAGATAGGTGTAGAACTGCCCCATCGGGTCCTCTCGCGACAGGTAGAATCGCGCATAAAGGATGATCAGCAGGCCAATGCCGAGGATTAGCAGGGCAAACAGAAAACCCAGCCCGTCCAGCATGAAATTCGCGTTCAGCCCCAGCCCCGGTATCCAGTCAAACCGCGCTGTCACGACATCGCCGCGCATCACGCTGGGGATATGGATCAGCAACCCCATCAGGGCGAGGAAAGTGGTCAACCCTGCGGCCGAAGCGGCTGCATTTCGTCCCGCCCGTATCAGGAGGGCTGGGAAAACAGCTCCGAGGAAGGGAAGGGCCGCGATGAGGAATAGGGACAAGTGCGATACTCCGGTCTGGGCGGTCAATATGACAGATTTTGTAGGATAATTTAATGATTGTCCAAAAATTGCAAGGTTTTGACAGATGTTAAAAGGTGTATATCGAACCTATCTTTCTGCGTGATAATGACGCGAACTTGATCCTGCTGCCGGAATTCCCCGGCGCGCGATTGCAACCCTTGTGATAGAACCAAGCCATGAGTGCAGGAGAACGCCATATGGCAGACGGGAAAAGCCGAACGCGACGGTGGGTTTTGATGGGCGGGGCAGGCGCAATTGCCGCAGGATTTGCCATTCGTGAGTACAGCCTGATCCCGCAGGATTATGCGGGTGGTCAGCTGGAGGTGACGCAGGCGCATCAGAAGGCTGTCGCCGGAGATGTGTTGCTGGTGGACATCCGCACACCTCGGGAATGGAAGGCCACAGGCGTCGGACAGGGGGCGAAGCCGCTGGATATGCGGCGCGAGGATTTCATTCCGGCATTGGTGCAAATGGCAGGTGGAGACATGTCCGCCCCTGTGGCGTTGATCTGTGCGCGCGGGGTCCGTTCGGCACGGTTGAGCAATCAACTGACCGCAGCCGGGTTTGCCAATATTATTGACGTGCCTGAGGGTATGTTGGGTTCGGCCGCCGGGCCGGGCTGGGTGCGGGCCGGTCTACCGGTTGAGACCTTTGTTGAGGGGGCGTGATGAAACACAAATACTGGCTATCTTTCTGTCTGACCGCAGCGGCGCAACCGGCCTTTGCCGATTGTGGCCCGGATGAAGGCACCTGCGAGATCGCCTCGGGCGCGTATCACATCGAGCTGCCCGAAGCTGACAACCCGCCTCTGGTCGTGTTTCTGCATGGTTACGGAGGCAGCGGCTCAGGAACCATGAACAATCGCAGCATGGTCGAGCCTCTGCTGGCGCGCGGCTATGCGGTGATGGCGCCGGAGGGGTTAGAGCGGCCAGACCGGGGCGGCATTCAAAGCTGGAACTTCTATCCCGGCTTTGGTGAGCGTGACGAAACGGCCTTTCTTAGCGAAGCGGTGGATGACGCTGCGGAACGGTTTGGAATTGACGGCGAACGCGTTGTTCTAGGAGGGTTTTCCGCCGGCGGTTTCATGGTGAATTACCTCGCCTGCGACGCGCCCGAGACCTTCTCGGCCTATGTTCCCGTTTCAGGAGGTTTCTGGCGTCCGCACCCGGAATCCTGCGCTGGGCCGATCCGAATGTTTCACACCCATGGCTGGATCGACAATGTCGTCCCGCTCGAAGGGCGTTTGCTGGGCGGTGGCCGTTTCCATCAAGGTGATATCTTTGCCGGTCTTGAGATCTGGCGCGAGGCAAATGGCTGTGTTGATACCAAGCCCAGCGGGTTTTCGACCACGGGCCAGTTCATGCGGCGCAACTGGATGGGATGTGCCGAGGGCAGCGCTCTGGAGTTCGCGCTGTTCCCCGGCGGTCATACGGTGCCCACCGGGTGGGCGGACATGATGCTGGATTGGTACGAAGGATTGCCCGGCGGTTGATTATTCCGCCGGGGTCATGCTGCCCTTGCCCTCGATCAGGCGCTTCAACTCATTTCGGTGACGACGGGCCGAGCGGGTGATGGCGGGCTCGGCAAAATCCTCACGCATACCGACCATACGGCGGGCGGTTCCGGCGGATACACCGCTGAGCGCCGACAGCGGGATCGCCAGTGCAAGGCTGATCGCAATCGGGGCCAGCCAGACCGAGACCAGCCCGGCCAGAATTCCAACGCTAAGTGCTATGCCACTGAAGGTTTCCAGCGCGTGGCACAAGACCAGTGTCCGCAAGGAATAGCTGCCACCGTCGCGCGCCTGCGGGGACCAGCCTTTCTGGATGCCCAATGCGGTGCGGAACACGGCGATCATCTGCTGCACCATAAGGATCGGCGCGTAGAGGATCGACAGGATGACCTCGAACAGGAACGAGGTGAAGAACCGCCGCCAGCCGCCGAAATCGGAATAGCGCACTCCGCTGAGGGGGAGGGCGGCCACACCCAGCACTTTGGGGGCTAGTAGCATCGCATACATTACGAGAATGATCAGCACATGGCGTGTCTCAGACATCTCCGGCCATTGTGGGAACAGGGGGTTGTCGGGGCTGAAATAATGCAGGACCGAGGCGTCCTCTCCCTGACCAATCAGTGCCCACATCAGAAGCAGGGCGAACCACAGCGGCGACATCAGATAGCCGACCGCCCCATGGAACATATGAAACCGCGAAACGGACCGAAACCCGCGCGAGCCCAGCAGTTTCAGATGCTGAAGGTTCCCCTGACACCAGCGGCGGTCCCGCATGGCGTGGTCGATAAGGGTGGGTGGTGTTTCTTCGTAAGAACCGCGGATACGGGGCAGAAACCGCACGGCCCACCCCGCACGGCGCAGCAGACCGGCCTCGACAAAGTCGTGGCTCATGATCAGCTTTTCCTGCCCGTTTAACGCGCGCAGCTTGGGCAGTCCGGCACAGGTGGCAAAGGCCTTGGTGCGGATGATGGCGTTGTGGCCCCAATAATTGCCCTCTTGCCCACACCAGCGGGCCAGACCTTCGGCGAAGGCGATGCCGTAGACGCCATTGGCGAATTGCTGCATCCGGGCAAAGACCGACTGAGCACCAATGAGTTGAGGGTAGCTTTGAATCAAGCCCGCGCCGGGATCACGCGCCAGAGAATCCGTCAGCCGGGCAATCGCGCGGCCCGTCATCAGACTGTCGGCATCAAGCACCAACATCGCGTCCCAATCCGCGCCCCAGCGGTTGACCCAATCGGCGATATTGCCAACTTTGCGGTCGGTATTCTGTTCGCGACGGCGGTAGTAGAGCTTCAGGTCGGGGGCCAGCGTCGTGCGTAGCGCCTCGATACTGGCTTGTTCTTGCGCGGCAATGTCCGGGTCGCGGGTGTCCGAAAGGATGAACATTGCGTATTCATGCTGTCCACCTCGGGCGCGCAGTTCTTCCAGCATGGTGCGGGCATTGCCCAGCACGAACCACGGCACCTCGTTGTAGGTCGGCATCAGCAGGGCAACCCGCAGCGGTTGCGCGCGCTCTTGCCGGACGGGGCGCTCTTGCCGGGACAGAGAGATCATGCCCAGCAGCACGGTGCAGACCGTGAAGGAGATCCAGAAGAAGTTGAACGAGATCAGCGCCAGCAGGATGGCCTCGACAAGGTTGATGCCTTCAGATCCGAACCAGTCGCTCATGACCCATAGCAAACCCAGTGTGGCTGCCATTGCGGGCGAAAACGCCAGCGCACGCCAGAACCCGGCCGATGGGCGGGTACCCGCAGGGACCTGCGCATCGCGGAACCCACTGCGGAAGTCCTGCGCGGGCATTGCAAGCGGTGCCTCGGGTGGCATGATATGCAGGTCGCGGCTCATGCGGTCCAACGGTACAGCCATACTTCGGAGGCGGGTTGCTTTCCGACCAGCAATTGCGCGCGAAGCTCCACATGGTCTCGTTCGCCCGGCTGGAACGAGAACGCCAGACGCACACCGCCGGTATCGGGGTTGCGCTGCAACACACCGTCCGAGGTTTCCGCATGAGGCGAATTCGCGAAAATGCTGACCGCCTCCAGATCGTCGAACAGAGGGCTGGGCTCAAAATCGATTACGGCCAGACGGCCTTCGCCAAAGGTGTTTTCACCCATCGCCGTGTTGATGACCCGCGGCATCGGCGTGCGCTGTGGTTCCTCACCCCAGATTAGGCGGTAGCTCAGGTCTACCTGGCTGCCTGCGGCATAGGGCTCGGCGGGCCGCCAGTAGGCGACGATATTGTCATAGATCTCCTGATCGGCGGGGATCTCGACTAGCGTCACCGTGCCCTTGCCCCAATCGGAGCCGGGCTCGACCCACAGGCTGGGACGCTTATGATAGTTCGCCTCAAGATCCGCGTAGTCCGAGAATTCGCGCTTGCGTTGCATCAAGCCAAAGCCCTGAGGGTTCATGTCCACGAAAGACGAGATTTGCAAACGGGTCGGGTTCGCCAAGGGACGCCAGATCACCTCACCCGCGCCGTTGCGGATCAGCAGCCCGTCGCTGTCATGGACGGCAGGTCGGAAATCGTCGAACCGGCTGTGATTGGTCTGATCGAACAGGAACATTGAGGTGCCGGGCGCGATACCCACATGCGGCAGCTCTTCGCGGGGGAAGAGGGTGGCCTCGATATCCATAGTGCAATCTGCACCGGCGGTGACGTTAAAGCGGTATGCACCGGTTACGCTTGGGCTGTCCATCAGGGCGTGGACAACCATGTTGCGCTGGCCGGGTTCGGGTCGTTCCAGCCAGAATCGGATGAACTCGGGGAATTCCTCGCCATCCGGGTCGCCGGTTTTCAGGGCCAGACCGCGCGCGGATAGGCCGTAGACTTCGTGCAGACCAATCGCGCGGAAATAGCTGGCCCCCTGCCAGACGCAGAATTCATCGGTCTTGCCGGGGCGGTGCATTTCCGTGCGCAGGCGCAGGCCCGAGAAGCCAAGCGTTTCGTCGATTGGAAGGGTCGGGACCTCTTCGGCCTTGTCGAACATCTCAAGGTCGAAAGCGACCGGCTTTGTCATCCCGTTCTCGACGGTCGAGACCTTGACGGTGCGTGGGAAATACAGGCCGGGGGTGAAAAAATCGACTTTGAAAGGGGTCTCGGTCTCGTACCAAAGCGCGCGGTCCAGCCGGAACCGGATCGAGCGGTATTGCGTGTAGGTCAGGTCCTGCCATTCCTGCGGCACCATCTCGCGCTCGGCAAAGGGGCGGCTGGCCAGTTCTCGGGCCAGTTCAACCACGTCGTTGCGGTCGAACGGAACCTCTGACCCCGAGGCAAAGGTGGCCGGCGCCAGAAACAGCGCAGAGGTCGAGGCCAGAAATGCGCGGCGAGTCAGATTCATTTCTTTGATTTCCATGGCTGAGATTTGAACCAGGCGGCCAGATAGGCCACCCCGATGATCATGGCAAAGCCAATCATGTTGGCGACAAAGACACTGGCAACATCCCGCTCGGTCTGATCCAGCGCGACCCCGATCAGGCGGGCTGCGGCCATCGAGAAGACAAAGACCGCCAGCGATTGCTGCCCGACTTTAGTGATCAGTTTCAGAACCACCTGCCAGATGCGCGCGCCCAGAGAGTGCCCGGTGGCGATCAGACGGTGACCATGCTCACCTGCAACGACCCAGCCCAGATAGGCCAGCGACAGGAAGTGGATGTAGCGGAACAGGCCGAACTCGGTCTTACCACGCAGTTCTTTGGTCAGAGGCCAAATCTCGCGGATTTGCTCGGCCAGACCGGGGGCCGCGGATTGAACCCACAGGAAAACCTTCCACGATCCAAAGGGCGCGGACAAAACCAGAAAGGCAATGGCCGCCCAGATCAGCGTTTTTGAGACCGGAGGGGCCGGAATCCAACCGCGCATGAAGGCGAAGCCGGTGAAGAACAGCAACTGCCAGCCGAACGGGTTGAAGAACCATTGACGGTCCGACCAAGGCTCAGCCGGAAGGGCCAGCGCGCCGGTCTGTGCCACAAGCCAGATCGCGACCGACACAGCCGCCATCAGCCAAAAGCTGACGCGGTAGAGGGCCATGTAGAGCGGCATCATCGCCAGAACGACCAGATACATCGGCAGGATGTCGAAGTAATTGGGCACATAGGTCAGGGTGAAAATCCCAACCATTTGCGGCAGCGGGTCATTGAAGAAATGCTGCAGGTTCAGCGATGAGACATAGCTTTTTTCAAAAAGGCCAGAGTTGTCCAGCGCGGCCATGCTCATGGCGACAAAGAAGAACAGGCAGATATGCGCCCAGTAGACCTGCCAGATGCGGAACGCAACGCGGGCCGTGCCCATCCACCAGCCTTTGCGCAGGAACGCGCCGCCGAATGCGATGGCCGACGCCATGCCCGAGCAGAACACGAAGATCTCGGTCGCGTCCGAGAACCCGAAACGGGCCGGGATCCATTTGGCCCATGGGTCGTTCGGGATATGGGCGATCAGGATGATGAACATCGCGATGCCGCGATAGAAATCCAGTCGCGGGTCGCGCACACGGGCAGCGGGCGCTGCGGCCGGGGCCGCAACAGGCGCAAAATCAGAAGCGGGCGAAACAGTCGCCATACGTTTTCTGTCCTTCTTGGTCTTTTTGTTATTCAGCCGGAACGCTTTGTGCGTCGCCGTTGTCGCGGGCCGCGCCGATCAGGGCGCGGCGCGCGAGTGCGTAATTGTCCTCGCCTCCGGCGCGTTTGGCGCGGCGGTCATCCAGAATGCGCTCGACCGCATCCAGACGCCCCGCGCGCAGGCCGGAATCAATTGTGATGCGCTCGAATACATCACGTTGGGCGTGACTGCCACCGGCCAACTGCATGCCAGCGCGGGCGGTCGACAGGAAATCAAACGCCGCGCCGTACAGCCCATCACCAAAGGCCTCTAGCCCTTTGGCAGCGGCAATGCCGGGGTCAGACATGCGGATCGGCGTGTCACCTTGATTGCGCTGGGCGTCTTTCTGGATGCGCTGCAGCATCTTGCCCGTCGCGTCCGAGCGGTTGTCGCCGGTCAGAGCCAGCAGATAATGCAGGTCGGCGAAAATCAGGCAGCCATCTTCGGTGCGGGCGGCGCTGAGATCGGCCAGCTCCTCCCACCGGTCGCCAACATCAATGCCTTCAAGCTCCATCCGGGACAGCAGCGAGGTTGCGTTGGAGATATCGCGATAATCGTCGGTCTTGTCTTTGCGGATATGCTGGTCATAGAGGTCAATGACCTGATCGACCTGACCCAGATCCAGATGCATCAGCGCCTTGTGCCACCAGACGTGATAGCGGAAGTTGTTGCAATGGGCCCAGGCATCCTCACGCCCCGCCAGCCAATCCAGACCCAGCTGCGCATTGCCCGTCATCTCGTGAACATGGGCGACCGCGTGCAGACCCCAGGCATCGTCGGAAACCATCCACAGGGCCTGACGACCGGCAATCTCGGCCTTTTCGTAGGAACCGGTCTCTTCTAGTGCGAAGGAATGACAGCCCAGCAGATAGCCACGGCCCGCATGATCCGGCTCATAAGCGGGCATGACGCGTTCGATCGAACGCCGCATGCCCTCTGCATCGCCAAGCACAAACCGGGTCGCATGGCTGAGCTTCATCGCCAGCGAATCCGTCGGATGGGCGCGCAGCACCTCTTCGAATTTCTGCACGGCCTGCGAGGGCAGGTCCGCCACATAAAGGGACAGGGCCTCAACAAATAGCTGCTCGCGCGTAGAGACGGGCTGACGTTTCATCGCTTCTGTGGCGGCGCTCAGCGCGTCGACGGCGACGGGTAGCATCTCGCGTCGGCCCAGAAGAACCATGAACAGGCCCTTGACCGCGTGGCCCAGAGCAAAGTCGGGCTCAAGCTCCAACACTTTTCCCAAATGCTGAGGAGTAATCGCCGCATGCGCCATGAACCCAAGCAGAACACCGTCCCATGCCTCGACGGCCGCCGGGTGGGTCAGAGTGTTCATCTGTCCAAAAACGTCTTGTTTCATACTTGGGTCCAATCTGGTTGCGGTATTTGACACTGTTCGATTTACCAGAGTCTGCGACGGCCTCGTAACAGTATCGACCCTGCTCTCGAATTGGTGAAATCGCGTGTGTGAAAAAAGTGAAAAAAACCGCCGATTCAAGGGCATGTTTCAGCAAGTTGCCGCCGAAACATGCAAGTGTTTCAATCTTCGAACGGGTTTTCAGCGCTTAAAATATCATCAGTATCGGCCCCGAAGACCGGCGGCGCATGCCGATATGTTACAGGCGTGAGCGACAGGTTCAGCGGATTGCCGATCAAATTCACCTCTCCCGGTTGGGCTTGCATGGCGATCTTCATCTGCCGCGCGGCGACCTGATCGGTGTCAAACACCTGATCCAGCGTTTGCACCGGGCCGACGGGCACTTTGCGGGCCTCAAGCTCGGAAATCACAGTCGTCGTCGGATGCTGTTTCATCGCCGGGCGCAGGATCGCGTTCAATTCGTCACGGTGCTCCAGCCGGGCTGGGTTGGTTGCAAACCGGTTGTCGTCGGCAAGATCGGCGTGGCCGATGAATGCGCAGAACCTGCGGAACTGGTTGTCATTTCCAACGGCCAAAATCACGTGGCCATCTGCTGTCTCATACACCTCATACGGGACTATATTCGGATGTCCGTTGCCGCGTCGCTGAGGGACCTGGCCCGAGGTCAGGTAGTTTGTGCCCTCATTGATCAACCATGAGATCTGGGCATCCACCAACGCAAGGTCGATCTGTTGCCCTTCACCAGTTAGGTCGCGGTGGCGCAGCGCGGCCAAAATGCCGACGGTTGCGTACATGCCGCACATCACATCGGCGATGCCCACGCCCACCTTCATTGGCGCGCCCTCGGGGTCGCCTGTCAGGGACATGATCCCACCATACCCTTGCGCCATCAGGTCATAACCAGGTTTGCTGGAGTTGGGGCCTGTCTGCCCGTAGCCGGAAATCGAGCAATAGACGAGGCCGGGAAGATCCTGCGACAAGCTGTTGTAATCCAGCCCGTAATTCGCCAGCCCGCCGGGTTTGAAATTCTCGATCAGGATATCAGCATGCGAGGCCAGCCGCTTGATCTCGGCTTGTCCTTCAGGCGTTGCAATGTCGATGGCAACGGATTTCTTGTTCCGGTTGGCCGACATGAAATACGCGCTCAGGTCGGAACGGTTGCCCGCTTCATCCTCAACATACGGCGGGCCCCATTGCCGCGTATCATCGCCTCCGGTCGAGGGGTTTTCGATCTTGATGACGCTTGCGCCCAGATCGCCCAGAAGTTGGGTGCAGGTCGGTCCGGCCAGAATGCGCGACAGGTCCAGAACCTTTACGCCTTTGAGCGGCCCATTAGATTCGGCCATCATATCCTCCACGCTCGATCTCGGCAGCGATGACGGTGAAGCGGTCGGCTTTGACCGCCTCATCAAGTGCTGCACGCAGTTCTGCGCGGTTGCGGACCGTGTGTCCATAGCCTCCGAACGCGCGGCCTAGGGCGGCAAAGTCATGGCGGTCAAAATCGACCCCGTTGTTACCCATCTGCCGTTGGCGTTGTTTCAACTCGATCAGGGCGAGGGAGGCGTCGACAAAGACGAGAAAGATCGGGTTGCCGCCCATTTCGGCGGCGGTCGACAACTCTCCGGCTACCATCAGGAACCCGGCATCGCCCGAAAAGCTGATCACCGGTCGGTTCGGTTCTGCCAGTTTCAGCCCGATCGCCATTGGAACAGCGCAGCCCATGGTGCAAAGGGCTGAGGACTGGATCAGCCCGCGTGGCTCCGAACACTCCCACATCTGGCTGAGGAGAATGCGGTGCGCGCCGCTATCCGCGGTTGCCAAAGTATTCGCGGGTAGGGCGGCACGGGTTTCGGCGATCACGCCAGCTGGCCCCCAATCGTCATTCTGTGGGAAGGCTTCCGCCAAAGCGGCTTTGACCTTCGCAGGCTCTCGGGCAGGCCATGTGGCGCGGGCGGGGTTGCCTTTGGCAATGGCTTCAAGGGTCTGGCCAGTATCGGCCACAAGGTTCAGACCGGCCTGATGCATGTAGTGATCATTGACCACGGCCGAGATATCGATGACGCGCGTTTCTTCGGGATCCCAGATCTCACGCCAGCCGGGGCGCATTTCGATGGGGTCATAGCCTAGGCACAGAACCAGATCGGCCTGTTCCACCAGCGGGACAAGGTGTTTGTCGGCCAGAGGGGACAACCCGGCACCGCCCAGACACAAGGGATGATCTTCGGGCACTACGCCTTTTGCTTTGTAGGTCGTGACGAAGGGGATGCTGAAATGCTCCAGAAACGCCTGAACCACGCTGCGTGAATCGTCATAGAGGACGTCCAGCCCGATGATCGCAATCGGACGCTCGGCTTCGGCCACCCAGCGACGGGCCTTGGACAGGCAATCGCCTTCGGGCGCCACGGCGGCAACCTTGGCCAGACGGCGGCGTTTCGTCGATGAGACGTGGGTATCCGCGACCGAGATCGGCACGTCGATGTGCACCGGGCCGGGGCGGGGCTGGTTTGCAAGCGACACCGCCTTGTCGGCGATGATATCCGCGCCCTCAGCGGTGAGGGTAAAGGTCCCTTTGGTGATCGAGCGATAAACCTGGCTGTGGTCCATGACCTGATGCGTGTAGGTCAGCGCCTCATCCGCGTCGACGCAGCCAGTCAGCACGATCATCGGGACCCGGTCTTGCAGCGCGTTGGCTACTACGTTGATCCCGTTCATCGCGCCGGGGCCAAGGGTTGCAACCAGTATCGCGGGCGCGCCGTCGCGGTGATGGACGGCTTCGGCCATGAACCCGGCTGCGTTCTCGTGCTTGGTCAAATGAAAGGTGATGCCGGCCCGTTCGAGGGCATCCACCAGCGTCAGAACCTCGCCGCCTGGCATGCCGAACGCATGGCGGCACCCTGCCTCATACAATCGTTGAGCCAGTAGATCCGCCGCGCGGGGAGAGAGGTCCTGCATCAGTCATGCTCCGAGAAAAAGATATGTGACAGCAAATGTCTGACACACCAGCAAGAGGCAAGCGGGTTCACATCAGTGTGACTATTTGACGGCTGTTTTCGCGATGGATTGAAACTTTTGGTCCAGTTCTGCGGCAATATCGGACAGGGCCTGCCCGCCCTGATCCGCGTAAGGCGCAAACACAAAGCTGGGGGTTTTGTAGGACAAGCGCGCGCTGCCGTCGTCATTTTCGGTGACATAGAGGCGAATCGGCGCCTCGATCATCGCCGCGGTCGAGGTTTCCAGCACCCGCACCGCATAGTCGTTGTTGAACACGCCGATCACGCGATTGCCCGGAATGTTGATCCCTCGGGCCGCCGCCGCTTTGGTCGGCCCGGCCTGAGTGACAACGATCAACCCGTGTTCCTTGACGGCAGCCTTGGTGTCGGCCACCAGCGCGTCATAGGTTTTCCCTGTGTCATGAACGGCCCATCCCGGCAGGGCCTGATCCGCCAGAGCAGGCGAGGCCAGCAAATAGACAGCAGCGCAGATTGCTCTCATCAAAGGGTCTCCGTCTTGTTGGTACCCAACTAGAGCAGGTTTCGCCCATCGCTGCATTCACATTTTCGTATGAGTCTTCAGGGTGACCGCTTTTGCAGCAGGTAGATATCCATGATCCAACCATGATCGGCGCGTGCCTGCGCACGGGTGGTCAATATAGTCTCGGCCACCGCATCCAGCGGGCCGTGGATCAGGATCTCTTCCTTCATGCCGACATAAGCGCCCCACCAGATATCGAACGCCTCCATGTCCAGAGCCTGGAACGAACACTCGCCGTCCAGCATCACGGCAACCTTGGTGGCGTCCGAGGGCCAGCCTTCGTCGCGGATGCGTCGGCCAGTGGTCACCACATAGGGCGCGCCGATGTCGTTGATGGGAATGGCATGGGCGGCTGTCAGCGCTTGTAGCGCGGTGATCCCCGGAATCACGCGTTTACGCGGCTGCGGGTCCAGCCGCGCTGCAATGCGAAGCGAGCTGTCATAAAGCGAGGGATCCCCCCAGATCAACAGGGCGATCTTCGAGGCCTCAGGATGCGCCGCCATCGCCTCTTGCCAGCGCAGGGCAATAGCATCATGCCACTCGTCGACACCTTGCAGATATCCGTCGTCGGATCGGCGCTTGGGGATGTCAAAATATGCGATCTGCGGAGGGGTCTCAGTGACCTTGGCTATGATCTCCTCCCGCAGCCCGGCCAGATCGGCCTTGTTTTCACCCTTGTGCGGGATCAGGATCAGATCCGCCTCGCGGATTGCCTGCGCGCCTTGCAGGGTTACGTGGTCGGGATTTCCGGTGCCGATGCCGATCAGGGACAGTTCATACATCCTCGAACTCCGCCAATGGACCGTATAGGATAAGGGCAGGGGCCGTTCCGATCTCGGATTTCAGCGTGTCGGCCAGCGCGCCAATGGTCGAACGGTGCAGCTTTTGATCTGGCGTGGAAACAGACTCCGCCATCAGGGCGGGCGTATTCAGCGGCAGGCCGTTGGCGTGCAGGTCCTCGACCAGCAGCGGAAAGGTCCGTTTGCCCATGAAAACAACGGTGGTCGCCGCAGCATCCGCCAATGCGGTCAGGTTCAGATCGGGGGGCAGCTGCCCGCTGACATCGTGGCCAGTGACGAACTGTACCCGCCGGGCCGTCAACCTGCGGGTCAACGGAATACCGGCAGCTGCTGCGGCTGCGATGGCAGAGGGGACGCCTGGAATGATCTCATAATCGATCCCGGCAGCACGCAGGGCGACGATTTCTTCCTCAAGCCGTCCGAACATGCCGCCATCGCCAGATTTCAGCCGCACGACACGCTGTCCGGTCTGCGCGTATTCCACGAGCAGGCGGCTGACATGATCCTGTTTGGGCGAGGGCCGTCCGGCGCGTTTGCCGACGCCCACAAGATCAGCATCGGGTTGCGCGTGGCTCAGAATGGGCCCGCTGCTCAGATCGTCGAACAGAACGGCGTCGGCCTTCTGCATCCGGTCCACGGCCTTCAGGGTCAGCAATTCCGGGTCTCCCGGACCGGACCCGATGAATGACACAAACCCACTCATGCCGAGGCCTCAGCGATGAGGTGAAAGAACGTACCGGTGACATTGCCACGGCGCGATCCGGTCTGCGGGCCTTCATCCCCTTCAGCATCGAACACACGCGCCAGCGGGGCATCAGGCTGTTCGATGATCGAGGAATAGTGGAACTCATGCCCCCGCAGCGATGCGCCCTGCGCAAACCCTGGCATCGGAGTCAGCAGTTCGGCTCGGCGATACCCCAGATTGAATTTGCGTTTCTGGTACGAGGTCTGCAGCCCCAGCAATCCAGCCATCTGGTGCGGTACGCCCTCTTTGTCGATCAGAACCTCACCAAGGGCCATGTAGCCACCGCATTCCCCATGCACCGGCTTGGTTTCTGCGTGTTTCCGCAAACCGGTCAGGAACGTGTCCGCGGCGGCCAGAGTGCCTGCGTGCAGCTCCGGATACCCACCCGGCAACCAAACCAGATCGGCATCATCTGCGGGGGCTTCATTGGCCAATGGCGAAAACGGCAGGATCTCGGCCCCCGCCGCGCGCCATCCCTCCAACAGATGCGGATAGGTGAACGAAAACGCTGCATCCCGGGCCAGCGCGATTCGTTGCGCCGGAGGCCGCGGCAGCGCGGCTGACGATGGCCCTTTGGGGCCTGAGGAAACCGCTAGTTTGATTGCCTCAAGGTCCACATGCTCCCGCAGGAATGCCGCATAACCCACAATGGCACTTTCCAGATCGGGATGCTCAACCGCTTGGATCAACCCCAGATGACGTTCCGGCAGAGTCAGGTCTCCGCGACGGGGCAATACGCCCAGAACCGGCAGGCCTGCCCGTTCCATACCCAACCGTGTCAACCGCTCATGCCGAGGGCTGGCGCAGCGGTTCACGATCACTCCGGCAAAGGGCAGATCGGGGTTGTACATCTTGAACCCCAGCGCGGTCGCCGCTGCCGATTGGGCCTGACCGCCCACGTCCAAAACCAATACAACGGGCCAGCCCATGCGTTGCGCGGTTTCGGCACTGGACCCGTGGCCCAGCTCGCCGGGTTTGGCGACGCCATCGAAAAGACCCATCGAGCCTTCGGCCACCACGATGTCCGCCCCTTCGGCCTGATCCGAGATCGCGCCAAGCAGCCCGTCGCCCATCGCCCAACTATCAAGGTTGAACGAAGCTCGCCTCGCCGCCGCGCGGTGGAAGGCCGGGTCGATATAGTCGGGGCCGCTCTTGAACGGCTGCACGGTGAGGCCATCCTCGGCCAGCGCCCGCAAAAGGCCCAGCATCACGGTGGTTTTGCCAGTCCCCGAAGAAGGGGCCGAGATCAGAATGCCCGGAGGGTTAGTCATCACCATGACTCCAGCTTGACCATGGGCTGTCTGCGCTCTGAGGGCGATAGCGGCGGTCATAGTCTTTCGAATACAGGCAGCTCTCGTCGAACCCTTCACCCGCTAGCGCAGGCCCAACCATGATCAGCGCGGTGCGCGAAATGCTCTCATCCAACGCATCTTTGAGGGTGGCCAGCGTCGCGCGGATGATCCGCTCATCCGGCCAGCTGGCCCGGTAGACGACCGCTACTGGGCAGTCCGCGCCATAAGCAGGGCTCAGATCGGCAATCACCTTGTCCAAGTTGCCGATCGACAAATGAATGGCCAGTGTCGCGCCGGTGCGGGCGAAGTTCTCCAGTGTTTCGCCTTCGGGCATTGAGGACGCACGGCCCGGGGTCCGCGTCAGGACCACCGATTGCGCCAGGCCGGGCAAGGTCAACTCAGTGCCCAAAGACGCCGCAGCCGCTGCGAATGAAGGTACGCCCGGGGTAACGCTGACGGGGATGCCCATCTCTTTCAGACGGCGGATTTGTTCACCCATTGCCGACCAGACCGACAGATCGCCCGAGTGCAGGCGTGCCACGTCTTGACCCGCCTGATGCGCCGCGTCGATCTCGGCCATGATCTGATCCAGATCCATCGGCGCGGTGTTGATGATCTTCGCGCCGTCGGGGCAGTGGCCCAGAATCTCTTCGGGCACCAGAGATCCCGCATAGAGGCAAACAGGGCAGGACGCGATGATATCGCGCCCGCGCAGGGTCAGCAGATCGGCGGCGCCCGGTCCGGCGCCAATGAAATGAACGGTCATGAGTGTCCTCCGATGGCTATGGCGCATGTCGCCAGCCGGTCGTCCGAGATATGTCTGGGTGAAAGAAGCCGCGCGCCAGTTCCGGCGGCGGCCAATGCGGATGCTTCGGCCACGCTGCCGGTGCCATAGGTGGCGCGGCTGCGGTTCGAGCATGTCAGGGTGCGTTGCCCGGCCAGATCGGCTGCGGCAACGAAATGCACGGGCAGGGCAAGGCCTTCTGCGAAACTGGCCAGAGCCAGGTGGCCCTCTTTGTCGGCAACGGTTGCCAAGGCTTGAACGTCATGATCAGCGGCAGCGGCGTTATAAGCCGCGCGCAGGCTGTCCACTGTTGCGCTTGATGAAAAGCCAAGGCCAGCGACGATCATAACGTCACACTCCATTGCACGACCGGATAGGCTGATTTCCACCCACGCCGAGGGCCGAGAGGTGCCGATTGCGCAAGCTCAATCCGCAATAGATCTCCGCCCAACTCTTCGTGCCAGCGGGCCAGCAGCGCTTCGCTTTCCAAAGTAACGGCGTTGGCGACCAAGCGGGCGCCTGATGGAAGGGCATCGCGCAGCCACGCCAAGAGATCGGCGCTGAGACCGCCTCCGATGAAAACTACATCAGGTAAAGGCAGACCTGACAGCGCATCTGGCGCCGTGCCGTGCACAACGTTCAGGCGGTCTTGCCCCAACGCATCTGCATTGCGCCGGATGCGTTCGGCGCGATCTACGCGGGGTTCGATGGTTGTAGCCGTCAAGGTCGGATCACACATCAGCCATTCAATGCTGATCGAGCCCGTGCCACCACCGATATCCCACAGATGCTCACCGCGTTGCGGGGCCAGCGCCGACAGGGTGAGCGCTCGGATCGGGCGTTTGGTGATCTGGCCGTCGGTCTCGAAAATCTCGTCGGGCTTGCCCGAGGCTTTGGGGAAAACGCGCCCTTCGCCCGCAACCTCCAGCCCGACGCAGACCGGGTGATCGAACGTGCCCAGAAGCGCTTCGGTCAATGAGACCGAGCGCGCGCGTTCACGCGGGCCGCCCAATGCCTCCATCACGTGCAACTGGGTATCGGCGAACCCGGTCTCAGTCAGATAGGTCGCAAGCTCTGCAACGGCAGCACCATTGCGCAACAGGATGATCGCCCGCAGCCCCGGAGACAGGTGCGGTCGCAAACGCGTCAGAGGAGCGGCGTGCAGGCCAAAGGTCTGGGTGCCCTCTAACGGCCAGCCCAAACGCGCGGCGGCCAGCGAAAAGGTCGATTGGCCGGGCCGCGCGGTCCACTCGGCAGCCTCGAAATTGCGTGCAATCACCGAGCCCGCACCGAACCAGAAGGGATCGCCCGAGGCCAGAACCACCGTCGCACGACCCCGAAGCCCGGTCAGAATCGGCAGACCGTCGGAGAAAGGCACCGGCCATTCGATCCGCTCAGCCCCTGTTTCGGGCACCAGTGACAGGTGGCGAGGCGGGCCCATGATGACCTCGGCCCGATGCAGCACTTGACGGTTTGCGGGCGACAGGCCATCAAGCCCATCTTCACCCAGGCCCAGAACGGTCAACCACGGAGTATCAGACATGACCCACCTCCTGATCCCCAATGTGCTTATTCTGGGCGGCACGACCGAGGCGAACGCTCTGGCCAAAGCCGTTTCCGAACAGGGGCTTGCGGCGACCTATTCCTACGCAGGACGGGTTGAGAAACCGCGCCCGCAACCCTTGCCGGTTCGGGTCGGCGGGTTTGGCGGCGTGCAGGGGCTGGTTGCTTACATCCGCGACAACGGGATCAGCCATGTGATCGACGCGACCCATCCCTTCGCCTCGCAGATGAGCCGAAACGCGATTGAGGCCTGCCGTGAGGCGCAAACGCCATTGGCCGCGCTGACGCGACCTGCATGGCGCGCGCAACCCGGCGATGACTGGCGACACGTTCCCGATATCCCCGCCGCAGTTGATGCGTTGAACGTCGAGGCGCAACGCGTTTTCCTTGCCGTTGGCCGGATGCATCTTGAGGAGTTCGCGGTCCAGCCCCAGCATCACTATCTGCTGCGTCTTGTTGATGCGCCCGATGAGTTGCCCTTGCCGAATGCCGACGTGGTTGTCGCCCGCGGGCCGTTTGCCGAGGCCGATGACCGCGCGTTGATGCAGAGGCACGAGACGCAGTTGGTTGTGTCCAAGAACGCAGGCGGCACCGGCGCGCGGGCCAAGCTGGACGCGGCGCGGGCGCTTGGCCTGCCGGTGCTGATGATCGACCGTCCGATCCTGCCAGAGCGGACCGAGCTGTCGACGATTGCACAGGTTCTGGACTGGTTGGCTCATTCCGGTGTGAACCTCGGCGTGTAGACGATGGGCGCGCCGTCGCGCTCGATCACGCGGGTGCGCGATGATCCGACAATAACCACCGTCTGCATATCGGCCATCTCGGGCGTGGCCTCGGCCAGAGTGGAAATCCGGATCGCTTCGTCCTCGCGCGACACGGCGCGCGCGAACAGGATTAGACGTTCAGGCTCACATTCCTCGCGCAGGATTTCCAGCGTTTTAACAAACCCTTCTGGCCGCGACTTCGAGCGCGGATTGTAAAAGGCCATCGAGAAGTCCGCCTGCGCCGCCAGACGCAGCCGCTTTTCGATCAGGGACCAGGGCTTGAGGTTGTCACTAAGATTGATGGCGCAGAAATCATGCCCCATAGGCGCACCGGCAAGAGCAGACGCGGCGAGCATCGCAGTGATCCCCGGCAGCACATCAATCTGAATGTTGCGCCATTCGGCGGGGCCGTTCTCCAGCGCCTCAAACACCGCAGCGGCCATCGCAAAGACACCCGGATCACCCGAGGACACAACAACCACGCGTTTCCCCTCGGCCGCCATCTGCAACGCATGTTGCGAGCGATCGATCTCAACCCGGTTGTCACTGGCGTGCAGCGTCAGGCCGGGGCGTTCGGCCACGCGCGCGACATAGGGGATGTAGCCGACCACATCGGTCGCCTCGGCCAGTGCAGCGGAGACTTCGGGCGTGACCAGGTCTTCATTTCCCGGCCCGAGGCCCGCGATCTTGACCCAGCCGCTCATGGCCGTCGCCCCTGACCGTGTACCAGAATGATCGAGAAATAGGGGGTGATCCCCTCACAATTCTCGGACAATTTGCAGACCCGCTGGTTTGGCATTTGTGCGTATTCCACGATCCACGCCCGGTCATACATCCCGGCGGTCTTGAGCGCGCGTTTGACTTTGTCGATATTGCGCCCGATCTTCATCACGACCAGCGCATCGGTCTGTGCCATGCGTTCGGCCAGAACCTCCTCGGGTAGGGTGGCGGCCAGAACGGTCAGGATATCGTCGCCCCAGGTGATCGGATCGCCTGTTGCTGTCCAGGCGCCGGACATGCCGGTGATGGCCGGGACGACCTCGACGAGGGCGATATCGCGCAAACGGGTGTAGAGATGCATGAACGAGCCGTAGAAAAACGGGTCACCTTCACACAGGACAACGACGTCTTCGCCCTTCTCAGCAAGGGCTTTCAGATGGTGCGCGCAGTCCTCATAGAACGCGGCCAACAACTCATTGTAGCGCGGATCGTTCAGAGGGATCTCGGTTGTGACGGGGTATTCCATCGGGAACTCCACCACACCTTCCGGGATCATACCATTGACGATTTTACGTGCCTGACCACTGCGGCCCGGCTTGCGGAAAAACGCCACGTGGCGGGCATTGCGCAGCAGGCGGTCGGCCCGCACGCTCATCAGGTCGGGGTAACCGGGGCCGAGACCGACGCCATATATCTTGCCCGCGCTCATTCGGCGCGGCTCGCGATGGCGTTGATGGCGGCGACTGTGATGGCGCTGCCACCGAGACGGCCTTTGACAATGCAGGACGGCACCGGCTGTGCCTCCCACAGGGCGTCCTTGGATTCGACCGCGCCGACAAAGCCCACGGGGCAACCGATGATGGCGGCGGGGCGTGGGCAGTCAGGGTCTTCCAGCATGTTCAGCAGGTGAAACAGAGCCGTCGGCGCATTGCCGATAGCGACCACAGCGCCCTCAAGATGCGGGCGCCACAGCTCAAGCGCTGCGGCCGAGCGTGTGTTGTTCATCTCAGCGGCTAAGGGGCGCACGCGCTCGTCATGCAGGGTGCAGATCACCTCATTCTCGGCGGGCAGGCGGAACCGGGTCACGCCTTCGCTGACCATACGTGCGTCACACAGGATCGGTGCGCCGTTTTCCAGCGCGGTGCGTGCGGCGCTGACGAAACCGGGCGAGAAATGTACGAATTCTTCCAGCCCGACCATGCCAGCCGAGTGGATCATCCGAACGGCGACCTGCTCTTCATCGGCGTCGAACCGGGCCAGATCGGCCTCGGACCGGATGGTTGCAAAGCTCTCCTTGTAGATCGCCGCGCCGTCGGTTTCGTAAGTGTAGGGCATCAGGTGAAGTCCATCGTCATCAGTGTTGCGGGGGTCAGCCCGCGCAGGATTGGCTCATCCCCCGCGCGGCCCTGTTTGACAAGATCAAATCGTTCGTTCTGGCCGACTAAAGTCACATCCGCGGGACTCATCCGAGCGCACCCTTTGGAACAGCCCGAGACATGAAGGGTGCCGGGCACACGCGGGGCCAACGCACGGGCAATATCGCGGGTTTCCGCTTGCGCCTGCGGGCAGAACGGAGCGCCGGGGCAGGCGTCAGTGGTCATAAGCGGGTCGGTGCCGTCCGTGACAAAACCCGGTGCGGGTATCGCCGCCCCGCCTTCAAGCAGGATCAGTCGCCAAGGGGTGACACGCAGGGCAGAGGCGCCGCTGACGCGGATCAGCGCGTGCAACTCATTTGCGGGCAATTGCCCTAAGGCCGCTCCGTAGAGGTTGCCCAGATCGCAAGCGCCTGGTTGTAACGACGCGCCAATTGGTCCGGGGTCGCGGCCCTGCCATTCCGCAGGCAGACCAAAAGCCGCCACGGCCCGGGCCATGCGGCGGGTGTCTGGTGTGAAGACCTCGGCAAACCATGTGGCCAGAGCAATCAGGTGATCAATGGCCTCCGCCTCGGAGACGACACGTCCGGTCTGCGCCCCATCTGCGCGAAGGATCAGACGTTCGGCGGAACGCTCCAACCGGATATCGGCCGAATCCGCCGCCAGCAGGCGCGCCGGTCCTGTATCGATGGCAAAGCCGAATTTGGCCGGCAGCGCGGGCAACTCGTTCAGGCGGTCGATCAATTCCTGCGCTAGCCGCGCGGTCAGGTCACCCGACCGGTAAAGCGGTGAGACCAGAATGTTGCGCCGGACCTCAATACCCGGCTCCGTGTCCAACAGCCCAAGCGCGGACAGCTCGGACAGCAATGCTTGGTGATCACCTTCCTTTACGCCACGCAACTGCAGGTTTGCGCGGTTGGTCAGGTCGATTGTGCCATTGCCAAACTGCTGGGCCAGTTCACACAGACCAAGCGCTTGTGGTGCGGTCAGCCGAGCCAGCCGAGGGCGCACGCGCACCACCAGCCCATCCCCAGACATCATCGGTCGGTGGGCGCCGGGGCACCAACCTTGGACGACTGGTTTTGGGCTGGGCGCGCTCATCCCAGCCCCTCCAGATCCGCCCGGATTGAGTTGCGCCGGGTGTTCCACAACCCGGCATCCAGCAGTGCGCGGAACCGGTCCTGCATCGCCTGATGGGCCTGCGGATTGGCCTGCTGCAGGAAGGCATCCACGTATTCATCGCCCAGTGTGGCATCGTGGTAGAGGTCGAACAGATGCGGCGCAACGGAACCCGACAGATGCGCAAACGAGGCCATGTGATCCAAAGTCGCCGCGATCTCGGCCGCGCCACGGAAGCCATGCCGCTGCATCCCGGCGATCCAGTCCGGATTGGCAGCGCGGGCGTGGACGACGCGGCTGATTTCTTCCGGAAGGGTGCGGGCGCGCGGGTTTTCGGGATTGGTATTGTCCAGATGATACAGCTGCGCGGTCCCACCCGTGGCCTTCTTGGCGGCGGCAAAACCTGCCTCGTGCGTGGCGTAGTCATTGGCCAGCAGAAGGTCTGTTTCGGTCAGGTCCTGCAGGTGAACAAAACTGTCGGCATGCGCCACGCGTTGGGTGATGCCCGCTTTGTCTTGAACGATATTCTCTCCCTCCAGCGCGAAGGAGCTGGCCTCAAGCCACGCCTCACCTGCCTGCGCGCGCGCCTCGTCGGTATAGATCTCGGACAGTTGGGTCATGTTGACGCCATAGCTGCCGGGCGCGGGGCCGAAGACGCGGGCCGACGGGGCCTGACCGGCATAGGGGTTCCAGTCGGTCGCCTCATCTCGCGCGGCCAACGCGCGGATAGCCTGACCGTAAAGCGCCGAGAGGGTCGGGAAGACGTCCCGGAACAGGCCCGACACACGCAGCGTCACGTCCAAGCGCGGGCGGCTGAGATCAGTGATCGGCAGCACCTCGATCCCCGAGACCCTTTCGGAGCCTTTGTCCCAGACCGGTTTCACGCCCAGTAGGTGCAGCGCCATGGCGAATTCCTCGCCTGCAGTGCGCATGGTGGCCGAGCCCCATAGGTCGACGATCAGCCCCTTGGGATAGTCGCCTTCTTCCTGAAGGTGACGGCGGACCAGTTCCTCGGCCAGTTTGACGCCTTGGGTGTAGGCCGCCCGCGTGGGCACCGAGCGGGGGTCGGTGGTATAGAGGTTCCGCCCGGTCGGCAGAACATCCGAGCGACCGCGATAGGGGGAGCCGGACGGCCCGGCCTCAATCCGTTTCCCGGCCAGCGCGTCGATCAGAGCGCTGCGTTCCGCATGGGCCGAAGGCGCGGAGTCGAAAGTGCCGGACACCTCCGGTGCACGGCCATAGATATGCAGCCCGTCGCCGAACTGGCTTTCCTTGATGTCACAGACAAAGCGGTCGATGCGGGTAATCGCCTCGGCGGTGCAGGTGGCCTGATCGAGGCCCAAATCGCTCTCCAACCCGATGGCCTGCGCCTCGTCGCGGATATCTTCCTGAAGGCGGTCGCGGCGTTTGGGATCCAGTCCGTCCGCATTCGAGAACTCATCCAGCAGCGATTCCAGACGCACCATGCGATCCGGGGTGCCGCTTTCCTTCATCGGGGGCGGGATATGGCCCAGCGTGACAGCCCCGATCCGACGCTTGGCCTGCGCGGCCTCGCCCGGGTCATTGACTATGAAAGGGTAGATCACTGGCAAGTCGCGGATCAGCGCCTCGGGCCAGCAATTCGCCGACAGAGCAACGGACTTGCCCGGAAGCC
This sequence comes from Ruegeria sp. BG3, assembly GCF_056538485.1. Classification (NCBI taxonomy): domain Bacteria; kingdom Pseudomonadati; phylum Pseudomonadota; class Alphaproteobacteria; order Rhodobacterales; family Roseobacteraceae; genus Ruegeria; species Ruegeria sp. BG3. Next base: position 422,772 of record NZ_JBQFTE010000002.1, on the reverse strand, counting down.
ATTCCAGAGTGCCATGCGCGCCGATATGGATCAAAGCGTCTGCGCCCAGCCCCTTGCGCAGCCACAGATAGAAGGCGACGTAGCTGTGACGCGGGGTGCGAGACAGGTCGTGATAGTCGTCATCGCGCAGTTCGGGTGTGCCGCGTTCGGGCTGTAGAGCAACGAGCGCGTTGCCTCGGCGCAGGGCGGAGAAGTGGAACGCGCCTTCAGTAAAATCCGGGTCGTCTTCGGGCTTGCCCCAAACGGTTTGGAGATCGGCGCGCAGTTGCTCGGGCAAGTCAGCTAGGGCTGCCTTGTAATCTTCCAGAGGCCACGAAATGCGCGCGTCCAGCAGGGTTTCCGCAATCGGCTCAGCCGGCGCGGTTCTGTAGCCCTCGGCCTGAAGATCGGTCAGCATCGCCTCGGCCGAGGCCAGTGCGTCGAGGCCCACCGCATGCGCCATTTGCCAGTCTTTGCCGGGATAGGTCGACAGCACCAGCGCGGGCACCTGATCCGCCTTGGGCTTGTCATGCAGGGTTAGCCAGCCGGTGACGCGGTCGATAATCGCTTCGATCCGCTCTTGCTCGGCCCGGTGGGCAAAGCGGGAATATTCCAGATGCGGATCACGCTTGCCCGGTTCCTTGAACGAGGCGATGCCCGCCGAAATGCGTCCGTCGACTTCGGGCAACACCACATGCATGGCGAGATCGGCGGGGGAAAGGCCGCGTTCCGCCTCGGCCCAAGCCTTGCGGCGGGATGTGGCGAGGGCCATCTGAAATACCGGCACGCCTGCTGCGTCGAGAGGGGACGTTCCCGATGCGCCTTTGCCCGAGAAAGAGGTGGCGTTGATGATCGCCGAAGGCTTCAAAGCGACGATGTTGTCACGCAGCCATTCAGCGGCAGCAGGTGCTTTGAGCGAGGGGGCAAAGAGGCCCACGGCCTGAAACCCGCGATCCCGCAAGCTGCGGATCACGGCGGCGACAGGGGCCGTATCCGCCGAGGTCAGATAGGCGCGATAGAAGGTGATGACGATACGTTTTGCGTCGCCCGCAAAGGCTGTATCAACTGGGATCACGCCGCGCACAGGGCACCACGCGCCGGATTCGGGCAGGGTCTTGGCCCCCATAACAGGGCCGGCGTAGAGCCCCGCCGCCAATGCCATCTGCGCCAAGGCGGCCTGTGCCGCGACTTCACCGCCGGTGTCGCAAAGATGTGCCAGACGGCGCAGGGTCGAGACGGGCAGGGTTGAATACTCATCCAGCCGCGTATCCTCACGCCCGTCGGCGGGAAGGACGGCCAACGCGATCCCCTTGGCCTGCGCCAGCGACAGAACTTGCTGCAACCCGTAGGCCCAGTAAGGCACGCCACCAATCAGGCGGATCAGAATGCCCTTGGCGCCCTCAAGCGTCTGTTCCACGTATGTGTCGACGGACAGAGGGTGTTTCAGCGCCGTCAGATTGGCCAGTCGCAGGGTCGGCATCCGCCCCTCTGGCCCGCCACCACGGTGCCAGCCTGCCGCGAAAGCGCCAAGGTCGCTGTCCGAGAAGGACAGCACCACCAAATCCGCCGGGCTCTGGCCCAGATCGGTTGGGGTTTCTGTTTCTTCTAACCCGTGGCTTTCGCGGAAGACGACGTGCATTGGTCTTACTCAGCGGCCTCGGTGACACCAGCGAGGATATCGCGGATTTCTGCTTCTCTGATGTCGTCATGTTCGGCGATCACCACCATACGCGAGCGGCGGTCTTCACCGGGCTCCCACGGACGGTCATACTGGTGACGCACACGAGCACCCACGGCCTGAACCAGCAGGCGCATAGGCTTGCCTTGAACGGCGGCATAGCCTTTTACGCGTAGGATGTTCAGTTCATTGGCCAGACGCTCGATCTTGGCGACCAGATCGGAAGGATCGGACTGTTCCGGCAGATCAACGATGATACTTTCGAAATCGTCGTGCTCGTGATCGTGGTGACCATCGTGATGCGACGGGCGAGCGTCCATGTCATCCTCGGCTGCGGCCTCAAGACCCAGAACGACGCGCACATCCACGGCGCCTTCGGCCACTTCGACAACGGGAAGCGGGCGAGGGGCCTCGGCGGCGATGATCTCTTTCGCTTTGGCCACGCCTTCGGGACCGGCCAGATCAGGCTTGGTCAGCAGGATGATGTCGGCGCAGGAAATCTGATCCTCAAACACCTCGGATAGGGGTGTTTCATGGTCGATCGAGTCGTCGGCCAGGCGCTGAGCGTCCACGGCTTCGACATTCGGAGCAAAGCGCCCATCTGCGACGGCCTCAGCATCGGCCAACGCGATGACGCCATCAACGGTGATTTTTGATCGGATATCGGGCCAGTCGAACGCCTTCAGCAGCGGCTTGGGCAGGGCGAGGCCCGAGGTTTCGATCAGGATGTGATCGGGGCGCGGCTCCAGCGCCATAAGGGCTTCGATGGTCGGGATGAAATCATCGGCCACAGTGCAGCAGATGCAGCCGTTCGCCAGTTCCATGATGTTTTCCGCCGGACAATCCGGGATCGCGCAGGATTTCAGGATATCGCCATCGACGCCGACATCGCCGAACTCATTGACCACCACGGCCAGACGCTTGCCCTGCGGGTTCTGCATCAGGTGCTTCACGAGCGTGGTTTTGCCCGAGCCCAAGAAGCCAGTGATCACGGTGACGGGGAGTTTTTCCAAGTTGCTCATTTCAGGGCTCCAATCGGGGGAATGCGGGCTGCGCAGTTTTTGCGGAAATGTTCGGGGCGTTCGCGCCATTTGACCAAGCCGTCCTCGGTCGCGAGGTACTTGGTGGCGCCGTCAACGATCACGTCGACATGGTCTGTTTCGTTCAGATGTTCATAAACGAAGGTCCAGCGATCCGGGCCGCCGCGCAGCACGATGGAGCAGCCCTCGTTGCAGTTCGACAAGCATTCCACGGCTTTAAGGGTAATCCCTTCCGGCAGGTCCGCCTGCTCAAGCGCCTTGTGCAATAGGGTGCCGGGGCGTTGCGCATCGTCTTCAACGGGCAGCCCGCGACGACAGGTGGTGCAAACCAGCAATTCGACCGGAGCGGTCTCGGTCATGTCTCTCATCCCCCCAAATCCTCATCGTGGGGGACGGGGTTTCATGCGGGTCCCTTGACCCGACACCGGAACACCCCGTCCGGTTTCATCTTCGGGCGCTGGCAGGTCTCCCGGCTTGCGGATGTCAGAGGCGTCCTCTGTCGGATGTCCCGCCTTCCCGGCTTTGCGCCAGTGGCTTGGGCACCCTCTCCGGTCACGGTCGCGGGGGCGGCTGCGTTTGGCGGAAAACCCGTTGACGCATTCCCTTTTCATCTGTTCTCACAGACACCAACACGAGGCTCATGCGGCACGCACCCGCAGCTTGTCAAGCGCGATGCAGCCCAGACCGCTGCGGCACGTTGAAAAGCGACCTGCCAGCGTCGCTAGGCGGCATGAACATGGCGCTGATGCATGGTCGCATGGCCTCAAATCGCAAACGGAGGCGAAATCCATGAAAGTAGGTTTTATCGGGCTTGGGAATGTGGGTGGCAAGCTGTCGGGGTCATTGCTGCGCAATGGAATCGATCTGACAGTTCATGACCTGAGTTCCGATCTGGTCGAGGCCTTTGTCGCGCAAGGCGCCAAAGCGGCTGAAAACCCGGCCCAGATGATGCGCGATTGCGATGCCGTGATCACCTGCCTACCGTCGCCTGCGGCCTCGGACGCGGTGATGCAAGAGATGCTGCCTGAGGTTGGCCCCGGTAAGATCTGGATGGAGATGTCCACCACCGACGAGGCTGAGGTCAAGCGGTTGGGGGCATTGGTTCTGGAGCGCGGAGGGGCCGCCGTCGATTGCCCTGTCTCGGGTGGCTGCCACCGCGCGGCGACCGGCAATATCTCGATCTTCGCTGGCTGCGATCGCGACACCTTCGAACGCATTCTGCCCTTCCTTACGACCATGGGGCGGCGCGTTCTGCACACCGGAAAGCTCGGCTCAGCCTCGGTTCTTAAGGTGCTGACCAACTATCTGGCCACAGCCAACCTGATCACTTGTGCTGAAGCGTTGGTTACCGCCAAGGCCGCCGGGATGGATTTGAACACCACCTATGAGGCCATTAAGATTTCGTCAGGAACCTCGTTCGTGCACGAAACCGAAAGCCAGGTGATCCTGAACGGCTCGCGCGATATTTCGTTTACGATGGATTTGGTGAAAAAGGATATCGGCCTGTTTCAGGACGTCGCCGACCGCGCCGGTGTTCCGCTGGAAATCAATCCGGTAATGATCAAGATTTTTGAAGACGGCATCGCCCGGTTTGGCGAGCGTGAGCTTTCGCCAAACATCATCAAACGCCTGGAAGAGGCCACGGGTTTGGACATCCGCGCACCGGGTTTTCCTACGGAAATGCAAGACGATGAGCCGGAAGAACCAGGGTACGAGGTTGTGCCTCAGGGGCGTTCCTCCTGAAAACTGATTTCCGGAGATGGTATTAAGAGGAAGGGGATGTGGAGGCGAGTACCGGAATCGAACCGGTGTACACAGATTTGCAATTTGCCGGATCTAACTGTTCACGGATCAAGGTCCGGATTTCTTCACGATAAATAGCTTCTACGTCCATAGTCTAACTCCTTATAGATAAACAACTATATCGGATTTTTCATTATTATAGTGTGAAAAGTTCTCATAACTTGTGGGTACCAAGTTAGGAGAATGAAATGGCCAGAGGATTAGATTCCACGGACCGTGTGACGGTTCCAATGAAGCCGGAAACTGAGCGTCAGATCGACACCGTTGCAAAGAGCAAGGGCGTGTCGCTGGCAACGATCAGTCGCTGGGCGATTGAGAAGTATCTCAAAGATGCGGAGAACGCCGCATGACGCCCGGTCGGATGAATTCGGATCAGCTATACCGCCCTAATGGAAGAACGCGAACTGACACTACTTGACAACGCGCTAAAGGATTGGGAACCGCAAAAATGAAAAGATGGTGGTTCGGTTCCATTTCATCATCCAGTGAAAGCACTCAGAGGAAGACTTTGTGGGGTTCTCCGGCCGTATTGGCACCATTGTTTTAAAGCCAAAGCAAAGAATACCGAGCAGAGGCCAATCTCAAGCAGTCTATGAACAGCGCGAGGGCAGTGAGTCTGGATACTAGGTAGGTATTGCCAGTACTCGCAGCGCAATGCTCCACTGACGGAAGCACTGCGCAGAGTCCGTTTTTTCAAAAACAGCTATCTGGACGTTCGTGATAGTCGGCGATGTCGCATTGCCTTACTCGACTTGATTGGGTTCAATCTCGAACTTCTAACTCCTTTATTTCTTTGCCGATCATACAACTCAGAACTTGGCGTGCGGGATCATAAATCGCGATAAGCTCTTTCTTGCTCTCTGCGAAGTCAAACCAACCTAGAGGTTGTCGGGTTTTTCCTCGGCGTTTCGAAGAATACTCTCCTAACAATACCGAACCGACGAATCGGCCGTTAATTGTAACGTCGTATGTGTCCTTTGGCTTCTCTTGAGTGTCTGTCACTGAAGCTGTAAGAGCATTCTCTGCATCCGTTTTTTCATAGCTACCAGATGCTGTGACACGATCATTTTCCTTGCTAACTGCAAGCGAGACGCCACCATCTATCCAAACGCGGCCAATTTCAGTAGGGCTGGGCTGCCAGATACAATGACCAACCGCTGAAAGAAATTGGCTTAGTTCAGGTGCCCCATCCAACTTTTTTGCTTTGTCTTCTTCTTCATCCAACGGAATCGAGTCGAGTCTCACTTGCGATTTCGCGACGTTCTTGTGAGCTTCTTGGTCATTTGCGCGTTGAAGCTCAATCTGAGCTTCCTTTAAGAAACCTGCCGACATGAGCATTTCGGCTAGATTGCTCATTGCCAACGTTTCGCCTTCGTCGGCAGCAGTTTGATAAGCAGATACCCAACGATCATAGGCCCACTCTCCGCTCAACTTACAGATGACGGTCTTGTGGTGGAGGTGATCTTCCACACGTTGCTTCGCAGCGTTTCCAGTATTTGTTCTTAGTCCCGGCCCGTCTATGCAATTCGGCCTCACTGGAACGCCTAAAAATTACGTTGGTGGCGACATCTCGAACATAGGCAATACATGCCACTGCGCGATGGTCAGGCGGGCTGTTGTCAAAGCTGGTGAACAATATCGCGGCTCTGATAAGAGTGGCCATCCTGAGTATTGCTGACCAACCCGGTGTCAGTGAAATGACCAGAATGCGTCCGATGATAGCTGCGAACATCATAGCGGGGTTCTCAAATTGGAGCAAAACGGTTTCCCAGACGCTTGTTCAGCAAACGAAATCTGATCACCATGTGAAATACATGGCGAGATTCGAATGTATTTGTTCAGCTAAGCCAAAAAACCGTTAACTCCCTACTTTTTTGGCAGAAATTCAAATGCAAGTATTTAGCATAGTTCTTATTTCCAGCTTGAAGGAAAGGAGAACTAAGCGATGAAGATCAAAAAGACAATTCCAGTATTTGCTGTGTGTGGGACTCTGCTCACAACCGCCTGCGCACAACAGCCGGGGGCAATCGCGCCTGTTTCCATGGGTGATACTTATGGCGATGTATCGTGTTCCCGCGCTGCAAATTTATACAAACAAGAAGCGGCAAAAGTTCCCACACTGGTGGCGGCGCAAAAAAACGCCGTAACTGGCGATGCTTTGGGCGTTTTTTTGATTGGCGTACCGGTCTCCAGCCTTTCAGGTGCCGATTTGGAAGGAGAGATTGCTGCGACAAAAGGTAAACTAATTGCTTTGGCAGGACGTCTAGAAGCATGTGGCACATCTCCCGCTGCCGTGGCGTGGGGTTAAGCCCCCCGTATCGCCGAAAGGCGCAAGCCGCAATATGAACCGCGCATCCCCAAGTGGTAGGTAGAAAAGGACTAAAATGTATATCTCTGAGATGCCTGAAGTTCTGCGCAGAGGACCGAGCAAAAACAAGTTCAAGAACATGTGCATGCTCAAACGCGAACGACATGATGTGTTTGGCGTAAAAGACGATTGCATGATCTGGCAGGGCTGGACCAATGAGAATGAAACCGCGCCCCGCCCGAAACTACTCTACCAAGGCCGCAAGGTTTCGGCGGTTCGTCTGGCATACAATATGTGCTGTGATCCTAATTTTCCGATTGATGGTGGGCAGGGGCATAAAAATGGGGTTGTGCGTCATCTGTGCGGAAATAGCCTTTGCATCAATCCCCATCATTTGATTGCAGGTTCTCAACGGAAAAACAAAGCTGATGATGCCCTGCTTGGTCTTTTCAAGGCTATGACGCGTGTGTTCGAAGACCTGTCTCTGTCTGAAGACTCTAAGGAAAAAGTGGGGGTACACCTTGAATCTGTCGTGGCCGAGTTGCGCAAAAAATATCGGGTTGCGTGATGGATGGCCGCAAATGCGCCAAATGTGCTGTGTCACTGGATGGCCATAACGCCCGGACCAAGTTGTGCAGCCTGAAGTGCCGAATGGCCCCACATGCGGGACCGACGACGGAAGCAAGGCCTCATAGCCGATGGCAAGTCGCGTGCGATTGGTATGGACCCAACCGAGTTTGACCGGCGCGTGATGGAAGGAGTTGAACGGCGTTTGTCTGTACTGCCGTGCGAACAGAAGCCTAGCGCGTGTCCGAAGTAGATGGACAAACTCTTGTGGGCGGCGGGGTATCTTATCGACGTCGATGATGAAACCAAATGGAACAGACTGCGCGAACCGGTAAAACTCGAAGCCGCTGAACTGCTGGGGGCCATATGCAGCAAGTCGGAAAGAATGACAAAAAGTCCGATCAAACTGGCAGACGACCGGGCCAATAAGTTTCGAATAACCCCATATGCTACGGTGAGTTTTTTAACCGTTAGCGAAAAGCAGCCCTTCCCAGAGGTTCATGATGTCCCGACGTTGTTTGAGGCGTCGAGACCGGTTGTACGTCCTCTGTACCCCTCTGGCGGTCGCTGCGGCCTGATGGTTCAAGATCCGGTCGACATCGTTTTCATCCGCGCCGTGTTCGCACAGATGCGTGGCGAAAGATCTGCGGATGTCCCGAAGCTGGAAGCGGGTGGTCGGAATGTATGCGTCAGCAAACCAGCGTTTTTTGACGTGCGCCGTGGTCTTGTAGTCCTGAAACCGATTTGGCTGCATAGCGGCCAGAACGAAAGCCCGACCAGCTAACGGGATGACATGGCTGGTACCGTTCTTGGACGACGGGATGACCATGCACTGGTCGCGCACCAGAGCGGGGTTGAACTGCATCAGATCGCTTGGCCGTTGCCCGGTCAGGATCAGGAGTTGCAGGAACTGCGACCACGCCTTGCCCTGATAGTCTGCGACCCGGTACAGCATCCGAAGCTGATCCAGCGCGAGAACCACGTCACGCGGATTCTCCTTGGCCGTCAGGATCGTCGGCACCAGCGATGTCCAGTCATTGGCCCGACCGTACCGCCAGAAGTGCGAGATGGCCGCGATGTACCGATTCCTTGTGGACGTCTTCCACCGACTCAGTGCGGTCGACAGGTCGGAATTTGTGATGGTGTGCATCTCGGAACATGAGTTTGATTCAAGTACCCGTTCCAACTGCGTCAGGCGTTCGTCGCCGTGCTTCAGTGAGTCGAGATGGTCGGTCTTGTAGCGCGTCAGCGCGTGCTTGATCAGCATAGGCGTTCCCCTAAAATCCGTGAACATGCCCTGCTGACAACCGTCAGGGTCGATTTGTGCAGCCGTGGCAACGGCTTGCAGTTTGGAGGCGAGTACCGGAATCGAACCGGTGTACACGGATTTGCAATCCGCTGCGTCACCACTCCGCCAACTCGCCTTTTCAAGTAAAATCAAATACTTGACGTGGTGTGGTGGGCGTTTTAGCAGCTTTCATCGGGGGCGTCCAGAGGATTGGCGCCGATTTTGGGTAGCAAATCAATATTTGTGGGCGGCCGGTTTAAACGGATCGTGAACAAGGCTTGCGGCATCTGGGCCGTTGTCGAGACAGGTCGAGTGTGGCACAAGCCAAATACCCAAGGGATTGAAAAGAGAGATCAGATGTCAGATTTCGCAGCCCGGCGCCGCACCATGGTTGATACGCAGGTACGACCCTCGGATGTGACCAAGTTTCCAATCATCGACGCGATGTTGTCCGTTCCGCGTGAAAGCTTTGTACCGACCGCGCAGCGCGAAGCGGCCTATGTCGAAGGGTTGATCGATTTGGGCAACAACCGCTGCATCCTTGAGCCGCGCACTCTAGCCAAGATGTTGGATACGCTGAATATCTCGAATGACGAAATGGTCCTCGATATCGCGTCGGCCTATGGGTATTCGACCGCCGTTGCCGCGCGGATGGCGCAGCTGGTAGTGGGCGTCGAATCCGACGAGCACCTTGCCTCTGAGGCGCAAAGCGTGCTGACCGAAGAAAACGTCGACAATGCCATCATTCATTTTGGACCTCTGGAAGAGGGAGCGGCTGAGCATGGCCCTTACGACGTGATTATGATACAAGGCGGTGTAGAGCAGGTGCCCGACACGGTACTGGACCAATTGAAGGATCAGGGCCGGATCGCCTGTCTGTTTGTGGATGGGCAACTGGGTACGGTTCGCATCGGTCGCAAGGCCGGTGGTGTGGTCAGTTGGCGGGATGCCTTCAACGCCAGTGCGCTGGTTTTGGACGGTTTTTCCCAAGAGTGTGCATTTTCGCTATAGTCCGCTGACTGTTGTTTCCACCACCTTGATTAGTTGAACATAAAGACGCAAACTGCCGGAGAGGCAGCGTAATTTCGATTTGAGAGGATTTGGTATGCGTGGAAAGACAGCGGGAAAGCTGGTCAAAGCGCTTGCAGTGACTGCGGCCATTGCCCTGAGTACTGTTCCCGGACGGGCCGTCTGGGCTGACAATCTGACAGATGCGTTCATCGGAGCGTATAACACCAGCGGTCTGCTGGAACAGAACCGAGCCCTGTTGCGGGCAGCGGATGAAGACGTAGCAATTGCACTTTCCGCGCTGCGCCCGATCATCAACTGGACGGTTCAGGTCAGTCAGGATTACACGAGAACAAGAACTGACTCCGTCAGAACAAGCACCGACCCGTCGCGATTCTTCTCGGGTCTGACGCTCAGCCAGCTTTTGTATGATGGCGGGGCATCGGTGCTGGGCAAGCAGTCGGCACAGGAAACGGTTCTGTCGACGCGCCAGTCGCTGATCGATATCGAGCAGCAAGTTCTTTTCCGGGCCGCAACCGCGTATCTGAGCGTCCTGCTGCAAGAAGAAACAGTTCAGATTCGGCAAAACAACGTCGATCTGTCGAGCGAGGAACTTCGGGCCTCGAACGACCGCTTCGAAGTGGGTGAAGTCACGCGTACCGACGTGGCTCTTTCCGAGGCGCAGCTGGCCAGTTCACGCGCGGATCTTGCGGATGCCAGAGGGGATCTCAGCACCGCTCAGGCCGAGTATGTTAATGCGGTCGGCAAACTGCCAGGGCGTACGGCTGGGCAGCCGGGGCTTCCGAATCTCCCACGCTCGCAATCCGAGGCAATCAGCCTCGCGCAGCGTAATCACCCGGCGATTCTATCGGCCCAGCACCAGGTGCGGGCACTGGATTTGATCGTGCAGCAACAACGCGCCAACCTAGGGCCCAATGTCAGCCTGAACGCGGATGCGGGTGTGACGCAGCGATATGACAATGATGATTACATCAACGACGCCACTGTTTCGCTGAACTTCAACCAGCCGATCTATGCGGGTGGTCGTCTTGCGGCCAACGTGCGTCGCGCGATGGCAACCCGGGACTCTTCGCGGGCCAATCTGCTGAATGTGCAGAAGAACATCACTCAGGGCGTGACAGACGCCTTTGTGCGGTTTCAGACGGCCACGGCCAGCCTGACGGCCTCGACCGAGCGGGTTCGCGCCTCGCAAGTGGCCTTTGACGGGATTCGCGAAGAGGCAACGCTGGGCGCGCGGACCACGCTGGACGTGCTGACCGCTCAGCAGGATCTTCTGGATGCGCAATTGGCCGAGGTCGCCTCGCGCACCGAACGGTCTTTGGCAGCATACCAGCTGCTGCAGGCGCAAGGTCTTCTAACGGCTGAACGTCTGGGGCTTGCGGTGCAGATCTATGACCCGACGCTGTATTACAACCTGGTCAAAAAGGCTCCGGCGCAGGTCAGCAAGCAAAGCAAGGATCTAGATCGCGTTCTCAAAGCGTTGCGGCGGGACTGATCTATACTACTGGTTGTGACGCCCGACGTGTTTGGCTACACTTGGTCTCAAGAATAGAGCGGTAGAGAACAATGTCGGATAGCGTCATGACCTCAGGTATCGAGGATGTACTGTCGTCGGTAAAACGACTGGTGAGCGAAGACGGTCGCAAAGTGTCGGATGCCGATACTGCGACCGCTCCACGCAAGCCGGGCCGATTGGTCTTGACGGACGCGCTGCGCGTTGGTGACGCGCCAAAATCCGAACCCCTAAAACTGGAACCCAAATACAGTCCCGAGGATTCGGCAAAGCCGATGCTCCTGCGGGCCTGCGATATTGTTCAGCCGGGCGAAGCAGCCAATCACGATGGTGCTGAGGAGGTCGGTGACGAGACCACGTCGGAAAACCTATCTGGCAGCCTGAGTGCCAAGATTGAAGCCCTTGAGGCCGCCATCGCGCGAACCGAGGACCAATGGGAGCCGGACGGAGACAGCGACGACGCGTATTCCGGCACGCCCTCGAAGGCGCTTCACTGGATACCTGCGCCCACCTTTGAAGAAGAGGATGCCGAGGATGTGGATGCGCCCTCAGGCGAGGCGGATGCTGCGACAGAAGAACCGGCGACATTCGTTCGGCATGGGGACACTCCTAAAGCAGACCCAGTGGAAGACGACGCGTCTGAGGAAACGATCGAGGACGAGATCGGGTTGTCAGCGTCCGAGGAAGAAGCTCTGCGTGAGATGATCGCCGAGGTTGTCCGGTCCGAGCTTCAGGGCGCGTTAGGGGAACGCATCACCCGCAATGTCCGCAAGATGGTTCGGCGTGAGATTCACCGCGCGCTGACCGCCAAAGAGCTGGAATAGAAGCTCAGGCCCGTTGCGGCGTCTGAGCAAGCTCCAGCAGTAGATCCAGATCCATATGCTGTTCAAGATGGTCTGCCAGATCATCCAGCGCCTGTTCGACTCCGTCTTCATAGGCGTTCTCGGATGTGACACCCAAACGCGATAGGTATTGCGCGCGGAAGGCATCGGATGAGAAAATCCCATGCAGATAGCTGCCCAGAATGCGCCCATTGGCACTGGCTGCTCCTTCAGGGCGTCCTTGCACCTCAAGCCAGGCACGTGCGCAATCGGGCCCTTCGGTGCGGCCCATGTGAATCTCGTAGCCGCTGACGGGTTCGCGATTGGGTAGGGCGCAGGCCTCGGTCAGAGTCACGTGTTTCTTGCCCGCCATGACCGTGTCAACGTCCAGCAGCCCGAGGCCCTCAACCGTGCCGGTGCGGCCATCCACGCCTTCGGGGTCTGAGATCGTTTTCCCCAGCATCTGATACCCACCGCAAAGGCCCAGCACGTGACCACCACGGCGTACATGCGCGTATAGGTCGATATCCCAGCCCTGCTTCCGGAAATAGGTCAGATCACCGATGGTCGATTTGCTGCCGGGCAACAGCACCAGATCGGCATCACCGGGCAGAGGATGGCCTGCGGGAATGATCTCGACACTGACGCCGGGCTCAGCCGACAGAGGGTCCAGATCGTCGAAATTAGCCATGCGCTCCAGTTGGGGCACCACAACCTTGCAGGCCCCACCGGTATGAGAGCGGATGTCCATCATATCCTCGGCGGGTAGTTTCCAAGCGTCGTGGAACCAGGGCACAACACCCAGACAAGGCCAGCCGGTCCGCGCGGCGATATCATCGCGCCCTTCATCAAACAGAGATACATCGCCTTTGAAGCGGTTGACGGCAAAGCCACGGATCATCGCCAGATCGCCCTCGTCCAGCACGGCCTGAGTGCCAACGATCTGCGCAATAACGCCGCCCCGATGGATGTCGCCCACCAGCACCACTGGAACTCCGGAGGCACAGGCGAAACCCATATTGGCGATATCACCTTTGCGCAGGTTGGTCTCAGCCGGGCTGCCCGCGCCCTCGATCAAGACCAGATCAGCGTCGCCGCACAGCCGGTCAAAGCTTTCAAGCGCGGCCCCCAGCAGTTTGGATTTGTCCTTGCGATAGTCGCCCGCCTTCATGGTGCCGGCACGCTGACCTTGCACGATGATCTGCGCTCCGGTGTCGGTTTCGGGCTTGAGCAGGATCGGGTTCATATCCGTATGAGTCGGGCGTTTGGCTGCGCGCGCTTGCAGGGCCTGTGCGCGTCCGATTTCGCCTCCGTTTTCTGTCACAGCCGCGTTGTTCGACATGTTCTGGGGTTTGAACGGAGCGACCTTCAGACCGCGCCGCGTGAACGCCCGCGCCAACCCGGCAACCAGAACCGATTTGCCGACATTGCTGCCGGTGCCTTGAATCATGATGGCGCGAACCATGGGCGTCTCCTATACGTTGGGGGCAAATGACCTGATTTGACACCAAAGGGAAAGCCCCAGATGAATACGCCTGCGCATCTTTTGATCGGTGCAGCCGCCTTTGCGCGGCCTGCACGCGGGCGCATACTCTGGGCGGCTGTGCTGGGATCGCTGCTGCCGGACCTGTCGCTCTACCTGATGGCGGGGGTATCGCTGCATATTCTGAACATCCCGCCCCATGTGGTGTTCGACGAGTTGTATTTTTCACCGCAATGGCAGACGGTTTTCGCCATCGACAACTCGTTCATCCTGTGGGGGCTGGCGCTGGCGCTGGGGCTCTGGCGGGGATGGCGCGTCCTGACGGTGGCCGCGTCGGCGGGTTTATTGCATTTGCTGATGGATTTCGGGCTGCATGCGGGGGACGGGCGCCCTCAGTTCTGGCCGCTGAGCGATTGGGTCTTTCACAGCCCGGTCAGTTATTGGGACACGTCGCACCACTCGATTTGGGTCATGCCGGTGTCAATCGTGCTCTGCGTCGGTTCTTATGTCGTGCTTTGGAGCAGGGGGCTGTCGGTATCCGCAAAGCTCTTCTTCGCGCTGCTGCTGGCGGCCGAGATCTGGGTCGCGCGGCAGTGGGTTCTGTTTTTCTAGGCAGAGCCAAAGAAAAACGCGCCCCAAAGTCTGGAGGCGCGCTTTTTCGTAGTGAAATCGCCTGGGATCAGGCGGCTTCGGCTTGTTGGGCGGCGTTGCGACGCTCGCTTTCTTCGCGCGACAGGGCGACGGAAGTCCGCACACCGCGGCCAACGAAGTCCATCAGTCCGCTGACAACCCGCTCGTTCGGGTCGATACCCGCGCAGGACAGCACCTCGCGACCATCGCGCGAGCGGGCCCAGCGGGCGATTTGTTCGGGGCCATTGCCGTATTTTTTGTCATCGGCGATGGCATCATCCAGTGCGGCCAGCACAACAGCCGCGAAAAGTTTACGCGCACGATTGCCTTGCTCATTGTTAAAGGCAGTGCCGTCAACGAAATCTCTCATCTCGTCTTCCTTGTTGTTCTTGCTCTTGCATTTTCGGCGTGACGGTCCTTATGACCTATTAGCTCCGATTCGGATACAGCTAAAATGCATAGTTGCGTTGCGTCATTTGCATGGCTTGCTGCATGTGCAGCACTAGGTGTCGTTGTCTTGTCAGGGATGGTCCTGCCAGATATAGGGACGACAACTGACGCATCAACCGTTTGTGAAGGAATTATGTCATGCCCAAGATCAATGGGAACGAAATTCGCCCCGGCAACGTGCTTGAGCATAATGACGGGCTGTGGGCGGCTGTAAAAGTAGACCATGTAAAGCCCGGTAAAGGCGGCGCTTTTGCACAGGTCGAACTGCGCAACCTGCGCAACGGGTCTAAATTGAACGAGCGGTTCCGGTCGGCGGACAAGGTCGAGCGTGTGCGGCTGGAACAGAAGGATCAGCAGTTCCTGTACGAATCCGACGGCATGCTGGTGTTCATGGATGCCGAGACCTATGAACAGATCGAACTGCCTGCCGACCTGCTGGGCGAGCGTCGCCCGTTTCTGCAGGATGGCATGACCATCGTGGTCGAGTTCTACGAATCCGAGGCGCTGAACGCCTCGCTGCCACAAAAGGTCACCTGCCAGATCGTTGAGACCGAACCGGTGGTCAAAGGTCAGACGGCTGCGAACTCGTTCAAACCGGCGGTTCTGGACAATGGCGTGAAGGTCATGGTGCCTCCGTTCATCGGTCAGGACGAGATGATCGTGGTGAACACCGAAACCATGGAATATTCCGAGCGCGCCTAATAGCCGCCTATGTGTATATTGGAAGAGACCGCGTCAGCCTGCAGCTGCGCGGTCTTTTTTATGCGCGGTGGCGATAGCGTGTCGGGTCGGAGCCAAACAGCTCTAGCATCAGTTCATATTTGATCCGGTTGGCGCTGACTTGCCGGTAGAAGGCGATCAGGAAGGCCGTGGGTCCCTGAATGCGGCCGAGGCCACTGGTGGCGGCCACAACCGTCCCCACATCGGTTTTGCCTTCAAGCACCAGCCAGCCGCCTAGCATCAAAATGCCGACCGTTCCCGCGCCGTTGATCACGCTCAGCAGGAACTTGGCCGAAAGCTTCCACAGAAACATTCGTTTGCGGGTTTCATAGATGTCGTCGAACAGGGCGTTGATATCCTGCTCGACCGCTTCAAGATCCTCGGTTGTTAGTTGATCTGTCGCACTGCGCAGGATGCGGACGCGCTCGGCCACGAAGACATTCACTTTGCGCTGCGAGACCAGAACGATGATGATCTGCGGAACGATCATAGAAAAGGCGATCAGACCCAGCCCGGGTTGCGTGGATGAGATGTAACCAATCACACTGATCAACGTACCGATCTGGACCACCGGGTCCGAGAATGCGCCGCCTGCGAATTTGCCCAACTCCTCCGCCTCGGCCGAGATTGCGGTGGTCATGGTGCCTTTGCGCACGCTCTCGCCGGTTTCGTTGATGTCTGAGGATCGCCAAAGCAGGCGTTGGCGGATCAGGCGGATCATGTCCTCACCCAACGTACCGGCGCGGAAGCCCAGAACCCATTTCAACGCGAGGCTCAGCAGGATCACCCCCATCATGCCGAGGCCCAGAAAGACAATGCGTTCCGCCCCAACATCGAGCGAGGTCAGGTGGTTGATGATGTCGCGTTGAAACTCCAGCGGAACAGCGGCCAGAGCGGCCACGGCCACCGAGAGTAGGATCAGTAGGATCTGACGCCCGGCGCTTGCGCGCCAGATTGCGGAATAAAGTCTGAGCATGCGGGTATCCGGTTCTTTCGAATAGCCGCACTGTGGCAGGCCAGAGACCGGGGTTCAAAGGGTCAGCGTTGAGACCGCTTTGGTCACGTGCCGATTGGGCAACAAAAATCAGTCGATCAGACGGATCGTAGCCGCGTCGGCCTGCATGTCACCGGTTGCCCGATCAAAGCGCAGATAGGCGATGGCGTGGCCGCCCGATTGCGTGAACAAGGTGCCCACCGGCTTGCCATTAGCCTCAATCGCGCTGCCCACAGGTGCTGCCCCGTCGATGGCGACGCGACACAGACCTTTGCGCAATTCGGTCTTGTGTTTCATGCGCGCAGTCACTTCCTGACCGACATAGCAGCCCTTTTTAAAGTCGACGCCTTGCAGCGGTTCGAACCGGGATTCGAGGATATAGCTGTCCGGGTGCAATTCGATTCCGGTTTCAGGGATGCAATGGCGCACGCGGATTGCGTCCCAATCGGTCCCATCATCGCTTTCCGTCGACGCGATATAGGCCCGCCAGCCCAAGTCAGGATGACGCGGGTCAGGCAATGCGCCCTCTGGCGCGGGCCCTGTACCACGATGCAGATTCAGGTCCGAGGCCTCGATCGCCACATCCGCCCGCAGTTTGTACATGCTCAACCGTTTGATCAGGCCATCCGCCAACGACTCGGCCACGTCCAGCAACACGGCGTTGCCGTCGCGTTTTAGGAAGAAATCGGCCAGATATTTGCCCTGCGGCGTCAATAAAGCCGCATAGACCAGCCCTGCATCCAGCCCGCTGATGTCATTGGTGATCAGGTCCTGCAAAAAGCTCTCGGTATCCGAGCCGGTCAGGCGCAATATGCGACGGGTTGGCATGGCGTGGTCCTTATCATCTGCGTCGGCCCCGAGATATAGGGAGTTTTGCGGTCAAGACCAGTGGGTTTCGGCGCTTTGCAACGCCCGAACTAGCTGTCTGTCTGCGGTTTTCTTGGGCTGTCAGGCGCTGTTTCGGCCACCTCCTGCGGCGCGTCGGGATGCAGCGTTGTGCGCAGCTCGACAATGGATTTCCCCAACCGGAAGGGCGCGGCAAAGCTGACGAGGCACAGCGCCACGATCTGTAGAACAAGAATGTGGGCGTTGGCCTGCAGATACTCCCATTCATCTTTCAGCTTGCTGACCTGCTCGATCAATTCGTCGTAGCTTTGGGCGAGGATCAAATAGTCCCCAGCAATCGCGGGGACTTTGCGGCGCATATTGTCGATGGCGGTTTGGGTTTCTTCATCCAGCGAGGTGAAGACCAGAAACTGTTCAATATCGAAGGCATCGGCTTTGGCGGCCATTTCCTCCATCTCGTCCTTGTCTTGCCGGCCGAACAGGAAGTGCAAACCCTGCAGGGGGGCGACCTCGTTTGTGACCGCGATGAAAAGAGGCAGATCGGTATTGCTGGCGGTTGAGGCCGACAGAAACTCAACCTTTTCGCACAAGACGCCGGTGTCGGGGTCATAGGCCGGGTCGCAAAACCGCAACCGGAACCGCGCCGCATCGCGGTCAAAGGCCGAGGACGCCGCGTATGCCACGTCTATCTGCCGATCCAGCCGCGAGCTGTCGGATGTATAAAGCCCCGCCAGAACGGCTACCAGAGCGCCGATCCCGCCGAGGACCACCCAAACCAAATCGGCCAGCTTCCACGCCCTGTGCCCGGCTGGTTTGCGAAAAAGAAAGCCCGTTCCAACCGATCCGATCAGGAAGAATAGGATCAGCAGAGGCAATTGGTTTTCGGTCACAAAAGTCATGAGACAAGTTTAAGTGGTCCGCCCCCCCACGCAACAGCGATCACGCGCTGTTGTTTCGTCTTTCAGGATGATCATACTGGGCGGAAAGAGGTGGGAGGTTTTGATGTCGAAGCATATTGTCTTGATCCACGGCGCGTTTGCTGGCCCTTGGTGTATGGAGGGCTACGCCGATTTCTACCGTGACCGAGGTTGGACGGTCCACACCCCGGCGCTGCGGTATCACGATGCGGACCCAAAGGCCGAGCCGGACCCGGGTCTGACCGATACCAGCGTCATGGACTATGCGGATGATATCGCTGCGTTGGTTGAAGGGCTCGACAGCAAACCCGTGCTGCTGGGCCACGCTATAGCCGGTGTCGTGGCGCAACAGGTCGCCGCGCGTGGCCTGGCCAGCGCAATCGTTCTGATCAACCCCAACGCCGCCTGGGGCACTCTGCCCGCGACCGACGATGAACGCGCCGTGCCGCGTGCGTTGATGGAGGGTGGGGCCTTCTGGAAGCAGCCCATGCGGGTCGAATTCGACCTCATGGCCCCGTTCGCGCTGAACAAGCTGCCCGAGGCGCAACAGCACGCGGTCTTCGATCGGCTTGGCCCGGAAAGCGGGCGGGTGATGTTCGAAATGTTCTTCTGGATGTTCGACGACAACCACGCGATGAAGGTGGATATCGACAAGGTCGATTGCCCAGTGCTGATCGTGTCCGGGACCGAGGACCGGGCCGTGAACCCCAACACCTGCCGTGCCTTAGCGGACCTCTACGGAGACCGTGCGACTTTCATACCCGCCGAAAACCACGCGCATTTCCTGTTCATGGAGCCGGGGTGGGAGGGACCAGCCGCGCAGATCGCGGACTGGCTGGACCAGAAGCTGGGGTAGGCGCTGGAGGCTCGGATCGATCAAACCTTGTCGGACGCTAGCTATGCGGGTCGGTCTGACTTCAGCGCCCGTCTAGGTCTCTTGAATGCGCGGACCTGAGGGTGGTGTACCCGTAGGCCTCACTGTGTTTCGGACTGCAATTCACGGAAGTACCGGATCGTCGCCCCCAATCCTTCTTTTAGCTGCACTTTGGGTTCCCAATCCAGCAGCTTACGCGCCTGCGAGATATCGGGTTGTCGTTGCTTGGGATCGTCCTGCGGCAGGTCCTTGAAGATTATCTGTGTGTCCGACCCCACCTGCGCACAGACTTCGTTGGCCAGCTCATTCATCGAGAACTCGTTGGGGTTTCCAAGATTCACAGGGCCGGTGACGTCTTTGTCCGTGTCCATCAGGCGCAAGAAGCCCTCGATCAGATCGTCGACATAGCAAAACGACCGCGTTTGTGTGCCGTCTCCAAACACCGTGATTGGCGCACCGGTCAACGCTTGCATGACAAAGTTCGACACGACGCGTCCGTCGGCGGGATGCATTCTGGGCCCATAGGTATTGAAAATCCGAGCCACTTTGATCTCAAGACCCATCTGGCGATGGTAGTCGAAAAACAATGTCTCGGCGCAGCGTTTGCCTTCGTCATAGCAAGACCGCGGGCCGATCGGGTTGACGTTGCCCCAATAGTCTTCGGTTTGGGGATGGACCGAGGGGTCTCCGTACACTTCGGACGTAGAGGCCTGAAAGACTTTGCATTTCAGCCGTTTCGCCAGCCCCAGCATGTTGATCGCGCCGTGTACGCTAGTCTTTGTCGTCTGTACCGGATCGTGCTGGTAGTGAACGGGTGAGGCAGGGCAGGCCAGATTGTAGATTTCGTCCACTTCAACAAAGAGAGGAAATGTCACATCGTGGCGCAAAAACTCGAAACGAGGATTGTTGTGCAAGTGATCAATGTTGCGTTTTGTTCCCGTAAACAGGTTGTCGACGCATAAGACTTCATGCCCTTGATCCAAAAGCCGGTCGCACAGATGCGATCCCAGAAAACCCGCGCCACCAGTTACCAGAACACGTTTTCTACTGTCATATAGGCGAGCCAAATCGGGTCCCTCTCTCTATTTCCACGCAAGCGCGTCGCCGCGCAGCCATTTCTTGAATCGTTTTGTGAAACGAATTGGTTTGATCTTCAGGATATTGCGGGCCGCATGGTCATCCATCTCAGCACTGCGTATCACATCGGCAGGATGCACTAAAGGCCGAGGCAAGGGTTGAGCACACAAAGACGCCTCTTTGGCGTCAGGGTTGGTCGTATGAGTCGCCGACCCGTCAAAGCCGATATTCTGCACCATGTTATTTCCGGGGATGACCGTAAGACCCGAGTTCATCCATTGGGCAAACTGCCACTGGTAATCCCAGGTATCGATCTTGCCGTCTTTCACATTGGAATAAACCGCCATCCAATGCTGCAAACCCCCGGGGGTTGGGCACATGTGTGAAATCGCTTCGATGGAGGCTGGCGTGCCCAGATCCGATAGGCCAAAATCGTAGCGGGCCCATGCACGTCGCCAAGTTGCCCAGCCCCAAGCGCCCCAGAAGGCCGAGAAAAAGTAGCTGTCCCCCGAAGGCATGTCATCGTTCAATCTATTATAAGCAGAAATGGAGGTCACGCGCGGATCGTCTCGGTAGCGCTCCAGCATTTCGGCGGCAAACTCGAAGAAATCAGGATCGACCAGAATGTCATCTTCCAGAATTATCCCTTCGGGCTCATGTTCAAAAAACCATGTGATGGCGCCTGAAACGGCGCGCCCGCACCCAAGATTTTGTTCTCGAAACAGGGTCTGCACCTCACAGGGCCAATTAACCTCATTCAGAATAGAGCGTGTCTTGTCGCAGATTGCGGCTTCACTGTTGGACCGAGGTCCGTCAGCTGCAATGTAAAGTCGTGCTGGTCGTGCCTGCCGGATCGTCTCAAACACGGCCCTAGTTTTGTCGGGACGGTTGAAGATCAGAAAGAGGATCGGAGGCATTGATGGGTCTTTCCGTTCGTTGGGATGCGTAGTGGTTCTATTCCATACAATCATAGAGGGTTCAAACCGGTCTTTCCTAGGCTCTTTGGGGCGGCAGAAATATGAATTGAAGACCCCGTACCTGTCTCAAGAAATTGATCTCAAATGAGGCATTAAAAAAGGTTTACGTGGGCGCGTATTCAGATGGTGTGAAAAAGACAAGTTCTCGGCCTCGCCCCCAAAAAAAAGGGGTGGTTTGTGACAGGAATTCGGCAACGGATTATGTCGCCAAAAGCGGGAGGCAACGCTGCGAAACACTACCTAATTATTGGTCGAAAACGTACTCTGCGGTTTCCACTTCAGTGTGCCGTCACTGTCTCGATGGCAACGCAATAGGCGTTCCTGCACTGTGGATATCGTGTTGGTGACGGTGTTGTCGCCGACCAACAGGACAAAAGCGTCCTCGGAATAGGCCAGGCCTTCGTAGTAGCAGAATCGGGTCTCGGCCCCGTCCGGCATAGGTGATGCAAGGCTAAGCGTTTGCTGCGCGCTAGTCGTTGAGGCCAGCAGGGTTAGCGCCAGCCCGAGGGTGAATGTTTTCATCTCGTCCTCCCTTGTTGGAAATCGGTTGGTCAAATGGGTCGTGGACGCTCGGAACCTCAGATGTCGTTCTTGGATAACGTACTGCATGTAAGTGTGAACGAGATCAACGGGTTAGGCAAGGGGATTGCACTCGCCGGCAGAAATATAGCTTTTCAAGTGCGGTAGCGGCTTAGCGGCGCAATTGAGATTGGACGCGCTCGCCGTTCTTTCCGATCGTTTGGATTCTCTTCGAAATTCACCTGCGGCGAACGCGGCACAAGCTCAATAGTTCTTGATCAGCCCTTCAATCTGCATCAAATCATAAAAACACAATCTACGAGCAGCTTTACCGCGCTGTCGCAACAAGGGAAGTCAGCATGAAAACAGGCGCAAAAGGTGACACCTATTACGGCAAAACCGCCCGAAACTACGAAAAACGCCGTACAAAGCAGGAATGGTGGGGCGTTGAGCAGCGTGAAATGGCCAGTTTGCTTGATCTGCTCCCGGACGGATTGCGCGTGCTGGATGTGCCCTTTGGCACGGGTCGCTTTGTACCCTACTACCTAAAAAAGAGCTTCACCGTTCAGGGTCTCGATGCCTCGCATGAGATGCTGGCGACAGCCAAGGATATTCTGGGTGACGATTTCGCCAAATGCACAACCACAACCGGCACTGCCATGTCGCTGGAGTTCGGTGACGGCGCCTTTGATCTCGTTGTCAGCACCCGGTTCATTCGGGACATCATTGTAGCAAGTGACGCGAAAAAAGCGCTGGCAGAGTTTGCGCGGGTGACCCGGAAATATGCAATCATCCAACTGGGCGAAAACACGCGCGATCAAAGTGATCCGGTGGACCCGAATGTGGTGTTTGGCAGCCGGTTGTCCGCTGCGGATAACGCCGAAATGCTGGCCTCTGTTGGCCTGAGGGTCGTCGAGAAACGTCTGGTGAAAAGCGACGAGAAGGAAAACTCTAACATCTATCACGTGCTGTGTGAAAAAGCCGCCTGATGATCGTTGAGATGGTAGGTCTTCCTGGCTCTGGGAAGACAACTCTGGCAAAGGCGGTGCGCGCGGCGGGCAAGCGTGAGGGGGTGGATATCCTGCTGCCCTACGGCTCGGAGCTAGAGACGATGCTGAACCCCCGAGCGCCGCGCTATGTAAAGCGCCACGGTCATCGAAGGCTTTTGTACAGCAGCATCCTGTTCGCGAATGACAACCCCGAACTGATCGCCTTTTGCAGGCAGATGCGGCCCGAGGGGGCCGAGGCCGATGAGTTCTTGTTCTCCCTCAACGGCGCGCTCTACCAGAACGCTAGGAACATGGGCGAGGGCATGTGCCTGTTTGACGAAAGCTTCCTTCAGCGTGGCGTGAACCTGCTGATGGATCAATCCCGGCTCGAGGCCTACCTGCCGCTTGTCCCTCTGCCGGATTTGCTCGTTCATCTGCATGTCGAGGCGCAGGTCGCCTTTGACCGCTGCATCGAACGCCGCGGGAGCGGTGACAGTATCCGCGAGAAGGTGACCTCTAAATTCGGAGATGCAGACCAATTCGAGCACCGTGCGGCGTTGAACCAGTTCAGCGTGGATGCGGTCGAAGAGAGAGGGGCCGAGGTCCTGCAATTGGACGGCACGGAGGCCGTTGAGCAGCTTGCTCAAACCGTGGTTGAGGCGTGTCTGGCGAAATCAAACAGTTGATCCGATTGGGTATGATGTCAGCAGACACCAGTATTTGGACGCATTTATCATTGCAACACGTTACCCGACCAAGGCTTGATACATAGCATAAAGAACGCGCCCGACTTGCCCCTAAAGGTGGGCACGACAAGTGTAGCTCTGTTGAATGGGTGTCTCCGCCTACCTGGAGTGATCCAAACGATAGGCGCGAGTACTGTGCCTGCGTCGGCGATTGATTGGATTTTAGTTAGTTTAGTCTAGTTGGGGTGCTGACACTTACTCCAGAAACTCTGAAGTTTTGGTCAAAGCTCAAAATCAACCGTTATTCGAATATCAATTCATAGCGAGTCAGCGAAGAGAGCTAGGATGGACTAACTTCTCTATACTGCTCGATCGTCCAGCGGGCGGTTACTTGGTAAACCGGCTGAGTGTTAATGCGCGGTTGGAAATTCTGGGACCACTGTCTATTCAGGCCACTAAATCGAAACTTTTGATACTGCAGCCATGTCATGGTGCGGTCAGCGCTCCCTAGACTACTTGCAACACGAAAAACTCAAATCTCTGCACCTGATCCCGTTCCCACCCGCTCCCAATCTAATTCAAGTAAGTTTGGCTCTTTTTTTCGCGCTCACTTTTTTCCAAACAACTCACAACGTCTGGATAGCGCCACAGAACTAGTCGGTATCTCATCCATTGCGGATGCAGGTTATCTACAATTTTTCCCAAAAAAGGGAGGGATCGGTTTCTTGATTGGCTAAGTGATCATATTCAATAGTGCAGCTATTTTCGGTACGGCAACTTTCCCAAAAACCGAGGGGGTTTTCGTCTGCAAGAACAATAAAACAGCTACAAACCCACAAGAGTGACAATGCAACTACCAAGACCTGAGTGCGCTTAATTTTCATTGACCTTACCGAAACGTAGCAAAGAGTATTTGGAAGCTCTGCTACCAATCTAAAAGTCCCAAAAAATTGGAGCTAGTCAGAAATACCCTGCCAGCGGTAAGTGCTATCTATCTTGTTAAAAACGCGGGTAATTGTTCAACGAACAATCACGCCCGTTGGTCAAACATCCAACTCCTCAACAAACCGCGCATTCTCCTGAATATACTGGAACCGCAGTTCGGGTTTCTTGCCCATCAGACGCTCGACCAGATCGCCGGTCTCGCCGGGTTCGTCCTCGTCGATGGTGACGCGGATCAGTTTGCGGGATGCCGGGTCCATCGTGGTCTCTTTCAGGTCCTTGGCATCCATTTCACCCAGCCCCTTGAAGCGTGAGACGTCGATCTTGCCTTTGCCGCCCAGACCTTTCTCCAGCCATTCGTCACGCTCGGCCTCGTCCAGACAGTAGACGCGTTTCGCGCCTTGGGTCAGGCGGTAGAGGGGTGGGCAGGCGAGGTACAGGTGACCCGCATCGATCATGGGGCGCATTTGGGTGAAGAAGAACGTCATCAGCAGCGAGGCGATATGCGCCCCGTCCACATCCGCGTCGGTCATGATGATGATCTTGTCATAGCGCAGGTCGTCGACATTGAACTTGGTGCCAAGCCCCACACCCAGCGCTTGGGTCAGGTCGTTGATCTCGGCATTGGTGCCTAGTTTCGAGCTGGCCGCGCCCAGCACGTTTAAGATCTTGCCGCGCAAGGGCAGCAGGGCCTGCGTTTTACGGTCACGGCCCATTTTGGCGGAACCGCCCGCCGAGTCGCCCTCGACGATGAATAACTCGGTGCCGTCGCGCGTTGAACTTGAGCAGTCCACCAGCTTGCCGGGGAGACGAAGTTTCTTAGTGGCGGATTTGCGTTGTGTTTCCTTCTCGGCCCGTCGGCGCAGGCGTTCCTCAGCCCTCAGGATGAGGAAGTCCAGAATCGCCCCGGCGGATTTCGTGTCGGCAGCCAGCCAGTTGTCGAAATGGTCCCGGACAGAGTTTTCGACCAGCCGCTGCGCCTCGACCGTGGCCAGACGATCTTTGGTCTGGCCGACGAATTCGGGCTCGCGGATGAAGCACGACACTAAGGCACAGCCGCCGGTGATCAGGTCATCGCGGGTGATCTGACCGGCTTTCTTGTTGTTGATCAGTTCCCCATAGGCCTTGATCCCCTTGAGAACCGCAGCCCAGAAACCGGCGACATGGGTGCCGCCTTCGGGCGTGGGAACGGTGTTACAATAGGATTGGATGAACCCGTCGCGCGAAGGTGTCCAATTGATCGCCCATTCGACTTTGCCCGGCGTTCCGAATTTTTCGTTGAAATCCACAGTGCCGGCAAAGGGCTGCTCGGCATAGGTGGACGAGCCGTTCATCGTCTCCTTCAAATAGTCCGACAGGCCGCCAGGGAAGTGGAAGGTGGCCTCGGTCGGGGTTTCGCCGTCGTCGATGGCCGATTTCCAGCGGATTTCCACGCCCGAGAACAGGTAGGCCTTGGAGCGGATGGATTTGAACAGCCGCGCCGGTTTGAACTTGTGATGGCCGAAGATCTCGGCGTCTGCGTGGAAGGTCACGGTCGTGCCGCGCCGGTTCGGCGCCGCACCGACCTTTTCGACCGGACCCAGAGGAATGCCGCGCGAGAAGCGTTGTTCAAACAGCGTTTTGTCCCGCGCTACCTGGACGACCATCGAATCAGACAGCGCGTTCACGACCGACGCGCCAACACCGTGCAGACCGCCCGAGGTCTGATAGGCTTTGCCCGAGAATTTACCACCGGCGTGCAGGGTGCATAGGATGACCTCAAGCGCGGATTTGTCGGGGAATTTAGGGTGCGGGTCGATAGGAATACCGCGCCCGTTGTCGCGCACCGTCAGGGCGTAGTCCGCGTGCAGCTCAACCTCGATCCGGTTGGCGTGACCAGCGACCGCCTCGTCCATTGAGTTGTCGAGAATCTCGGCGACCATATGGTGCAGAGCGCGCTCATCCGTGCCGCCGATATACATACCGGGGCGTTTTCGAACCGGCTCCAGCCCTTCAAGCACCTCGATCGAGGAGGCGTCGTAGGTGGCGGTCGCGCTGGGCGTCAACAGATCGTCGGGCATCGGTGCTGCTCTTGTTTTTGAGTTTCCCCCATTATGGCAGGTGATGTGGGTCGGGGGAAGAGGGACCCGAGGTCTTGTGGATGGATTGCCCAAATGTCGGCGATTGACATCCTACAAAGACAGCCAAAGCGCCCCATCCCTGTACCCGCCGCGCACGGAGTATTCCGGTTGCAAAACCGCGCCAAACTCCTCGGCCCAGTCGCGGAAGCGGTCGTTTGATACGACGATTGCCCCATAATCTTTAGCAACTTGCAGCATCAGGGGGTCGGCGGGCGTGCCGTTGGGGGCCACCATGACGCGATCCTCTGGCAGGTTTAGCAGATCGGCAAGGGCGTTGTGGTGCAAGTAGCGGCCCTTGATCTTGTAGCCCACGTTAGCGTCGAAGACTACGCCGGGCGTTAGACCGGCGCCGGTCAGTTTCTCGACTACTTCTCGCACCGTTTCTATGCGAGGCTCGCCATCCTTCCAATGCATGACATTCGATCCATCGACAACAGCCCAGCTGCGAGGCTTGCGTTTAAGCCATCGTGCCAGGATCAAAAGCGCACTGGCTATGGCGCAAGGGGCAGCTAGCAAAAGCCAATCGGTAGAAATCAGAGAAAGGACGGCAAAGGCAGTAGCGGCGGAGGATAGAAGAAAAGCAAAAATGAGAATACGCACAGTGGCCTCTGGAAATGAATCGCGTCTAAGGTGAGGAATCTGGACGGAGTTCAATCCTTTTGGCATCTGTTTTCAATACCGATTGATTGTTCGCCTCAAATGTAGCCAAGCTGTGTGTGACCTAAAACGTTCAAGGAAAAAGGGGCCTCGTTTCAATGAGCTGGATCAAGACCGTGCCATTTCAGGAAGCGACCGGTAAGCTAAAAAAGTTGTATGATCGGGTAACTGGGCCCGACAATAACGTGGACAACATCATGATGGCGCATTCCTTGCGTCCGCATTCGATGGAAGGCCACATGACGCTGTACAAGAATGTGCTGCACCATTCGGCCAACACGATCCCCAAATGGTTTCTAGAGACGCTGGGCGTTTGGGTCAGTGCGTTGAACACCTGTTCCTATTGCGTAGAGCATCACTTCAACGGTCTGCAACGGCTACTGGCCGATCCGCCAAGGGGTGATGCGATCCGCGCGGCGATTAAGGCGGGCGATCCGGAGGTCGCGCCTTTGAACGCGGCGCAGATCGCAGCTATGCACTATGCGCGCAAGTTGACCGAAGCACCTGGCGACATGGTCGAGGCGGATGTCACAGCCCTGCGCGACGCTGGGTGGGACGACGGAGAAATCCTCGAGATCAATCAGGTCTGCGCCTATTTCAACTATGCCAACCGGACGGTCTTGGGGCTTGGCTGTTCGACCAAGGGGGACTTTCTGGGGCTGTCGCCTAGCAACTCGGACAATCCCGATGATTGGGGGCATCGCTAGGCTGCTCGTCTCGGAAACACTGGTTTTTTCGTCGAAATTCGTTCCAATTTGATCCCAATCAACGCAGGATCTTGCGCTTTCTGCTAGCTCGTTCTCAAGACAAGAACAACAAGAGGACAGCTGAATGGAAACGACCGCCCAGAAGAAACCCGAAGCCGTTAACATCAAGGTAGTGCACACACCTGCACCCGAACCGGCTGTACCCAGCGCCGAGAAAATTCGGCACGCGTTCGAAAGCGGGAAGTACCCTTATGGTCGCAAGATGGCGCGCAGGGATTACGAGGCGCAGAAGGCCAAGTTGCAGGCCGAATTGCTGAAGGTTCAGCATTGGGCTCAGGATACGGGCCAGCGTTTCGTTTTGTTGTTCGAGGGTCGCGACGCTGCGGGCAAGGGCGGTACGATCAAGCGCTTCATGGAACACCTCAACCCGCGTCAGGCGCGTGTCGTCGCGCTGAACAAGCCGACGTGGGAGGAGAAAGGCCAGTGGTACTACCAGCGCTACATTCAGGAGCTGCCCACCGTTGGCGAAATGGTGTTCTACGACCGCTCCTGGTACAACCGTGCCGGCGTTGAGCGGGTGATGGGCTTTTGCGATCCCAACGAGTATCTGGAATTCATGCGTCAAACCCCGGATTTGGAACGGATGCTGGTACGCTCGGGCATCAATCTCTACAAATACTGGTTCTCGGTCACGCAGGAAGAGCAACAGCGCCGCTTCAAGAGCCGTGAAACCGATCCGTTGAAACAGTGGAAGCTGTCGCCCATCGACAAAGCGAGCCTGGACAAGTGGGACGATTATACCGAGGCGAAAGAGGCAATGTTCTTCTACACCGACACCGCTGACGCGCCATGGACCGTCGTCAAATCCAACGACAAGAAACGCGCGCGCCTGAACTGCATGCGCCATTTCCTGTCGACGCTGGATTATCCGGACAAGGACGCCTCGGTCGTCGGCGAACCTGATCCGCTGATCGTCGGTCAGGCGCATCATGTGATTCACCGTTCGGATCATATTCTGGGAACGGCGCTGCAACCGGACGCCAAATCCAACTAAAACGCAAAGTGGAAAGAAGCCGTTGAGTGAAAACATTCAACGGCTTCTTCATTTGGTTGGCATCTCTCTGAAGTATCACCTTGAGTTTTTAACTTCTGCCTTGATTTTGGGCAGGGCGCGGGCCTATGGCTGGCGAGATGACGAAAGTGATGACATATCCCGCCCATTTCCGGGCGATTGCTGTGCTTGGACTGCCGCTGGTTGGCGGGCATTTGGCGCAGTTCGCAATCGGCCTGACCGATACAGTGATGCTCGGCTGGTACGGGGTTGAGGCCCTGGCCGCAGTGACACTGGCAAGCAGCTACTACTTTGTGTTGTTCCTATTTGGGGCCGGATTTGGCTGGGCCGTTATGCCCATGGTGGCGACGGCCGCCGCAGAAGAGGATGAGACCAGCATCCGCCGCTCGACCCGCATGGGCTTGTGGCTGTCACTGCTCTATGCCGCGCTGATGATGCCGCTGCTTTGGTGGTCCTATCCCATCCTGATTGCACTGAAACAGGAGCCGCAGGTGGCGCAGACCGCCTCGGAGTATCTTCGCGTTGCAGGATGGGGGCTGTTTCCTGCGCTGCTGGTGATGGTGCTGAAGTCTTATCTGGCCGCGTTGGAGCGTACTCAGATCGTTTTGTGGATTACCGTGATCGCCGCAGTCGTGAATGGTGTCACGAATTATGCCCTGATCTTCGGCAATTGGGGGGCGCCCGAGCTTGGGGTCATGGGGGCGGCAATTGCGTCCGTGGTGACTCAGATCGTGTCTCTGGTTGCGGTTATCATCTATGCGGTTCGGGTTCTGCCGGAGCACAGTCTGTTTCAACGCTTCTGGCGCCCGGACTGGGATATGTTTGGCCGGGTTCTGCGACTGGGCGTTCCGATTGGTTTGACCACACTGGCCGAAGTCACGCTATTTGCGACCTCAGCGATCATGATGGGTTGGCTGGGGCAGGTGCCGCTGGCGGCGCATGGGATTGCGCTCAACCTCGCTTCGGCGACTTTCATGGTGCATCTCGGCCTGTCAAACGCGGCGACCATTCGCGCGGGCAATGCGCTGGGTCGCCGCGACCGCGCTCATCTGGAACGTGGCGCGATTGCGGTCACGGGCATGTCGCTGGTCGTGTCCGTGCTGACGATCATACTGTTCCTGACCTGTGCCGAGCCTTTGATCTCATTGTTTATGGAGGCCGACAACGCGCAGCGCGGCGAGATTTTGGCGATTGGCACGGGCCTTCTGGCCATGGCAGCCCTCTTTCAACTGGTCGATGGTGCGCAGGTGATTGCGCTGGGCCTCTTGCGCGGTTTGCAGGATGCAAAAGTGCCGATGATCATGGCAGCCCTCAGCTATTGGGTGATCGGAATCCCGGCCTCTTACTATTTCGGCTTCGTGCAGGGCATGGACGGGATCGGTGTCTGGATGGGCCTTGTGATTGGGCTGGCCTTTGCGGCGGTCTTGCTGATGGCGCGGTTCTGGATGCGATCTGTCCGCGAGGTGGGCGTACCGGCCGAGTAGCCCTTAGCCGCCTTTCAGCCGGTCCGCTTTCTTGCGCACCAGAACCGAGCGCAGATCGTGCATCGCCATCAACAGCCGGTCGGTCACCTCTTCAAGCTGTTCCTCCGAGGCTTTGGACTGCGCCCATTGCGCGGTCAGGTTCAGGTAGTCGACAGCCCGGTGAATATCGTCGATATCGCGCTGGGCCAGCAGGGTCTTGCGCGCGTCCATCCAGCGGGCGATCTCGACCTTGTCAGCCTCGGTCAAACTGCGTTGACCATGCGGTTTGACCTCGCCATTGCGGATGTTGATGACCGCAATCTGATCCATCTCGATCCGCTGCTGCCGATTCTCGGTGTCGATCTTGAACACCACGGCCCCGTTTTCTCGGACGCGGAAATAATACTCTGGCAGCTCTGCGGTCATGCGTGGCTCCGGCTTAGGTCAAAGAGGCACAGAAACGCTGGATACGCGTGCAGGCCTCGGTCAAAGCCTCATCCGACGTCGCGTAGCTGACCCGGAAGTTCGGCGACAGGCCAAAGGCTGCACCAAAGACGACGGCAACGTCATGTTCTTCCAATAGGGCGGTGGCAAATGCCTCATCCGAGTCGATCACCGTGCCTTGCGGCGTGGTCTTGCCAATCAGCCCCGCGATTGAGGGGTAGACGTAAAACGCGCCCTCGGGCGTCGGGCAGGTGATTCCGTCGATAGCGTTCAACATGCCGACGACCAGATCGCGACGGCGTTTGAATGTCTCATTGTTGGGGGCCAGAAAGTCCTGAGTGCCGTTCAACGCCTCAACCGCTGCCCATTGACTGACAGAGCACGGGTTCGACGTGGATTGAGACTGGATCTTGCGCATGGCGGCAATGATCTCGACCGGGCCAGCCGCATAGCCGATCCGCCAGCCGGTCATCGCATAGGCTTTGGAAACGCCGTTGCAGGTCAGCGTGCGATCATAGAGACCCGGCTCAACCTCGGCCGGGGTGCAGAACTCGAACCCGTCATAGGCGAGATGTTCATACATGTCGTCAGACATGACCCAGACATGCGGGTGGCGCATCAGCACATCAGTCAGCGCTTTCAACTCGTCCCGGCTATAGCCCGCGCCAGTGGGATTCGAGGGCGAGTTGAAAATGAACCATTTGGTTTTCGGCGTGATCGCGGCTTCAAGCTGCTCGGCTGTTAGTTTGAAGCTGTTTTCCAACGTGGTCTCGACCACAGCAGGCGTTCCACCGGCCAGCAGGACCATATCGGGATAGCTGACCCAATAAGGCGCGGGGATCAGAACCTCATCGCCTTCATTCATCGTCGCCATCAACGCGTTATAGAGCGTCTGTTTGCCGCCCGTTCCGACCGAGATCTGCGCGGGCGTATAGTCCAGCCCATGATCGCGTTTCATCTTGGCGCAAGCCCCCTGTTTCAACTCGGCAATGCCATCGGGCGCGGTGTATTTCGTCTTGCCCGCTGCGATGGCCGCGACGGCTGCATCCTTGATGTTCTGCGGCGTATCGAAATCTGGCTCACCTGCGCTGAGGGCGATGATATCGCGCCCGGCGGCTTTCAACTCGGCCGCTTTTGCGGTCATCGCGACGGTCGGAGAGGGTTTTACGCGTGACAATGTCGCAGACAGGAAACTCATGAGCGGCCTCGGTTTGTATGTTCAACTTGTCTGTCATAGGGTGCGCCCGATTGACGATCAAGCTGTATGACTCACCTGAATTGGAGACCCCGATGAACGACGAAACCGACTGGTACGGGCCGGATGCTGCAACGTTCGGAGACAGACTGGCCGGGGCGCGCGAAGCGGCGGGGATGACGCAGGTACAATTGGCACGCCGTCTGGGGGTCAAGAAGGCGACGATCGCAGCCTGGGAGAACGACTTGTCCGAACCGCGCGCCAATCGCTTGTCGATGATGGCAGGCATGGTCAACGTCTCGATCATGTGGCTGCTGACCGGTGAGGGCGAAGGCATGGAGGCCCCGGTAGAAGAGGGTGAAGCCAGTTTGGAACTGGCGGGCGCGGTCGCCGAATTGCGTGCCATTCGCGGCGAGATGCGGGCCAGCGCAGAGCGGGCCGCCCGCTTGGAAAAGAAACTGCGTTTGATGCTGGAGCAGGACAAGAATGACTGAAACACGCGAGGTCCGGATCAAACGCCTGAAGATGCGCTCCATGCGGCGGGGTATCAAAGAGATGGACCTGATCCTGTCGGCTTATGCCGAGCGCAACCTGAATTCGATGGATGTGGCCGGGCTGGATTTGTACGACGCGCTGCTGCAGGAAAACGATCAAGACCTGTATCAATGGGTCACAGGGCAGGTGAGTGCGCCTGATCCTTTCGCTGGTCTGATCGCGGAAATCGCGCAAACGTTTCAAAAATAAAGAAAATCCGACTTAACTGATTTTTCGGAAATTCAGGTCATCGTGTCTGAAACGACACGGCTGAATCGGAGGGTCGGATGAGTATGGAAATGCAGGTCTCTGCGTCGGGGGCCAAGGGCTTCATGACCAGTTATCTTGAGGCGCTTGCTTTGGTCGAGCGTCTGCATCGTCTGTTGCTGGATGTCATCAAGGATGAGTTCGAGCGGGTGGGCGTGCTGGAAATCAACGCGGTTCAGGCGCTTTTACTGTTCAACATCGGCGATCATGAGGTGACAGCCGGCGAATTGAAAAGCCGCGGCTACTATCAGGGCAGCAATGTCAGCTATAACCTCAAGAAACTGGTTGAGATGGGGTATATGCATCACCAGCGCTGCGAGATTGACCGGCGCTCGGTCCGCGTCCGCCTGACACCTCAAGGCCGCGAGATTCGCGATATCGTGTCCGAGCTGTTCCTGCGCCATGCCGAAGGGTTACAGAACCGCGGCGTTCTGGGGTCGGAAGGGATTGAGGATATCACCACTTCACTGCGTCGAGTCGAGCGGTATTGGACGGACCAGATTCGTTATATCTACTGATCAGAGGCTTGGGATAGGATGATCCCCTGCAGCTCTCGGATCAGTTTGCGGGTCATGGCGTCTTCATAGGCTTCAAACCCCAGTGCGACCTCGACAAACGCATCAGGGCCAAGGATGACCCAAGCGTTGTAGTAGGCGGACAACTCTCCAACTTGGACATATCGTTGGTCGCCGTAGTTCGAGTCGTCGACACCGATCACCAAACCGTTGATGGTGATGCCGTTGTCCTGCAGCAGCGCCTTGGCGGCGCGCGGGTGGAGGCCGAGATTATGTTTCCCATCTCCGGACAAATCCAGAGTGCGCCTCCAACACTCCGGTTGCTGGTTCAAAAGGTCCGCGCCAAACAGCATCGCATCGCCCACGGCTGTGCCTTGAGGGGCAGCGCTGCGGGTCACGTCGCCTAGTCTCGCCGCGATCCTGCCTAGATCAGATTCGGTGCGGATTTCGGTCCACTCCAAAAGCACGCGCTGATGGCCGGGTTCGCTCCATTCGAACACCGTGAGGCGAACGGGAAATGTGGGGTTTGCTAAAATGATCTTGCGGATTTCAGGGCGGCGCAACGCAGCGGCC
This sequence comes from Ruegeria sp. BG3, assembly GCF_056538485.1. NCBI lineage: Bacteria > Pseudomonadati > Pseudomonadota > Alphaproteobacteria > Rhodobacterales > Roseobacteraceae > Ruegeria > Ruegeria sp. BG3. Next base: position 389,095 of record NZ_JBQFTE010000002.1, on the reverse strand, counting down.
ATACCGTCGATCTGCAACCTGTACTCGTGAACGTCGACAGAGCCGGACACATCCAACCCAAGCGCCAGAGCTTGACGACATTGCGCCGAAACGGATCCTGCCAGAAGGCAAATAACAAGCGCGAGCAGCCGGGTCATCTATGGCCCGTTTCTTGCAGAGATCCCAGTTGCAGGCCGCTCAATTCTCGTTCCAACTTGCGGCGCATGGCACGCTCAAAGTCTTCAAACCCCTGCGCGATTTCAAGAAAAGCACCCGGTCCGTGCAGAACGTTTTCCTGGAAGAATGGAACCAGAAACAACTCGCCCTCGAAATCGGCGGCATTGATCACCAACCCGTTCACCGTAACGGCGTCGAAGGGAAAATGTTTGTAAGCGATTTTAGGGCCATAGCCGTCATTGTTCGCCCCATCTCCGGAGAGATCAATGGTCCGAAACAGACAGTTCGGACCATCCTTTAGCATGGTGGCTCCGTAAGCCAACGCATGCCCCATCGCGGTGGCAGACCCGGAATCTGAACGCTCGGACTGGCTGATCCGGGTTGCGGCTGCCAGCAGGTCGCCTTCGTTTTCTATCATCTTCCAAGGCAAGACAACGTGCTGCGTGGATCGGCCGCTCCATTCATAAACGGCCAGCGCAACAGGAGCGGGAGACGAGAAAAAAGCGGCCTGAACCTCGGGCGCGAGCATCGCGGCGGCAAGGCCCTGACGTTGCAGCGCATCCTCGGCCTGATCTACGGAGACCGAGATATCCAGCGCCAGCAAAAGGGCCAAACGGCAGTCTTCGGCCTGCGCGGGGCTGGCCAACGCGGCCAACCCCAGTGCTGTCAGAGTGCGGATCACCAGTGCCCGGTACTCTCCATGCTTCTCCATGGCTCGGCGGGCTCCAGCGCTTCACCGTTCTGCAGCAGTTCGACCGAGATGTTGTCGGGCGAGCGAATGAACGCCATCCGACCGTCGCGAGGCGGGCGGTTGATCACGACGCCATTGTCTTGCAGGTGCTGGCAGGTCTCGTAGATGTTGTCGACGCCATAGGCGAGATGACCGAAATGGCGGCTGTCACTCGGCAGCGCATCGTCACCGTCCCAGTTATAGGTCAGCTCGAGCGGGCGATCCTCCTGCCCGGGAGGGGCCATGAAGATCAGCGTGAACCGGCCTTGTTCACTTTCGTGGCGGCGCGTTTCCTTCAGGCCTAGCAGCTCATAGAACGCCATTGATTTCTCAAGATCCTTCACGCGGACCATGGTGTGCAAATATCTCAGCCCCATCTTGGCCTTCCTCCTTTTCTTCGCTTGGTGCGCAGCTTAGCGCGGTTGCGCGAGGTGTCGAGAGGGGCCGGGAACACGATTTCGAACTTCGCGCGGTTTACGGCAGATATCGCGGTTCCAGTGGTGGAGTTGACGATATATAGTGGGCATCGACTCATTCTTGGAAAGGATAATTTCATGCCTCTGTCTGCCGACCAACTGGCCGAGATCGAAGCGCAGCGCGCGCAATCGCATCCAACTCGCCGCGTTGTTGCACCGGGCATGGAAGACCATCTGTACACGGCCCATCAGGTGTTGGACCACGGTTTTGTCCGGGTCATCGACTATATGGGCGACGATGCAGCCATTTGTCAGGCGGCGCGCGTGTCCTACGGCAAGGGCACCAAATCCGTGCAAAACGATGAGGGCCTGATCCGCTATCTGATGCGTCACTGGCATTCGACGCCGTTTGAGATGTGCGAGATCAAGCTGCACGTAAAGCTGCCGGTTTTCGTCGCGCGCCAGTGGATTCGCCACCGGACCGCCAATGTGAACGAATACTCGGCGCGCTACTCAATCCTTGACCGTGAGTTCTATATTCCTGCCCCCGACAACGTGGCCGCGCAGTCCGAGGTCAACAATCAAGGACGCGGGTCCGCCTTGGAAGGGGAAGAGGCCGCGCGCGTGCTGGAAATCCTAAAGGCCGACAGCGCCCGCTGTTATGACAATTATGAGGCGATGATCAATCAGGACGGGCAACAAGGTTTGGCGCGCGAACTGGCGCGGATGAACCTGCCTGCAAACATCTATACGCAGTGGTATTGGAAGGTGGACCTGCACAATCTGTTCCACTTCCTGCGTCTGCGCGCTGACCCGCATGCCCAATACGAGATCCGGGTTTATGCCGATATGATGTGCAAGATCGTCGCCGATTGGGTGCCGTTCGCCTACAGAGCGTTCGAGGACTACCGATTGGGTGCCGTTAACCTCTCGGCCCAAATGGTCGACAGCCTGCGCCGGATGTTGGCAGGTGAGACAGTGACACAGGAAAACTCGGGCATGACGGCGCGGGAATGGCGTGAGTTCGAGGACGTAATCCGCAAGGATTGAGGCTCAGAAGCATATCTTTTGTATATACGTTTTGTCATGAAGCTGTTACATTGGCTTCATGACTTATCTGTTTCGCCTGATCCCATTGTGTCTTGTGCTGGCGTCACCGACGCAGGCCAAATCGCCCATAGCCGAAATCCTGTGTGAAGCGACCCCTCGGCTGCAAGAGAAACTGACCCGCCAATTCGGCGCAGAACGCGTGGCAACCGGCATGCGCGGGCCAGAACAGATCATGGAGGTCTGGAGCAGCGACCGTGGCGACTGGACCATGGTCGTTACTTACGCGACGGGAACGTCCTGCATCGTGGCAATGGGCGAAGACTGGCATGCCCGCACAAACGAGAAATCGACACGTGGGTAACGCCGATTGCTAGGGAATATTTGGCTGACGGCCTGAAATTGGCCGTCAGCCTTGATTGGAAACACCCCACATCTGGCGGGGTGGAAGTTACAACGGCTTCAAATCAGCTGCCATCTGGCGGCCGTCACGCCCGTCCTGCAACTCGTACGAGACTTTCTGATTGTCTGCGAGTCCGGTGAGGCCGGATCGTTCTACGGCCGAGATATGAACAAACACATCTTTGCCCCCCTCATCAGGGGCAATAAACCCATAGCCTTTGGTAGTGTTAAACCATTTCACGGTGCCGGTTGGCATGTCCCGTGTCTCCTTCTACTTGCGCATTGTCCCACAAATTGGTGGGGGCTTTGGTCGACTAAATGGCGTATCGGGCTGATTTCTGGGTCAGATACAGTCCAAAACGCACGTTTCGTCTTTTTCAACATTGCACGGTGAAGTAAAAAATCAAGAATTACCGCTGGAAACCAACCAGTTTGCATAAAAAAGTTACAAATGCAGGAGCAGCCCAAAAATGCGCCTTTATGGTTTGAAAAACTGCGATACGTGCCGTAAGGCGCTGAAATCGCTGCCAGAAGCGACCCTCGTGGATGTAAGAGCGGACGGAGTTCCGGCTGAGATACTTTCGCAAGCTTTTGCCAACTTCGGCGAGGCTTTGCTCAATACCCGGTCAACAACCTGGCGTGGATTGGACGACGCAGCACGCGCGCGCCCGCCGTTGGAGTTGCTGGCCGATCACCCGACACTGATGAAGCGCCCTCTGATCGAAAAGGACGGAGAGTTGTTTCTGAGCTGGACCGCTGAAACACGGGCCTCTCTTGGTGTTGCGTAGCCGCGTACCTATCTGCTGATACGAACTGTAAAGGAAGATACATGCGGAACGCTGCCATGATTTTGGGCGTCATCGCCGGTTTGATCGGTATGATTGTCGGGTTTTTTGGATATGGCTATGTCGAAGCCATCAAGCATTTTGGCGATATCGAAGGGATTGCCGAGCAGGTGGATAACCCTGACCTGATTCAGGCGGCCTCGATCCTTGCGCCTTTGTTGGCGATTGCGGGTGGGGCCATGGCCCATGCGCGCGCGTTGATTGCTGGGATCTTGCTGTTGGCCTCAGCTGCTGGGATGTACTACGCGTTTGGCTTCGGCGTTTTCACCATGTTCCCGATTGCATTTGCCGCAGTGGCCGGGGTGCTTGGGCTCGCCGCGGGAAAACCGGACGAACCCAGGGCTCATTTCTGAGTTATTTCAGGCGCAGGATGCGGTCCAGCGACAGCGGTCCTGCGCCATTGATGACCATCACCAGAAACAGGAAGGTCCACATGGTGCGCTGATCGACCAGATCGGGCGCCGCATTGAACAGGCTGCCGAGTTTCACGCCGTGGCCTGTCACGTCGACAATAGTTTGCACCCAGACAAACCCGATCATTGCGACCGCCGCCAGACGCGTGAACAGACCAACCAGCAGCAGTGCGGGCAGGACGAACTCGGCTACGGTGCCAAGGAAGATCACGATCCGCTGGAAGAAAGTCATCTGCGTGACGTCCCAAAGTACGGCCTCGGCAGCTTTCGGAAAGATCTGCCCAAAGGCACCGCTGGAGGGTGAGAAGATCGACCCATCAATCTTCAGCATCGCCGAGTTCCAGTAATAGACGAGCAATACAGCAATAAACACGAGCCGGGCGAGGGTTGGCGTCAGCCAACCGGACGCATGGTCCACCTTTCCCAAAACGGAGTTGTGGATTGAGATGAGCGCAGTCATGACTCCAGCCTTTCGATAGTCACAGAGGTTATTGCACAGCCTTGCAAAAGCAGTGCCAGAGTGGTTCCAAGATCAAAGTCGGGCGTGTCAGCGGCGGCCTTTTCGAACGCGCTGCCGATGGTGTCGCCCGTTTGTATATGTGCGATCCAGTCTGCTCCGCCTTTGGGCAGCAGGTGCGGGGTGGGATCATATTCAGGGCGGGTGATCAGTACGTCCTCGGCCTGAGCGGCCGGTTTCGGGGCGCCCGTTTCCGAATTGTAGCGCCAGATCGCGTGGATCGGCCAATCCGACCGGATCACTCGCATCGCCGGTGCAAAACTCAGCCGCGCGCGCATCACGTCTTCCGGGGGAACGGCCAGCGCATCGGCGGGCGCAGGTGTGCTGTCTGCTGCGTGGTAAGAGTGGCGCAAGGCAAGTTCCAGCTGAGCCATGTCGGCCAGGTAGCCCAGATGGGACAGCTGAGGCATTCCGGCGACAAAAGCGGGAAACTCATCACCATAAAACATCATCAGCGGGGATGTAGGCGGGTGCTGGCGCAGGAAAATGCCCGAAAGGCCGTCCATGTTCTGCGATCCCAGCAGTTTGGTGATCACGGGAAAGGCCTGCTGCATGGCCTCGGTCAGAGAGACGGCAACATTGTTGCGATAGACGCTAAACCTCCGGCCGGCGGGTTGATTCTCAGAATCCAGCAACCCTTCCGGGACCGGGGTCGAGGCGTCCAGAAGCGCGGCGCGGAACTGGGTTTGCGACACGCTCATGCCGGGATCCGCTCCAGTGCCGCCTGGGCGCGCACGGCCTCGTCCCGCAGGACCGGCCAATCGGGGACATTTGTGTCCCATTCGACCAAGAGCGGCTTGGGCCCCGACCGATCCAGAACATAGTCCAAAAGCGCCCAGACCGGATCAACGACCTCGCGACCGTGGCTGTCGATCAGCAGAGGTTTACCGTGGTCGTCTTCGTCTTCATCGTGACCGCCGAGGTGAATCTCACCAACCTTTTCAAGCGGGTAGGCGTCGATATAGCCTTGGGGCGAGAAGTCCAGATTGGTGGCTGAGACAAAGACGTTGTTCACATCCAGCAACAGCCCGCATCCGGTTCGGTTCGAAACTTCGCGCAGGAAATCAGGCTCGGACCAGGTGCTTTCCTCAAATGCCAGATAGCTGGAGGGGTTTTCGAGCAGCATTTGCCGTCCGACCACCTCTTGCACCTGGTCGATGTGATCGCAGATGCGGGTCAAAGTGGCATCGGTGTAGGGCAGCGGCAGAAGGTCGTTTAGGAAGTGGCTGTCATGGGTCGACCAAGCCAGATGCTCAGAGAAGCTGGCAGGATTCAGCCAGCCGACCAGATGTTTCAATCGCGCCAGATGGTTGGCATCCAGGAGGCCTTCGCCGCCGATGGACAGGCCAACACCGTGGACCGAGATTGGGAATTGTTCTGATAGATGGCGCAGTTGCGCCAGCGGGCGGCCCCCGTCGCCCATGTAATTCTCGGCATGGATTTCCAACCATGCGACGGGCTGCGCGTGTTCGAGGATCTGTGCAAAGTGCTGCGGTTTATACCCAACACCCGGCGCTGCGGGCAGTCGGTTCGACCTGAGTGCGTCGTCCAGCATAAGTCAGTTCCCTATGATCACGTGAAAAGGGGCGGGCGAATTGGCCCGCCCCTTGGATCTCGTATGGCAGATATTATGCCGGCAGGTCGCGGTTCAGCTCTTCCAGCGAACCTTTGCGCGGGGTGCCGTCTGCCTCTGCGGGCAGTTCGATATCGGCGCAGGTGCCTGCATCAACCAGAGTCCAGGCGTTGCCCTGATAGTCAACGGTCGAGGTGCCCGCGCATGTGGTGCCGGGGCCTGCGGCGCAATCGTTCTGACCGGCCAGCGAAACGCCATAGCATTTCTCTTTCGCTTGCGCGGAGGCGGTGGTTGCTGCGCCCGAAACGGCGGCTGCGACTGCTGTTGCGATAACCAGGGATTTGGCTGTGTTCGACATCTCGGTAATCCTTTTGATGACTGCGTATGTCTGCTTGTGACAATGACAAAGGTAACGTCTCGTGAGCCACAGTTAAATTCACGAGGCCGTGTCTCACAAGCGCGTCAGCCTATGTCATGTCCTCTTGCAGGTTAACAAATTGTTTTTGAATTGAAAAATGGAAAATGTTTCAATCCGGCCCCGTTTTCAGGGCCGGATGAGGGGTTAGAATCAACCCAATGTTACAGCAGGTCCGGTGGGGTGGCTGCCTTGGACAGCTCATTTGTTACAGTCTCAAGCGATTGAACCTGCGTTTGTTTTTCACCCAGACGCCGCACACTTACAGTGCGCTCGTCCACTTCCCGGTGACCTACAGCCAGAATGACCGGAACCTTGCCGACCGAGTGCTCGCGGACCTTGTAGTTGATCTTTTCGTTGCGGATATCCGCCTCGGCCCGGACGCCAGCGGCGCGGAGCGTTTCAACAACCTCGGCCACATAGTCATCCGCATCCGAGGTGATCGAGGCCACAACGACCTGCCGCGGCGCCAGCCAGAACGGCAGTTTGCCCGCGTGTTCTTCGATCAGAATGCCGATGAACCGTTCGAACGATCCCAGGCAGGCCCGGTGCAACATGAAGGGGCGATGCTTGGACCCGTCCGCGCCTATAAAGTTCGCATCCAGTCGCTCGGGCAGGTTGGGATCGACCTGTAGCGTGCCACATTGCCAGTTCCGGCCGATGGCATCTGTCAGAGTGAACTCCAGCTTCGGACCGTAGAACGCGCCTTCGCCTTCGAGGACTTCATACTCATACCCAGCGGCCTTGCAGGCATCGCCCAAGGCTTTCTCGACGAAATCCCAGCTTTCATCGCTGCCGATCCGCTTTTCCGGACGGGTGGACAGTTTGATAGTCCAGTCGTGGAAGCCAAGGTCGGCATAGACCTTCGACAGGAAGGCGATGAACTTCGCGGTCTCGGATTCGATCTGATCCTCTGCGCAGAAGATGTGACCATCGTCCTGAGTGAAGCCGCGCACCCGCATGATTCCGTGCAGCGCGCCCGAGGGCTCATAGCGCGCGCAGGAGCCGAACTCGGCCATGCGCAGCGGCAGGTCGCGATAGGATTTCAGGCCCTGATTGAACACCTGCACGTGGCAAGGGCAGTTCATCGGCTTCAAAGCGTTGATCGCCTTTTCGCGGGCATGCTCTTCGTCGACTTCAACGATGAACATGTTCTCTTGATACTTGTCCCAGTGGCCCGAGGCTTCCCACAGTTTGCGGTCGACGACCTGCGGCGTGTTGACCTCGACATAGCCGTCGCGGTCCTGCATCCGGCGCATGTAGTCCTGCAGGGTGGTGTAGATTTTCCATCCGTTGGGATGCCAGAACACCTGACCCGGAGCCTCTTCCTGCATGTGGTACAGGTTCATCTCACGGCCAAGCTTGCGGTGGTCGCGCTTGGCGGCCTCCTCAAGCATGTTCAGGTGCGCTTTGAGCTTTTCCTTGCCGGTAAACGCCACGCCGTAGATGCGCTGCAACATCGCGCGGTCACTGTCGCCACGCCAATAGGCGCCCGCAATGCTCATCAGCTTGAAGGCATCGCCCGGTAGTTGACCGGTATGCTGCAGGTGCGGGCCGCGGCAAAGGTCCTGCCAGTGGCCGTGCCAGTACATGCGCAGTGGCTCATCACCCGGAATGGCTTCGATCAGCTCGACCTTATAGGGCTCATTGTTGGCCTTGTAGAATTCGATCGCACGGTCACGGTCCCAGACCTCGGTGGTGACGGGATCACGCTTGTTGATGATCTCTTTCATCTTTTTCTCGATGAGGCCGAGATCTTCGGGCGTGAATGGCTCTTCACGGTCAAAGTCATAGTACCAGCCGTTTTCGATAACGGGGCCGATGGTGACTTTGGTCGCGGGCCAGATTTCCTGCACGGCGCGGGCCATGACATGCGCCAGATCGTGGCGGATCAACTCATTGGCCTGCGCTTCATCCTTCATTGTGTGGATGGCGATTTGGGCATCTGCATCGATGGGCCATTGCAGGTCCCAGTGCTGACCGTTCACTGTGGCCGAGATGGCCTTTTTCGCGAGCGAGGTCGAAATATCGGCAGCCACCTGCGCAGGCGTTACGCCTGCGTCATAGGAACGTGCATTGCCATCGGGAAAGGTGAGAGAGACGGATTTTGAATCCAGGGCCATATCGGCTCTCCTCGTCGGTTTGGCGCCCACTGAACGCCCGGTTGCGGGTTATTTGCGTCTGGCTGCTTTGGCAGGTGGTTGTGCTTGTGTCAAGTGGCGGAGCGAGGGGCCAGCCCCTCGCGCTCCCCGGGATATTTTTGGCCAGATGAAGGGCGGATCGGGGAATTGCGGTTGGGGTCGGGACGTGCATGATGTCAGGAAAGCAAAGAGGGCTTCATGGCAGCAACAGATTTTTTGGAATCGGCGCAGGGGCGGCGGTTGGCTTATCACAAGAGTGAGGGGGCCGGTCCGACCATTGTTTTTCTGGGCGGTTTGAAATCGGATATGGAGGGCACCAAGGCCGTTCATCTTGAGGCTTGGTCGAAGGCACGGGGGCAGGCGTTCTTGCGGTTTGACTATTCCGGGCATGGAGAAAGCTCTGAGGCGTTCACAGACGGCTGCATTGGAGATTGGCACGAAGACACGCTGGCAGCGGTGGGTGCCTTGACTGAGGGGCCTTTGGTGGTCGTGGGGTCCTCGATGGGTGGTTGGCAGGCGCTGCTGCTGGCAAAGGCGTTGCCGGAGCGAATTGTGGGCATGGTGACCATCGCGGCAGCCCCGGATTTTACCGAGGACGGCTATTGGGCGTCCTTTTCAGATGCGCAGAAGGTAGCGCTGGAGGAGGTTGGGCACGTAGAATTGCCCTCGGATTATATGGAGCCTTACATCATCACCAAACGTATGATCGAGGATGGTCGGCAACGCCTGGTTCTGCGGAACGCGTTGGATCTGCCGTTTCCCGTTCGTTTTTTGCAGGGGACGGCTGATACGGCGGTGTCGACTGAAACAGCCGTTCGCCTGCTAGAGCACGCGACCGGACCGGATATGCGATTGTTGCTGGTCAAGGATGCGGATCATCGGTTCTCGGACGGGCCATGCCTTGGCTTGATCGAAAAAGCCGTTCTCGACGTTTTGGGGAATGAATGATGCGCTGGTTTGGGTGGGCTCTTGGCCGGGTTTTGCTGGTTCTGATCGTTGTCGGAGGCCTGATTTATTGGTTTGGGCCGAGGGAAGAAGTGAACCTGAACCCGGATTTCGACCCCCGCAAGTTTGGCGAAGGCGTTCAGGTCTATTTTGAAAGTACGGAATCCGCCTTTGACGATATCGTCCCCGGTGTCGAAAAGCGTGTGATCTGGCAGGACGGGTTCAAAGAGCGGCGGACGCCCTATTCGGTGCTGTATGTCCATGGCTTCTCGGCCAGTTCAGAAGAGATCCGTCCCGTGCCTGATATGGTCGCTGACGCTCTGGGGGCCAATCTGGTATATGCGCGCTTGCAAGGACATGGGCGCAGTGGGGCTGCGATGGGCGATGCGACCGCCTCGGGCTGGATGCAGGACATGGCCGAGGGGCTGGCGGCGGCCAAAGCTGTTGGTAACAAAGTTGTAGTCATTTCGACATCGACCGGGGGCACGCTGGCGGCGGCGGCGGCTTTGAACCCGGACCTCAGCGAGGATGTCGCGGCGATGGTGTTCGTATCACCGAATTTCGGGGTAAATGCGGCAGGGGCGTTTATACCCGGTCTGCCGTGGGCTCGGGATTGGTTGCCGCTGCTGATGGGGCCGGAACGAGATGTATCCGGGCCGGATCCAGAAAAGAACAAGTACTGGACGTCGGTTTACCCGTGGGAGGCCGTGGTCCCGATGACAGTTCTCGTCGAAACGGTCTACGGTCTTGATTTCTCACAAGCTTTGGTGCCGGCGCTGTTCTGGTTCTCGGATGATGATCAGGTTGTGCGCCCGGACAAGACCCACAAGGTGGCCGAGGCCTGGGGTGCGCCAGCAACAGTTGAGCTTGTCACGATGGGGCCGGGGGATGATCCGATGTCGCATGTGATCGCCGGTCGCCTGATGTCTCCGGACCAGACAGAGCCGACGGTGAATGGGGTATTGGCGTGGTTGAAAACGCAGGGGATCGAATGACGCCTCCTTCAAGAGCATAGCGATGCGCAAGCCGGGTAGTATGTGGAGCCTTGAGGCGCTGGGTCGTGTGCGTCTGTCCCGGCATTTCTTCATGCGCGATTTCCTGTATTCCGAGATCGGGAATTTCCACCAAAAGCAGAACCTGCCTGAGAACCCGGACCTTGCCATCGAAACCGGCAGCGCCTTTTGCCAAACCTTGCTGGACCCGCTGGAGGAGACCTTTGGCCGGGTCGCAGTACGCTCGGGCTATCGGTCGCCGTCCTTGAATGCCTTTGGCAACGAAAACCGGTTGAATTGCGCGCGTAATGACAATCCGTTGGAGTGCCATATCTGGGATTGGGGGCAGGGTGAGGCGCGGGTCGCTGGGACATCAATCGTGATCCCCTGGTTTGCGGATCGCTACGCGCAGGGGCGGGACTGGCGCGATCTGGCGTGGTGGATGCATGATCATCTTGACTACTCCGAGATCTGGTTTTTCCCGAAACTCTGCGCGTTCAATCTGGTGTGGCGCCCCACGCCTCAGCGTCGGATCGACAGTTACATCGCGCCCAAAGGCTGCCTTTTGCGACCGGGTGCCGAGCCGGGCGAAACCCTTTCTGCCCGTCAGAAACGCTATGCTGATTTCCCGCCGTTCCGTGGAATCGCCTATCCGTAAAGATTCACTTGCTGGGCTGATCCAAACCTTCCATCCTGATGAGAAGGAACGACTCGGATAACCGAGCAGAAGGAGGCCCCACGTGATTGAGCCGCTGGTGTTGTTGCCGGGTTTGATGTGTGATGCCCGGCTGTTTCATCCTCAGATTGATGCGTTTTCACGCCGCCGCGCCGTGGTCGTCTCGGCGATCAGCCGGGGGGAGCGTATCGAAGAGATCGCCTCGGATTTGCTGGATCAGTTGCCGCACCGGTTCGCGCTGGCCGGGCATGGGTTGGGCGGCGTGGTCGCGTTGGAGCTTGTCCGTCGCGCCCCGGATCGGGTGGCGCGCCTGTGCCTGATCTCAACCGATGCGCAGGCCGACACACCGCAGATCGCGGCCGCACGGGAGGATCTGATCATCGGCGCGCAGGCCGGTCGGCTTGAAGAGGTGATGCGGCAGGTTGTGGGATCGGACACTCTGGCGCCGGGAACGCAGCGCATCCCTGTGTTGAATGACCTACTGGCGATGGCGCTGGATTTAGGCCCGGAGGTGTTTGTGACCCAGATGCGTGCGCTACAGAGGCGCGCGGATCAGCAGGGCACGTTGCGCCGGATCAAAGCGCCCAGCCTGATCCTGTGTGGAAAGCATGACCGGCTGACGCCCGAGCGCAAGCATGCCTTCATGGCGGACATGATCCCAAATGCGGTGATGCACACAATTGATGCGGCTGGATATCTGCCAACTCTGGAAGCGCCCGAGCAGGTGATCGACCTGATGCAGGCGTGGCTGGATGAACCCTTGCGCATGGCCTAGGGGTAAAGCGCTGCGCGTTCCTCTTTGCTGATAACCGTCGGTGTCACGACGGGTTCAAGACTCTCAGGATCAAAGAATGGTGTGTTTTTCCACCCACCGGATAGTCTTGATTTGATCACGCGGCGCAGCAACCCGATTGCCGCCGGGGCCAGATTTTCGTGCTTTTGCTTGCCGTTGGGCCGAGGCACAAATCCACGAGTCGCAATCGGGCCAAGCCGCGCGTGATCGGCGATACGCAAAGCGATAAACCCTGCAAAGGGAAATCTGGCGGTGCGTGGCGTCGTTGCCAATGGCGCGTTGCAGCATTTGGCATACCATCGCAGCATACCCTTTGGGCTCAGTGACATCGCCGCCAAATGTTCGGCACCGCTGTCAATCGTGACCTCGTCGGGGGCGATTTGAAACACCTCAACCGGGCCGGGGGCCGGGTCGGGTTGGCCGAAGTAAAGCTGGGCCGCACGGCAGTCGTGGCAAAAACACTCGGCATGGGTACCCAGACGCGCACCATCAGATGTGATGCGGCCTGTCAGTGTCCCGCAGGCGCAAGAAAAGGTGAGGTCAGGCTCTGACGCCAAAGCCCTTACGCGACTTTGTTGCTGTTGGCCGCCCGACGACGCGGTTTGCGGCTGTTCTCGTTCATGAAGTCGATGACCAGCGGGCGGATATTGTCGCGCCAGCTGCGGCCAGCAAAGATGCCGTAATGTCCCGCACCGGGTTCGACATGGCTGGCTTTCTTGCTGTCCGGCAGACCGGTACACAGATCAAGCGCGGCGATACACTGTCCGGGGGCCGAAATGTCGTCATTCGCGCCTTCCACGGTTTTCACGGCCACATCGGTGATCTTGCCCATGTCCACCTTGTGCCCGGCGACGACGAATTCGTTCCGCCCGATTTCGCGGTTTTTGAAAATGCGTTCGACCGTGGAAAGGTAAAACTCGGCCGGCATATCCATGACAGCGAGATATTCATCGTAGAAGCGGTTATGGGCGTCATGGTCCGAGGCCTCCCCCCGCATCACGCGCTGGATCTGATCCGTGAAAGCGGTGGAGTGGCGTTCTGCATTCATCGACATGAACGACGCCAGCTGCAACAGGCCGGGATAAACCATCCGACCCACGCCTTTGTATTTGAAACCAACGCGCTGGATCATGGTCTCTTCCAACTGGCCCATCGTCACGCGACGGCCAAAGTCGGTTACGTCGGTCGGGGTGGCGTCGGGATCGACCGGGCCACCAATCAGGGTCAGGGTACTGGGTTGGGCCTTTGGTTCGACCTCGGCCAGATAGGCGGTTGCTGCTAGCGTCAGCGGCGCGGGCTGGCAAACCGCGACCACATGGGTATCCGGGCCAAGCTCCTTCATAAAATCGACAAGGTAGAGGGTGTAATCCTCGACATCGAACTTTCCGGCGGACACGGGGATATCGCGCGCGTTATGCCAATCGGTGATGTAAACTTCGCAATTGACCAGAAGGCTTTTGACGGTCGAGCGCAGCAAAGTTGCGTAGTGACCGGACATCGGAGCCACCAAAAGCACCTTGCGAGGTTGCGTTTCGCGCCCGTTTACCTTGAAATGGAGAAGGTCCCCAAAGGGACGCTCCAGAACCGAGGTGACTTCGACCAGATGATCTTTGCCATCTTCACACGTGAAAGTCCGGATGCCCCAATCGGGCTTCGCGACCATGCGTTGAAAGGTGCGCTCGGTCACTTCACCCCAGGCGGCCATCCAGCTGAACGCCGGGTTCGGGACCATCGAAAACAGTGGGTAGGAGGCCATCGCATTTGCCGTCGAACCAAGCCATTGGTTCGTATTGCGCATGGTTTCCATCAGATCGTAGGTCATCATGTAGCGCATCGAAGGATCCTCCGGAGTATCAACCTAAGAGTTCGGACCATTCGTCGCTTTGTCGACCAACGTCCGCGACGTTATTCTGCATAGCAGCGAGAGTAGGGGTGAATTGTTAAAATGACAACAAGTGAAGACAATACGGGCCAAGTTACCGAAGAACATATTGAACGCATTAAAGAAAATATGGAGAAGGTTGAGGCTCTCTCCAAGCGCCTGATCGAAGTCATGGCTTCGAAGAAGTCTCATGTCCCCGCGTTGGACGGCCCGAATCAAGAGCTTTATGCACGTGCGGCAACAGCCTATTGGGCCGACGCATTGCAGAATCCCGCCAAACTGCTGGAACAGCAGATCGAATACTGGGGTAAGTCCGTTCTGAACTTTGCCGAGGCGCAGCAGGCCCTGACCACAGGCGAAGTGGATGAAGACGAACCCAAGTCCAAGGACAAACGTTTTGCTAACCCGCTTTGGGACACCAACCCCTATTTTCGCTTGATCCGCCAGCAGTACCAGACCAATGCCGAAGCCATCGCGCAGGCGGTGTCGTCGGTTGAGGACCTTGAAGAGAAGGACAAGCAGCGCCTTCAGTATTTCTCGCAGCAGATCATTGACCTGATGGCCCCCACCAATTTTCTGGCAACCAACCCCGATGCCTTGGAGAAAGCTGTCGAAACCGAGGGGCAATCCCTGATCCAAGGGCTTGAGAACCTCGTCTCGGATCTAGAGGCCAATGATGGTGAGCTTGTGGTCAAGCTTGCTGATGACAGCGCGTTCGAGGTTGGGGTCAATATTGCGACCAGCCCCGGCGACGTCGTCTATCGCAACCGTATGATGGAGCTGATCCAATACAAACCGGCAACCGAAACGGTGCATGAAACGCCCATCGTTCTGTTCCCGCCATGGATCAACAAATTCTACATTCTCGACCTCAAAACCCAGAACAGCCTGATCAAATGGGTGACCGAGCAGGGATACACGCTGTTTGTCGTCAGCTGGATAAATCCCGACTCCACCTACGCCGATGTGGGGATGGAAGACTATATTCAGGATGGGTTCCTGACTGCGATCGAGACGGTCAAGAAGATCTGCAAAGTAAAACAGGTCAACGCCGTTGGGTATTGCATTGCGGGCACGACGCTCAGCCTGACCCTGTCACTGCTCAAACAGCGCGGGGACAAATCGGTCAAGTCGGCGACCTTCTTTACGGCTCTGACTGATTTTGGCGATCAGGGAGAATTCACGCCGTTTTTGCAAAACGACTTTGTGGATGGGATCGAGGATCAGGTCGCCAAGGATGGCCTCCTCCGCGCATGGATTCTTGGGCGCACCATGTCATTCCTGCGTTCGCGCGACCTGATCTACACGCCAGCGATCCGCAGCTATATGATGGGAGAGACCCCTCCGGCTTTTGACCTGCTGTATTGGAACGGCGACGGCTCGAACCTGCCGGGGAAGATGGCGGTGCAGTATCTGCGCGGCCTGTGCCAGCACAACGAATTCGTGGGCGATGGCTTTGAGATGCTGGGCCACAAGCTGCATGTCAGGGATGTGGACGTCCCCCTGATGGCTATCACCTGCGAGACGGACCATATCGCCCGCTGGAAAGACTGCTATCGCGGTGTTCAGCAGATGGGGTCCAAGTCCAAGACTTTTGTTGTGTCAGAGTCCGGTCACATTGCAGGGATCGTGAACCCGCCCAGCAAGAAGAAATACGGCCACTACACCAACCCTAATCTGAAATTGGATGCCGAGGCCTGGTTGAAAGACGCTGACTTTCACGAAGGATCCTGGTGGCCGATGTGGGGCGCTTGGCTGAAGAAACGGTCTGGCAAGCAGGTTCCGGCGCGCGAAACGGGTGATTCGGAGCATCCGAGCCTGTGTCCGGCGCCTGGCAGCTATGTTTTGCTCAAGGCAAATCGTTGAGCAAATCGCTGATTTCAAAATGAAACTTGTTTTTTTCTGCATTGCAGCAAGAAAAAACTTGAAATGCTGCGATGCAGAAATCATATTGTCCTCAAGCCGATGGAAACCGGGGTGGGCCCGGTTCGGTGAAAAGGATTAGGACAATGGCAAAGACCCAAGACTTCACCGCGATCATGAAAGACGTCATGGGCGCGTTTCCGGTAGACACCACCGCAATGGAAGGTGCCTTCAAATCGACCGCAGCGCTGAACGAAAAGCTGTCGGGCGTTGCTCTGGACGCGGCTGAGAAATCGGCTGAAATCTCGAACAAATGGACCAAGGACACCCTGGCCAAGCTGACCGAGATGTCGAAAGCAAAGGCCGAGCCTGCTGACTACGCAAAAGCCGCAACCGACTTCGCAAGCGCGTCGGCTGAAGTTGCTGCTGAAAACCTGGCTGCTTTCGCTGAAATCGCGAAAAAAGTTCAGTCGGAAACCGTTGAGCTGCTGATGGCTGCTGGCAAAGACGCTGCTGAAGAAGCAACCGCAGCTGTCAAGAAAGCGACTTCTGAGGTGACGACTGCTGCCAAGAAAGCCGCAGCTGCCAAGTAAGAACGTCCGCGACGAGCATCTTATCCTCCCTATAGGTGCCATCGCGTTGGGCAGGTCGATTGACCTGCCCTTTCTTTTTGTGCTGCAGTCGCATAACCTCTGCTGCAACGCATCATCCTTGGGGAGGGTACAAGGTGTCGGACAAAGAAAAACCGCTGTTGATCAAGCGCTATGCCAGCCGTCGGCTGTATAACACCGAGACCAGCGATTACGTGACGCTCGAAGATATTGCGGGGTTCATCCGCGACGGGCGCGAAGTTCAGATCATTGATCTGAAGACGGGCGATGACCTGACCCGCCAGTACCTTTTGCAAATCATTGCCGAACATGAAAGCCGGGGCGAGAACGTCTTGCCGGTGAATGTTCTGAACGATCTGGTGCGCAGCTACATGGTGCCGGGTGGGGGCATGATGCCGCAATTCCTACAAAGTTCGTTCGACATGCTGCGCGAAAGCCAAAGCAAGATGATGGAGAACATGAACGCCATGAACCCGATGTCTCAGATGCCGGGTTTTGAGGCGATGCAGGCGCAGCAACAGGCGTTTCTCAAAGCGATGACTGGCGGGTTGTCCGGCAACTGGTCAGGCCCCGACAAAGAGGATGAGTCCGAGCCGAAAGAGGACCTGGACGACATCAAGAAGCAATTGGCCGAGTTGCAGCAGAAGCTTTCGAAATTGAACTAGAGACATAAGCGATGCGCTGGCTGGTCCTTTGTGTCGCTATGTTGTGTTCGCAAGCCGTTTGGGCCGAAGGGCAGTTCTCTGAAAACTGGTCCGCAGTCTGCCGGCTGGGCACAGATACCTCTTCGGGATGTCAAGATATCCGGGCGCGTGAGATTCTCGATGCGTCTCGGGCCCCTTGGCGCGCTATTGGTCGCGTGAACTACGCAGGGCGGGATCAGCGATCTCATTGTACGGGCGTTCTGATCTCGGAAAACCATGTGCTAACGGCGGCGCATTGTCTCTACAATCGATCACGCAAACGCTGGATACCACCCGAGAGTATTCGATTTGCTGCCGGGTACCAGCGGGGAGAGGCGGTCTCGGTTGCGCGGGCCGATGACTATATCTTGCCCGCAGGTCAGGATGTAACAGCCGAATTTTCCGTTCAACCCGACTTGGACTGGGCCATTCTTGTACTAGACGCTCCGATCGGTGCCGAGGTCGGTTTCGTTAAGCCGGCAAATCAAGAGGTCGAGGCAGGTTTCGTCGTGGGCTATCCGGGTCTGAGACCCCACGTTCTGAGCCAGACAGAGATCTGCGCAATGCGTATTTACGCAGGCCAAATGCTGCGTGGGATTTGCCCGGTGATGATGGGGGATTCCGGCGCCCCCCTGTTGGTGAATACCTCGGAAGGGCTGCGGGTTGCTGGTGTCCTGTCCCGCATTGCGCCGACCCCCGAAGGGATCGACGCGTTGTTCGTCTCAGTGCTTGGAGTTCAGGTGCCGTAAGCAGGAACCGGGCCAATCACCTCACCGACCGAGGCCAGCAGGATGTCGGCGATCACGTCCAGTTCCTCACGCGTCAGGCGCACGGGCAGGCGGACGTCACAGGCTGTCATCAGCATGGCACGCGTTTGCGGCAGCTCGAACTGCTCAGGCAGGAACTGCCAGTTCCAGAAGGCGCGGGCATTGTCTTCGCTCATGCCAAAGACCTGAACTTTGACGCCGCGCGCCTCGGATGCGGCGGCAAAGGCGCGGATTTCACCCTCATCCATGCCAACCAGATTGAACTGAATCGAATCCGGCGCACGACGTTCGGGCGCAAGCGGGGCGGGAACGTCGATATAGTCCGAGCTGTTCAGCCGTTCCGCTACATAGTCGTGGTTCGCCAGCCCGTCGCGCACGCGGCGCGCCAGTTCTGGGATCTGAGGGCGGATCACTGCGGCGCTGAGGTTGCTCATCCGCAAGTTATAAAGCGGCAATTTGTTCTGCCAGCGCGCAAAGGCCTGCTCCAACTCGGGCGAGTTGTCGCCATGCGGGGTTTTGTGCTTCTTCCAGTTATGCTCATAGGCCCCTGACATGATCACGGTACGGGCCACCAGATCGGCGTCGTCGGTGACCAGAATACCACCTTCGCCCGCGTTGATCATCTTGTAGGACTGGAACGAGAAGCAACCGATCTTGCCGATGGTGCCAATGTTGCGCCCATGCCAGGTGGTGCCCAGCGAATGGGCGGCATCTTCGATCACCGGGATATCGCGCGCGTCGCACAGCGCCATGATCGCATCCATATCCGAGGTATGGCCTCGCATATGGCTGATGATCACCGCTTGCACATCGTCCAGCTTGGCCTCGAAATCAGCCATGTCGATGCGGTAGTTCGGACCAACTTCGCACAGAACCGGAATGCAATCCGCGTGCACGACCGACGATGGCACAGCGGCGAATGTAAAGCCCGGGATCAGAACCCGCGCATCCCGCGGCAGGCCCAGTGCCTTCAGCGAAAGAAACAGAGCAGCCGAGCAAGAGGAAACGGCCAAAGCGTATTTCGTGCCCAGCAGCGCGGCGAACTCGGACTCCAGCAAAGAGACCGGCGCGTCCTGCGGCGCGGTGTAGCGAAACAGGTCGCCTGACTGCATCAGGGCGTCGATTGCGTCTCGTGCGGCGGCGGGGATGGGTTCGGCGTCATGAACGTTGGGTGGCAGCGTCATATTTGGTTTTCCCGAATTCTAACTTTCACTTTATTAAATCAAGCATCCCGCCCGTGCCAAGCCCCCAATCGCAAGATCGGCAAAATTTCACCAAATTGTCGTATTGAAGAGGGGGCTAGATCCCCAGCCGATCCCGCATCGCGTACCATGTCATCGCCAGCACCAGCAGGGGGTTGCGCAGGGCCGGACCACCGGGGAAGGGCAGGGCCGGGACGCGGGCCATTGTATCGAACCCTTCTGCCTGCCCTTGGATGGCCAATGCCATCAGTTGACCGGCATGTGTTGCCGTGCCGACGCCATGGCCGGAATAACCAGAGGCGGACAGGATATTCGGCGCGACACGCGTTAAATAGGGCATCCGCCGCATTGTAATCGCCAGAGTACCGCCCCACGCGTAGTCGAGCCTGACGTCCCGCAGATGCGGAAATATCTCGGTCATTGGTTTGCGCACGGTGGCGGCGATATCCGAAGGGAACCGGTAGCCATAGCTTTCGCCTCCACCAAACAGTAGGCGCCCGTCGGCGCTGAGCCGGAAGTAGTTCACGACGAATTTCGTATCGGCGACAGCAACGTCTTGCGTCAGCACTCGCGCGGCCTCATCCCCAAGCGGCTCCGTCGCGGCTATGAAGTTGTTGATCGGCATCACCCGCGCCGCGACCTGCCGGTTCAGCGTCCCAAGGTATCCGTTGCAGGCCAGAATGACGTGTCGGGCGCGGACCTTCCCGCCTTCGGTACAAACAGTGGCCGGCTCGCCCTGTTCGATCCCGGTCACCTCAGTGCCCTCAAAGACACGCACACCCGCTGCCTCAGCGGCACGGGCCAGACCGAGCGCATAGTTTAACGGGTGCAGATGCGCCGCCCCCTTGTCCAGATACCCACCCTTGTAAGCGGGTGAGGGGCAGAGGGCGTGGCCTGCCTCTTCATCCAGCAGCTCGATCTGATCGTAGCCGTAACGGTCCGACAGATGCGCGGCATGGGCGTGTAGCTCGCTCCCCTCGGACGCTGATAGACCCAAGTTGGCTATGCCAGGCTTCAGGTCGCAGTCAATTTTGTGTTTTTCAATCAGCGATTTGACCAAGGTCTTAGCATCTTCGGCCAGATCCCAAAGCTTGGCAGCGTCGTCTTGTCCGACGAGCCGCTCCAGATCCTCCTGGTCCATGCGCTGGGCGCTGCCCAACTGGCCGCCATTGCGGCCTGATGCTCCAAAGCCCACTCGGTGCGCCTCAAGCAGGACAACGTCCATCCCGGCCTCGGCCAGATGCAGCGCAGCCGACAAACCCGTATAGCCGCCACCGACGATGCACACATCGGCGCGCGTTTCGCCCTTGAACTCAGGGAACCGCGCGAGCGGATTGGCTGTCGCGGCATACCAGCTTGCCGGATACTCGGCCTTGCTATCGTTGGAATAGAGAAGGTTCATCCCTGGCGACCCCAAAAGGCTCAGACGTTCAGCAAGAGATGTTCCCGCTCCCACGGAGAGATCACCTGCAGGAACTCTTCATACTCAGCCCGTTTCACGATGCCATAGACGCGGGCGAATTCGGGGCCCAGAATCTCATGCAGTTCCGTGGCTCCGTCGAACAGGTCCAGAGCATTCCCCATCACCTGTGGAATATCCCCTTCGCCCTCATAAGCGTCACCGTAGAACTGACGGCGCGGGCGTTCCTGTTGGACCAGACCCAGATAGCCACAGGCCAGTGACAGCGCGATCCCGAGATACGGGTTGCAGTCCATCCCGGCGATGCGGTTTTCAACGCGTCGTGCCTCAGGGCCCGACAACGGCACCCGGATACCCGTGGTCCGATTGTCCCGCGCCCATTCCAGATTGATCGGCGCGGCATGGTCTTTCACGTAGCGACGGTACGAATTCACATACGGCGCCATCACGGCAAGACCGGCGGGCAGGTGGGTCTGCAGGCCCGCGATGAAGTGATAAAACGCGTCGGTCTCACCGCCTTGCGGCCCGGAGAAGATGTTCTGGCCGGTCTCAATGTCGATGATCGAATGGTGGATATGCATGGCCGAGCCCGGCTCATCCTCAATCGGTTTCGCCATGAAGGTCGCGAAGCAATTGTGACGCAAAGCGGCCTCGCGGATCAGGCGTTTGAAGTAGAAGACTTCGTCCGCCAGCTTCACCGGATTGCCGTGGCGCAGGTTGATCTCAAGCTGGCCTGCGCCGCCTTCTTGGGTGATCCCGTCGATCTCGAACCCCTGATGTTCGGCGAAATCATAAATGTCGTCGATCACCGGACCGAATTCGTCCACGGCCGTCATGGAATAGGCCTGACGCGCGGCGGCAGGACGGCCCGAGCGGCCCATCATCGGCTCAATCGACTGCGCCGGGTCAACGTTGCGGGCGACCAGAAAGAACTCCATCTCCGGGGCGACCACCGGCTTCCAGCCCTTGTCGTGATAGAGCTGCACGACACGCTTCAACACGTTGCGCGGGCTGTAGGGGATCGGATTGTCGTCGCGGTCATAGGCGTCGTGGATCACCTGCAACGTCCAGTCGCCGGTCCAAGGCGCAGCCGACGTGGTCGAGAA
Source organism: Ruegeria sp. BG3 (assembly GCF_056538485.1). Lineage (NCBI taxonomy): Bacteria > Pseudomonadati > Pseudomonadota > Alphaproteobacteria > Rhodobacterales > Roseobacteraceae > Ruegeria > Ruegeria sp. BG3. The sequence goes on along the minus strand of NZ_JBQFTE010000002.1, from coordinate 367,500 downwards.
ATCCGGCTTCAGGATCATGTCGCGTTCAATGAATCCGTCCTCACCGGCGGCTTCACCCCAGCCGCCCGTAATCGTCTGGTAGAAGATACTGTCAGGCAGGTGGAAATAGGATTGCCGCGCGAATTTAGATGCGGGAACGGCCTTGCCTCGGGCAATGCCCGGCAGGTCCGAGATGATGCACTCGACCTCATCCAGCCGATGTCCGGCGATGTAGTCCTGTGCGGCCTGCGGTGCTGCGTCTGTCCAATCGGCCATCAGGCCCTCGCTTTCTTCAGAAAATCCGCCATGATCTGCGCGATCCGGGCATTGTGGTCTGGTGCTGTTTGTCTGTTCGCTGCGGCTTGCATCAGGTCATCCGGCACCAAGCCTTTTCCGCGTGTGCGCATCAGGCCCGAAACGAAATCGTTGGAAAATTCAGGGTGGGCCTGAACGGTCCAGATCTGGTCACCGTAGCGCAGCATGGCGTTTTGGCAGAAGTCGTTGCTGCCGATCACCTCAGCACCTTCGGGTACGCCCACGACCTGATCCTGATGCCAGGCGTTCAGCCAGACGTTGTCGCCATCAAAGTCATATTTGGTGCGTCCAACCGACCAGCCGCCCTGGTATTTCTCGACCTTGCCGCCCAGCGCCTGCGCGATGATCTGATGGCCAAAGCACACGCCCACCAGCGGCTTATCGCTTTGGTGAATCTGTCGGATCAGATCCTCAAGCGGGGGAATCCATGGCAGATCCTCATAGGCCCCGTAGCGAGAGCCCGTGATCAGCCAGCCATCCGCGTCTTCTGCGCTGTCTGGGAAGATCCCGTCAACGACTGCGAAGGTTTTGAATTCAAACCCATGCCCGTCCAGCAATGCCGGGAACAGAGAGTCATAGTCCCCGAAATCCTGCATGAGCGCATCGGGGGTGTGGCCAGTTTGTAGAATGCCGATTTTCATAAGTCACCGAATTTGATCAAATTCAGAAATACCCGAGAGCGGGCCTTCGGGCAAGGGGGTCACACGGCCTCGAGATAGCTTAGCCAGTGTTCGTCTTCGGGGCGGTCTGCAAAACGTGCAATTTCCTGCCGTTTGGTCATCGCCAGATTGCGGATCAATTCCGATGGGAAAAGCCGGGTTATGATCGGGTCACTCTCGAATAGGTCGATGGCGGCGGCCCAGTTGCCAGCAAGCTGAGGCAGACCGTCAATTTCATAAGCATTGCCCGAGATCGGGGCAGGGGGCACCATGCCGTCCTCGATACCGACCAGCGCCGCGCCCAGAACGGCACTCAGCATCAGGTAAGGGTTGATGTCGCCACCAGCCACGCGGTGCTCGATACGTCGGGCCACCGGGGCACCGCCCGGAATACGGATGGCAGCGGTTCTGTTTTCGTAGGCCCAGCTTGCACCGGTGGGCGCATGCGCGCTGGGCACTAGCCGTGCGTATGAATTCCCATGAGGGGCAAAGATCAGAGTGCTGGCGGGCATGGCGGCGAGGCACCCGGCCGCAGCCGAGCGCAGCAGGTCGGTGCCCTCGGGCCCTCCATCGTCGAAGATGTTCCGCCCATCTTGGTCGAGGACAGAGAAATGCACATGCATCCCGTTTCCCGCGTCCTCGGCATAGGGTTTCGACATGAAGGTCGCAGCAAAGCCGTGTTTGCGGGCCAAACCGCGCGTCAAAGCCTTGAAAAGCCACGTATCATCGGCGCAGCGCATGGCGTCCTGATGATTGAGGTTGATCTCGAATTGACCGATACCGCTTTCGGATATTGCGGTTTGTGCGGGGATGCCCATTGCAGCGCACCCGTCATAGAGGTCGGTGAAGAACGCCTCGAACGCGTCCATTTCAGCGACGGACAGAACCGCCTCGTCTGTCAGGCGGCGCCCAGTGATCGGGTTGAGCGGCGCCAAGGGTTGGGGGCCGGACGCGTCGACAAGGGTGAATTCCAACTCAGTCGCCGCAACGACTGACCAGTCGCGATGCGCGTAACGCGACAGCACGGATGCAAGCGCATGGCGCGGGTCGCCTGCAAAGGGAACGCCGTCATCGTCATAGAGGCTCATGGGAACCAGGGCCGTCGAGGTTTCCAGCCATGGCACTGGCACAGGCCCGCGCTCGGTCGGAAGCAGGATGCCATCGGCGTCACCGGTTTCGAATACGAGGGGGCTTCCGTCGATGTCCGCGCCCCATAGATCGACGTTCAAGGCCGAGAATGGCATGCGCACGGCACCCTTGCTCAGCTTGTCGGCATAGGTAGGCGGGACACGTTTGCCTCGCATCTGACCGTTCAGGTCGCAGGCGGCAACGCGGAAATTATGCAAGGCGTTCAGGTCCATTGGGGCTGTAGCTCCTCTCGGTTATCCGAGATGTAGCGAAGCCAAACGGCCTTGTCACGAAATTTGATCAAATTTCCGAGGTGGTAGAAAGGCGCCGGCACAAATTGCGCCGACGCCTTGTGTCTTAGGATCAGACGAAGGTTACGCCGTTTTCCGCCATCGGCAGGGTCGTGACCTTCACGCCCGAAAGTGCGCGGATGGCATTCGCCAGAGCCGGGGCGGAAGGAGGCGTGCCCGGCTCGCCAACGCCCGTGGGCGCTTCGGCTGACGGGACGATATGAACGTCAATCGCCTGGATGTCGCCGATCCGCAGAGGCTCGTAATCCGGGAAGTTGAACTGGTCCACCGCGCCGCTGGTCAACGTGATCTGGTCGCGCATGACGTGACCAATGCCATAGCCGACACCACCTTCGATCTGCGCTTTGACCACATCGGGGTTCACCGCAATGCCGCAATCCACGGCGCAGGTGACTTTTTCGATGCGAACACCGTTGTCCAAATCGCCGGACACCTCGACCACTTCGGCCACGTAAGAGCCAAAGGACTTGTGGACCGCGATCCCCTGCGCGCGCCCGGCTGGTGCATTGCCCCATCCGGCCTTCTCGACCACCAGCTTCAGAACTCCGGCCTTGCGGGCCTGATCGGCGTTGGTGTCATCGCTTAGATGCGCCAGGCGGAACTCGACCGGGTCGCGACCGGCGGCCTCGGCGGCCAGGTCCATCATGGCCTCCATCGCATAGCCGGTGTGGGTGTGACCGACCGAACGCCACCACAACACAGTCGTCGCTTTCGGTGTATCCGTCAGACCCACGGCCATGCCGGGGATGGCGTAGGGGCTGTCAGCGACCCCTTCGACCGAGCTGTGGTCGACACCGTCATGCACCAGAACAGCTTCGAAGGGCGTACCTTTGATGACCGATTGGCCCGCGATCTGATGGTGCCATCCGACGATATTCCCTTCACCATCCAGACCGACGCGCACTTTGTGACCAAAGGCAGGGCGATAATAGCCGCTGCGTATGTCATCTTCACGTGTCCAGACCAGTTTGACCGGGCGAGAGCGGTCGGTGACCACGAAGGCCAACGCGGCCTCGACCTGATAATCCGCATCTGGTGTCGCGCGGCGGCCGAAGGACCCGCCTGCCAGCATCGTTTTGATATGGATTTTCTCGGCCGGAAGCTCGAAGATCTGCTGGTACGCCATGTGCGGGCCGGTCGGCATCTGCGCGCCATCATGCAGGACAATGTCTCCGTCCGCAGTCTGTTCGATGGTGCAGTTCAGTGGCTCCATCGGCGCATGGGCGAGAAGCGGGAAGTAGAAGGTCCGCTCAACCACCGTGTCGGCGCCGTCGATGGCGGCAGAGACGGCTGTAAAATCAGCCTTGTTGACGTTGTAGGTCGGCTCTGCCTCCAGCGCGTCCATGATCTCGGCTTTGATCTGATCCGAGTCGCGGGTTTCAGCGCCTGACATATCCCATTCGACCTCAAGCGCATCACGTGCCTGAATCGCGGCCCAGGTGTTTTCCGCGTAGACGGCGACACCCGCTTGGTTGGGGAGAACCGCGGCACTGATGTAGCCTTTGACCTCTTTCGAGGCGCTATCGTCAAACCCTAGCGCAATTCCGCCTTTGGATTCAGGGCGTTTGATCATGGCGATCATCTGGTTGGGCAGGTGGACGTCCATGGCATACATCGCCTGACCATTACCTTTGATGGCCGAATCCTTACGCCGAACGGCTTCGTTTCCGATCAGGCGGAACTCGGACGGGTCCTTCAGGCGCGGCTCGGACGGAGCGTCCAGTTGAGCGGCTGCGGCCACGAATTCGGCAATCGGAGCGGACTTGTCGCCGGATTTGACAATGCCTTCTTCGATGGTGATGCCCGATGCGTCGACGCCCCAGCTTTGAGCCGCCGCATTGATCAGCATTTCGCGTGCGGCTGCACCGGCCTGACGGTATTGCAGCCACGAATTCGCCATCGCGGTCGACCCTCCAGTACCTTGGAACGGGCCGAACAGAAGGTTGTTGTAGACGTTTGGATCAGAGGGCGCGAATTCATATTCGATCTGGTCCATTGTCAGGCCGATTTCTTCGGCAATCAGCGTGGGCAGACCGGTCGCAGGGCCCTGACCCTTCTCAAAGTGTTTGACGATGGCGGTCACGGTGCCATCCGCATCAATTTTCACGAAGGGGTTGAACTGAGCGGTCTCGGATGAAGCCGCCGCCAGCGCGCCGTCTGGGCGCGCGCCAACCAGTAGGACGGCACCAGCAGCAGCCGCGCCTTTCAGAAATCCACGGCGAGAGGTGTTCATGGTCATGGATCAGGCCTCCAGAATTTCAGATGCGCGCTGGATACCGGCGCGGATACGTTGATAGGTGGCACAGCGGCAGGCATTGCCGTACATGTATGCGTCGATCTCTTCTGCGCTGGGCTTGGGGTTCTCAGCCAGCAGACCAACGGCTGACATTACCTGACCCGACTGGCAGTAGCCGCACTGAACCACGTCCAGCTCGACCCAGGCCTGTTGGACAGCTGCACCGATCTTGTCCTCACCGACGGCTTCGATTGTGGTGATCTCGGAGTCTTCGACGTCTTCGATGTATGTCTGGCACGAGCGGACGGGCTCGCCGTTCAGATGCACGGTGCAGGCGCCGCAAGACGCGACACCGCAACCGAATTTGGTTCCTGTGAGCTTCAGCTCATCCCGGATCACCCAGAGCAGGGGCGTGCCGGGTTCGGCGTCGACTGTATGCGTCTCGCCGTTCAGTTTCAGATTGATGGCCATGAGGGGATACTCCGTGTTGGCTTGCTACCTGAGTCGGTAAACTGGCGGGTTTACATGTGGCACAGAAAGTCGCGCCTGTAAACTCCCGCGTTTACCTAGTGTTTGACCCGATGCTGTCAATGGGTCTATAGCAATGACATGAATGAGATCAGCGCGCCCAATGCGTCCAAATATGCACAGATCATCGAAGCTGCCGTGGCCGAATTCCAGGAAAAGGGGTTCGCGGCGGCCAGCATGGATCGTATTTCGCGTCAGGCTGAAGTCTCTAAAAGGACGCTCTATAAGTATTTCGAAAGCAAGGAAAACCTGTTCCGCTCAATCGTGACGGAACTGTCCAGTCGCTTTGCGGAAGTGTTGGAGATCAGGTACGAAAAAGGGCGCGATGTTCGCGAGCAACTGACCGAGCTGGCCTGGGCCGAGGGGCGCATTCTGATGCTGCCGGATGTGATGGCCATGTCCCGCATGGTGATCAGCGAAATCCTGCGCAACCCTACGTTGGCCGAACAAGCGCAGGGCAAGCTGGACAAGACGGCCTCGTTCATCGACATGCTGCGCGAGGCCGCTGCGGACGGGCAATTGAAGATCGACGACCCCGAAGAGGCTGGGCGCGAATTCATCGGCCTGATCAAGGCGCGGGCGTTCTGGCCGCTGTTGTTCTCAGGCACTGTTCTCAGCCATCAGGAAATGGCGGACACGATCAACAACAGCGTCGAGATGATGATGCGAAGATACGGCCCGGATGCCGCGTAGCGTTCAGCGCCACAGGACGGACAAACCCGCCCCTACATACCGTGGCGTGGGATTACGTGATTCCATTCCGTTTTGAAGAACAAAGTGTCTCCGTCCCAGCATTCGACCGCGGCGTTCAGCACGAAATCGGTTGCCGTGGCCGTCTGCTGAGACCAGGTCTTGATACGTGCATCCCAATCGCCACGCTCAAAGCGGGTTTCCTGCCGCATGGTCGCAGTCGCGGATAGGGGATCATCGGGCAGGATGGAGTAAATCCGCTCGGACGAGTCGGAAATCTCGGTCCCTGTTTCGAGCACCTTCTTCGCTGATGGGCCCATAACGCCGCCACCGATGAAGACGCGCTCCGTCAGCCTGCCGGTGTGGGCGTCCCGTGTCAGCGTCGTCTCGGACCCGCCCTGACCTCTGGTCGAGGTCTCGGGCACCGATCCCGGGGCCGGAACCGGAAGGTCCCGAGGCGCCGGCGCATCTGGTGCATCGGTGCGAACGGGCAACGACAAGGCCGAGGAGCCGGGCACGACAGTCGCGCAAACCGGGTTCGGCGCGGGCCACAAGATGGGCCAATAGGCGGTCGCAAGCTGCACCATGATCCGGTGACCGACAGGAACGTTGTAGCCGATGGCGTGCAGCTGGATCGAGATGTCCATCTCTTCTCCGGGCACGACTGGGGTTGGTTCTGTGTCACTGTCGCGGTGCATCAGGTTGAAGAACCCGCGCGAGATCAGGGTTTGCGCGCCGTCGGGGGCTTCATCAATCAGCAGGGCTGCGACAAAAGCCTGAGGTTGGTCGACACTGACCCGTAGCGCGAGTTCAGGTTGGCCCAGAATGTCCACCGATGACTCCAGCGTGTCACTGCGGAACACCATCGCCCCAGCGGCGTCGATCCGACAATCCAAAGGCAAATCGCCCGGAATACCGAAAGAACACATGACCCCACCGGCCGAGCCGAACGTCTGCGGAGAGGTAATCTGCATCGGCGCGCCTCTTTGCGCCTGGGCGTCCAGCGACCCCGCGTTCAGCCAATAGGTCTCGTTCGACACATTGGGCGAGGGCCAGCTGGGCTCCTCGACCCAGCGCCCGGGACGGTGCGTTTGCGTTCCAGCGGGGCGCATGCTGTCCATCAAATACAGGTGCAGCGGCGGGTCGTCCGCGATCCCGGTGTCGATCCCCTTCAGCCAATAGTCCCAGAACCGGAGCACCTCGGCGATGAAATCGACCTGAGGGGTGGGCTTGCCTTCATGCGGGTAGAGGTGCGACCACGGGCCCATCATCACCTTGACCGGCACATTCAGGTGTTCCGAAATACGGAACGGCGTGTCGCGATACAGGTCTGCCCAGCCGCCGAAATAGTAGACGGGCACATTGACTGCGTCATAGTCCTCGCAGATCGAGCCACGTCGCCACATCTCGTCATGAGTCTGGTGTTCCAGCCACATGGCAGGCCAGAACTCCATCGCATCAAGCCGGTCACGCCAGAGGTCGCGCCACTTGTCCTCTCCTACGATTTCTGGGTCCGGGGGGAAGGCGTTCAGCAATTGCATGATCGATCCCCACCAGAAATTGTCGCCGGCCAGGACGCCTCCGTAGAAATGGATGTCTTCGCGCCAGCGGTCGTCGCAACCCATCACCGGGGCGATGGCTTTCAGCGCAGGGGGGCGTTTGGCTGCAACCTGAAACGAGTTGTAGGCCCCCCAGCTTTTGCCGAACATACCGACATTGCCGTCGCACCATGGCTGTTCGGCCAGCCACGCGATGACATCAACGCCGTCCTGCGTTTCCTGATGAGAGTATTCATCCTCGGCCAGCCCACCGCTATCGCCGTTGCCGCGAATATCCACCCGGATCGAGGCATAGCCCGCCTCGGCAAAGCGCGGATGCATGGTTTCATCGCGCAGACGCGTGCGATCTCGGCGACGATAGGGGATGTATTCCAACAGGCAGGGCACCGGAGTCTCGCGCGCATTGGGTGGCAACCACAGACGAGCAGCCAATTGCGTGCCATCGGGCATCGGAATCAAGACGGTTTCGATCACCTCTACGCTATTCATCGCCGGGTCCTTCCTGTTGTTTCGGCTTGTGTTTCTCTCAAGCACCTATGTCGCGTCGCCGCTTTTGGTCGTATGAAACGCACAACCCGTTCAGCGTGCAACCTAATAGGAGGCTTCGGGCCGCAAAATGTGACTCAAGTTTGCCGTCCCGCTGTGATAGCCACACGCAGGCACAGACCGGGATTTGTCAGTTGACAGAGAAAAACGTGAAAAACTTGGACCGAGCAGCGCGTATAAGCGTGGCACCCATGATGGACTGGACCGACCGCCACTGCCGGTTTCTGCATCGGCTGCTGAGTGAGCACGCGCTGCTTTACACCGAGATGGTCACCGCGCCAGCGCTGGTGCGTGGAAGGGCGTTGCATCTGTTGGACTATAGCTCGCAAGAACATCCCGTTGCATTGCAGCTTGGCGGCTCGGACCCCGAGGAACTGGCGCAGGCGGCGCGGCTTGGGGCCGAGGCCGGGTATGATGAAATCAACCTGAATTGCGGCTGCCCCTCGGACCGGGTGCAATCGGGCACGTTTGGGGCTGTGTTGATGAAAGACCCCGCGCGTGTCGCCGACTGCGTGGCCGCCATGCGTGCGGCCGTCTCGGTGGATGTGACCGTCAAATGCCGGATTGGCGTGGACGATCAGGAACCGCGCGACGTGCTGCCGGACTTTCTGGACAAGATACGACAGGCAGGGTGCCGACGGGTGACGGTCCATGCGCGTAAGGCCTGGCTGCAGGGGCTCAGCCCGAAAGAGAACCGTGATATCCCACCGCTGGACTATGACCTCGTTCATCAGATGAAGGCCGATTTCGCGGATCTTCACATTTCGATCAATGGCGGCATCACCTCGTTGGACGAGGCGCTAACGCATCTGGAGGCCGGGCTGGACGGGGTGATGATCGGACGGGCGGCCTATCACCAGCCCTCGGACATTCTGTCCGAGGCGGATATGCGGATATACCAGAGCGGCAGCGCTCGGGACCCGATCGAGGTGGCGCGGCAAATGGTGCCCTATATCGAGCGGCACCTTGTCAACGGAGGGCGTTTGCACCAGATCACGCGGCATATGCTCGGCCTCTTTGCCGGTCGCCCTGGCGCACGGGCCTGGCGGCGCGCGCTGTCGGAAGGGGCGGTGCGGGATGGGGCAGGGCCCGAAGTGATGCTGAAGGCGCTCGATCACGTGGCGCCTCTGGCCGAGGTTTGAACGAATGAAGCCCGGTCTCTGACCGGTTTGGGGGGAAGATGCCCGAGACGATGTTGCTGGCCCAGATGCTGGGCCTTTTGCTTGTAATTGGCGCACTTGCGGGGGTTCTGGCGGGGCTGCTGGGCGTTGGCGGAGGCATCGTGCTTGTGCCTGCGTTTTTCTATGCGTTCCAAACGCTTGGATATGGTGGGCCACAGTTAATGCAGCTGTGTCTGGCGACCTCGCTGGCAACGATCATCGTAACTTCGATCCGGTCGGTACTGGCCCACAACAAGAAGGGCGCAGTCGATTGGGAGATCCTGCGCGGATGGGGGGCGGGTATCGTCGTGGGGGCGATTTTCGGCGTGCTGGTCGCCTCGGCGCTGCGGACAGAGGCTCTGCAGGCACTGTTCGGCGTTCTGGGCATGGTGATCGGCGCGTATCTGGGTTTTGGCCGTTCGGAATGGCGTTTGGGGGACGCGATGCCCAAGGGGATCAAGCGCGCGGTTCTGTCCCCATCCGTAGGCTTCCTGTCGGTGCTGATGGGGATCGGAGGCGGCAGTTTCGGTGTCCCGCTCATGAGCCTTTACAACACGCCCATCCACCGCGCCGTGGCAACTGCTGCAGGGTTCGGAGTGATCATTGCCGTGCCATCTGTATTGGGTTTTCTCTTTCTGGAGATTGCCCCTGAACACAGGCCTCCGCTGACGATCGGGGCCGTGAACTTGGTGGCCTTCGGGATAGTAGTCGCGATGACGATGATCACCGCCCCGTGGGGCGTTAAACTCGCTCATGCGATGGACCCGAAGCCGCTCAAGAGGGTCTTTGCACTGTTCCTGACACTGGTCGCTTTGAACATGCTGCGGAAGGCGTTGGGATGGTAGAGGATTTCTGGGCGAAGGGTTGGGTCAAATTCCCGTTCGACCCGGCTCTGGCGGAATGGATTGGGCAGGTTTTGCCCGCCGCTCAGCAGTCGGTCACGGCCCCTGAACATGCCGAATGGCTGGATTGCGAGGGCACATGGTTTGTTGGTGTCGACGCCTTGCCCAATGATGAACTGGGCAAAGTAGGGGCGTCAAATCCGCTGTCCGGGATGGCTATGGATTTCATCGCGGCGCATCTGGGCGCATTGCCGCTGCATCCGGGGCAGGTGTCGATCATCTATCCGGGGTATCCCCGCCCTCGGAAGGGTGAAAGCGAGGCCGCCGGGCGCTACAGGCGCAATCGCGACGCGGCCCATGTGGATGGGTTGCGACCTATGGGTCCGGATCGCCGCCGTCGCGTGGATGAACCGCATGCGTGGATTTTGGGCATTCCCCTGTCGGAAGCCAGCCCCGATGCCTCGCCCATGGTGTTGTGGGAAGGTAGTCATATCCCAATGGGCGAGGCCTTTAGAGCGGCTTTTGCGGATCAGTCCCAGACCGATCTGAGCCAGGTCGACATCACCGACATCTATCAAGCGACCCGCCGCGAGGTGTTCGAGACCTGCCCAAGGATCGAATTGCCTGCCAAACCTGGCGAGGCCTATCTGCTGCACCGCCATTGCCTTCACGGAGTCGCGCCATGGCCAGATGGGGCGACCGCCGGGCCGGATGGACGGATGATTGCCTATTTCCGCCCCGAATGCGCCAACGGCGTCGCGGAATGGATTGAAACACGCTGATGTCTCGTGAGGGAAACGGTTCCCGCGAATTACCCCAGCAGACCACGCCCACATCTCCCCGTTTCGCAACTTGTGGGCTTCAAAACCCGGCTTGTCACGAAAAATGACGTCGGGTCACTTTGCGATAAGTTTATTGATTGCTGAGTCAATGAATATACAACTGAGGGCGTTTTCTTCGTCGTTCCGGCTGAAAACTCTTTAGCCAGACCGTGCCGCTGCGGGTCGCCACTCACTCACGGAACCGGCTTTCGCCTCGCTTTTTTTCGAGGCGTGCGTCCGGCCCGCAGCAGGCAACTTAATTGATTGGTTCTTAATGTCTTTCAAAAGCTTTCTACAACGCTTTTCCAAGCTGCGAGATCACGCGCAACCCGTGACTGTCGACACCACGATGGAACGGCCTGCAAAACATCCAAGAACCAGCCGGTCCGAATACTCAGACCTGTTCAAGGATGAACTCGCGACCCGACAACAGGGCAGGTGTGACAAATCAAAGGATGAAACCAGCGCGGTGGACTGAGCGGTCAGCTTTTCAGGCGGGCCGAACGCCCGCCGCGCCGTTTGGCGAGGCGTGGTTTGCGGGCGGGTAGAGCCTCCATGATTTCGGCGCGTTCGCTGCTGTCCATGCGGGACCAGCGCGCGATCTCATCAAGGGTGCGGTAGCAGCCGGTGCAAATCTGTTCTGTCGGGTGGACAACACAGATTCGTACACAGGGGCTTTCGACCTCATCGCGCTGCCAAACCATGTTCGTCATTCGTCGTCTCCGACCCGTTACAAAAAGCGCAGCCTGTCCAGCGCTCCTTGCAAGATATACCCTGCTGCAACGTGATCAATAACCTGTCCGCGACGTTTTCGTGTCGTATCCGCCTCTAAAAGTGCCTTTTCTGCCGCAACTGTGCTCAGACGCTCGTCCCAGAAGCCGATGGGGCAGTCGGTCAGGCGGGTTAAGTTGCGGGCAAAGGCGCGGGTGGATTGGCAGCGGGGGCCTTCGGAACCGTCCATGTTTTTTGGTAGCCCGAGGATGACGCCGCCGATCTCACGATCCTTGATCAACTCAAGCAAACGTGCGGAATCGAGGGTGAATTTCTTGCGACGGACAGTCTCCAGAGGGCTGGCCACTCCGCGCATCCGGTCCGAGACCGCCACGCCGATGGTCTTTTCGCCCAGATCCAGCCCCATCAGCGCCGTCATCGGCGACAGGGAAGCGGCGAAACCCTCAAAATCGTCGTGGATCATTGGGCAATACCGGCTTGCAGGGCGGCTGCATCGATCATCTCAAGCGCCTCGGGGTTGTCGGCAAAGAGGATCTCGGCTTCGTCACGGATATCTATTGCACGCTGGGCCTGACCCAAGACACCCAGCGCCGCGATCAGGCGCGCCCAGTCTTGAGGAGGGCCGCCCTCGGTCGCCAGGCGATCGGACAGACGGTCAACCATGCCCTGGATCATCTGTTGCCGTTCTTCCGGGGTCATCTCGGCTGCTGCGGCGACATCGTCCTGACTTGGGCCGGGCTGGCCCAATGAGCTGGGGTCGGGGCCGTTGAAAACCCCCGCGCGGAAGGCAAGCTCATCCAACTGGGCGCGAATGGCATCAGCCCACGGTGCGCCCGCCGGCGCATCCTGCGCGGTGTCGACCCAGACACGATAGGCGAGGTCGGGACGTCCGGTCTGGGCCAGCATCTGCCCCCAGTAGTAGCGCGCCGGGCCGTGTCGGGGATCACGCTCAAGCGCGGCGGCCAGAACTTGCTCGGCCTCGGGCGAGATATAGCCGCCTGCCGCAAGGATCATCTTTTCGGCCAGATCCGAGTAGTCATCGGCAGTTGCGGCCTGACCCGAAAGCTCGATAACGCGTTGCTGCGCGGCATAAGCGGCCTTGAAGTTGCCCGCATTGGCTTCGTGCTGTGTCAGCAGGATATGCCCTTGCAGGTCATTCGGCCGGGCCGCCACTGTGTCGCGCAGTTGCTGGAGCAGCGTTGCGTAGCTTTCTTCCAGTTGTCGCGGCTGCGGCGGAGTGGCAAGAGCTTCGGCCGCTTCTTGCGCCGGGCGGTTTGTCCGGACCTCCTCGGCCAATGCCAGCCTTGCGGTCAGGGGTTGGTCGGGCAGGCCGACGGCACCGGTTCGGTAATACAACGCCAGCGCGCCGCCGATCACGACCAGCATTACGATCGCGATGGTGACGACGGAAACCCCGCGCGACGGGCCCGAGGTTGCCCGGTCGCCCTGCATCTGCGCGTCCGCCGCCAGAATGCGGCGCGAGATCTCGGTGCGGACCCTTTCGGCATCGGCTTCGCCAATGACTCCTCGGGCCAGATCACGGTCAACACCGGCCAGTTGTTCGCGGTAGACGCGCAGATCGTAGGCTGCGGTTGGCTCGTCCGCGCGGCGGCCGCGCAAAAGCGTGTAGCCAAGGAACCCTGCGACCAGTAGCGCGATCAGACATGAAATGACCCAGAACGTCATGCTCTCTCCTGAAATTCTGCCCTGACTTAGACCTGCGGGCCGCCTAAAAAAAGGGACAAATGGCCGCGAATGTGTCACATGTCGCAATAGTGCTATATTGCGGCGTTGACCGGCGTGGATATACCCGGTCGACGCGGCATACCTGCGCCAATCACCGAACCGGATGGATTCGCTTATGAAACACTATTCAGCCTTTGCTGTCGCGCGCGAAGCCTTGCGCTATCACACCGGATGGGAGCGCGCATGGCGCTCGCCTGAGCCGAAGAAAAAATACGACGTGATCATCGTCGGTGCCGGGGGGCATGGTCTGGCGACCGCCTACTACCTTGGTAAGAACTATGGCATTCAGAATGTCGCCATCATCGAAAAAGGATGGCTGGGCGGCGGGAACACGGGCCGGAACACGACCATCATCCGGTCGAACTACCTGCAGGATCCTTCGGCGGCGCTCTATGAAAAGGCGCGGGGTCTCTATGAGGACCTGAGCCAGGACCTGAACTACAACATCATGTTCAGCCCCCGCGGCGTGATCATGCTGGCGCAGACCCAGCATGAAATTCGTGGCTATCAGCGCACTGCGCATGCCAACGCACTGCAGGGCGTGAAGACCGAGTGGATCGGACCCGAACGCGTGAAAGAGCTGGTGCCAATCATCAATCTGGACGGTCCGCGCTATCCGGTTCTGGGTGGCCTTTGGCAGGAACGCGGCGGCACCGCGCGTCACGATGCTGTGGCTTGGGGCTATGCACGCGCCTGTTCGGCCATGGGCATGGACATCATTCAGAAATGCGAAGTCACCGGCGTGCGCTCGGACAATGGTCGCGTTGTTGGCGTTGATACCAGCAAAGGGGCGATCGACTGTGACAAGCTGGGGATCGTCGTTGCGGGCCATTCCGGTCAGCTGGCCGAAATGGCGGGCTTCCGCTTGCCGCTGGAAGCCGTTGCGCTGCAAGCGCTGGTGTCCGAGCCGATCAAACCCTGCATGGACGTGGTCGTGATGGCCAACACTGTTCACGGCTACATGTCGCAGTCCGACAAGGGCGAGATGGTGATCGGCGGCGGTACCGACGGCTTCAACAACTTCACCCAGCGCGGCAGCTTCCATCACATCGAGGAAACCGTCCGCGCATTGGTCGAGACCTTCCCGATGATCTCGCGCCTGAAAATGCTGCGCCAGTGGGGCGGGATTGTGGATATGACCGGTGACCGGTCTCCGATCCTGTCGAAAACACCGCTTCAGGGCTGTTTCATAAACGCAGGTTGGGGCACCGGTGGCTTCAAGGCCATTCCGGGCTCGGGCTGGGGTATGGCTCAGCTGATGGCCACAGGTCATTCACCGCTGACCGAAGCCTTCTCGATGGATCGCTTCAAAGAGGGCCGCTTCATCGACGAAAGCGTCGCCGCCGGGGTGGCTCACTAAGGGCGCTGCCCGAGGTGGCCACAACACAGAATTCTGGTCGGCCCGAGTGCCGACCAACCGAGAAAAGGATGACCATATGCTGATCCTGAATTGCCCCTATTGTGGCGTCGATGCCGAAGAAACTGAACTGGCCGCTGGCGGCGAAGCGCATCTGAAGCGCTTTGGCCCCGGCTCGTCGGATGATGATTTCCACGACTACCTGTTCATGCGTGAGAACCCAAAAGGCGTTCATTTCGAACGTTGGCGCCACGCAAATGGCTGTGGCAAGTGGTTCCACGCGGCGCGCTGCACCAACACGCTTGAGGTGTTCGGCACATATCCGGCCCAGACCACCGAGCCACCGCAAGAGATCAAGGACGCTATCACCGCGAAGCGTCCCGGCTGGACGTGGAGAGAGTTTAAATGATCCGCCCAGCCATCCGTAATTCCGCCTGCGAAAGGTCCGCAACATGAGCACCCGTCTCGCAAATCAAGGCCGGCTGATTGACCGGTCGAAACAGGTTACCTTTACCTTCAACGGCACCTCGATGCAGGGCTACGAAGGCGATACCCTTGCATCCGCCCTGTTGGCCAACGACCAGATGATGATGGGCCGGTCGTTCAAGTATCACCGTCCGCGTGGCGTCGTTGCCAGTGGCGCGGAAGAGCCGAACGCTCTGGTCGGTTTGGGCGAAGGCAACCGGTTTGAACCGAACCAGCGCGCCACCACGACCGAGCTATTCAACGGTCTGACGTCTGTGTCGCAGAACCACTGGCCGAACCTCGAGTTCGACATCGGGTCGATCAACACTCATCTGTCGCGCTTCCTGCCGGCGGGCTTCTACTACAAGATGTTCATCCATCCGAAGCCGTTCTGGAAACACGTCTACGAGCCGTTCATCCGTCAGTCCGCCGGTCTGGGCAAAGCGCCCGACAAGGACAATCGTGACGCGGACACCTATGAGCATTTCTACCACTTCACCGATGTACTGGTGATCGGTGGCGGTGTCGCTGGTCTGCAGGCGGCCAAAACGGCTGCTCAATCCGGTGCCAAGGTCATGCTGATCGAGCAGACTGCGCATTGGGGTGGTCGTGCTCCGGTTGATGGCGGCACGATCGACGGTGAGCCTGTGGATAAGTTCGTGGAACAATTAGTTTCTGAACTCGAAACAATGGACAACGTCATCCTGCGCAATCGCTGCATGGGGGCAGGGGTTTATGACCACGGTTACGTACTGGGCTACGAACGCCTGACGGACCACACTCCGGGCGTGCAAGGCCCCCGTCACCGCCTGTGGCGTATCCGTGCCAAACAGGTTGTCACAGCAACCGGCGCGATTGAGCGTCCGCTGTCTTTCGCGGGCAACGATGTTCCGGGCGTGATGCTGGCCTCGGCCATGCGGGATTATGTGGTGAACTGGGGCGTGACCCCGGGCGACCGCGTTATCGTTGCGACCAACAACGACGACGCCTATCGCACTGCAATTGCCCTCAAGAAAGCCGGTGTGGATGTTCTACGCGTGGTCGATGCGCGCGCAAGCGCCGGACCTCTGGCGGAAGAGGCGCGCCAACTGGGCATCCGTGTCGATCCCGGCAAGGCCATCGCCAAGGTCAAAGGCGGCAAGCGCGTCAAGAAAGTTGCGCTGTGCAACCAGGAAGGCATCGGTGGTGCGCGGGAAGAGGTCGAATGCGATGCAGTCGCCATGTCGGGCGGCTGGTCTCCGGTTGTTCACATGTGGTCGCATTGCGGCGGCAAGCTGATCTGGGATGAGGCGAACGCCCATTTCCGTCCTGATCCCGAGCGCCCTCCACTGGGTGCAGACGGTGAAGGCTTCGTGATTGCCGCGGGTTCGTCCAATGGTCCTTTGGCTCTCGGCGACGTTCTGACTGACGCGGATGCCGCAGGTAAAGCGGCGGCCAAGGCGGCCGGTTACAAGGCGAAACGCACCAAGGCTCCTACGGGCGAAACCACAGCTGAGGCTCCGATGGCAGCCGTCTGGCTGATGCCTGCCAACGCCGACATCCAGCTGCGCATGAAGTCGTGGTTGGACTTCCAGAACGACGTGAAGGTCTCGGACGTTCAGCTGGCTGCGCGCGAAGGCTATGAAAGCGTCGAACACACCAAGCGTTACACCACGCTGGGTATGGCGACCGATCAGGGTAAGTTGAGTAATATCAACGGCTTGGCGATCCTTGCTGATGCGCTGGATTCGGAAATTCCGAAGGTCGGCACCACCACGTTCCGTCCGCCCTATACGCCTATCTCGCTGGCGTCGATTGGTGGTGAAGCACGTGGTGAGGTGTTCCAACCGATCCGCCAGACCCCGATGCACAACTGGCACGACCAGAATGGCGCAGACTGGGAGCCGGTCGGCCATTGGCGCCGGACCTATGCCTATGTCCGTCCTGGTGAATCCGTGCATGACGCGGTGAATCGTGAGGTAAAGAACACGCGCGAAAACCTCGGCCTGCTGGACGCCTCGACACTAGGCAAACTGATCGTCAAAGGCCCCGATGCTGGCAAGTTTCTGGACATGATGTACACCAACATGATGTCCACGCTGAAGGTCGGTAAATGCCGCTATGGCCTGATGTGTTCAGAGAATGGCTTCCTGATCGATGACGGTGTTGTTGCCCGCATCGACGAAGATACATGGCTGTGCCACACCACCACCGGCGGTGCCGAGCGTATCCATGGTCACATGGAAGAATGGCTGCAGACCGAGTGGTGGGACTGGAAAGTCTACGTCGCGAACGTCACCGAGCAATACGCTCAGGTCGCCGTGGTTGGCCCCAACGCCCGCAAGGTGCTGGAGAAGCTGAACGCTCAAGCCGGTGGCGGCATGGACGTATCGAAAGAAGCGCTGCCCTTCATGGAATGGCGTGACGGTAAGATCGGCGCGTTCGACGCGCGGGCCTACCGCATCTCGTTCTCGGGTGAGCTGTCCTATGAGATCGCGGTTCCTGCAAGCCAGGGTCAAGCGTTCTGGGACGCTCTGATCGACGCGGGCAAAGAGTTCGGCGTGATGCCTTACGGCACCGAATGTCTGCACATTCTGCGGGCCGAGAAGGGCTTCATCATGATCGGCGACGAGACCGACGGCACCGTGATCCCGCAGGATCTGGGGCTGCACTGGGCGCTCTCTAAGAAGAAAGAGGATTACCTCGGGAAACGCGCCCATTCGCGGACCCATATGGCTGATCCAGAGCGTTGGAAACTGGTCGGTCTGGAGACTGTGGATGGATCGGTTCTGCCGGACGGTGCCTATGCGGTGGGCGAGGGCGTCAACGCCAACGGTCAGCGCAATATGATCGGGCGTGTGACCTCGACCTACCACTCGGCCAATCTGGACAAAGGCATCGCGATGGGTCTGATCAAGCACGGTCCTGACCGCATGGGCGATATTGTCGAGTTCCCGGGAACCGATGGCAAAACCTACAAAGCCAAGATCGTCGATCCGATCTTCTACGACAAGGACGGGGAGAAGCAGAATGTCTGAACCTATCAGCGCACTGAATCACGCCAGCTATGACGGCATCGCCAAGGTGGCCGAGGTCGGCCTGCAGGGCATGATCACCCTGCGCGGCGATCTGTCCGACAAGGTGCTGGCCAAGGCGATCAAGAATGCAACCGGGCAGAAAATGCCCGGTCAGCGTGAGGCTCTGGTCGATGGCGATACCGGCGTATGCTGGATGTCCACCGATGAGCTGCTGGTGCTTGTGCCCTATGCCGAGGTTGAGGCCAAACTGGCCGAGATGACCAATGCGCTTGGCGGTACGCATGCGCTGGCCGTCAACGTATCGGACGCCCGTGCGGTGTTCACAGTCTCGGGCAGCAACGCGCGTGAAGTTCTGGGCAAGGTTGCTCCGGTCGATCTGTCACCAGCGGCTTTCCAACCCGGCCAAATTCGCCGTTCGCGTCTGGCTCAGGTCGCTGGCGCCTTCTGGATGGACGATGCCGAGACCCTGCGCATTGTCTGCTTCCGTTCGGCAGCTGACTATGTGTTCAAACTGCTCAAGGTTGCGGCGCAGCCGGGTAGTGAGGTCGGGGTTTACTAAAGACCCGACGACTGATGTCAAAAAAGGCTCCGGTTTAGGCCGGAGCCTTTTGCGTTCTGACCTTGAGAATACCAGCTAAGAGTGGTCGGAGGCTCTAACGGCGCCCGCTTCAATCATGCAATAGGATCGTTTGATAGCGATTGAGCGCCGTGGGTTCCAATAGCGCCTGCACCGTCACCAGCTGTCCGTTTTCGTCGCACAGATTGCTATAGAACCGTAGGCTTTCCAGCAGGACTTCCATACGGGAACGCCTGTCTGCCTCTTCCAAAAGCGGCGCATGCAAGGACAGAAAAAGGGCGGGACGTTTCTGTTTCACCCAGTCCACAAGCGTGGGCAGGACAAAGAACTCCGCCCCTTCGATATCCATTTTCACCAGCGAGACCTGGCTTAAATCCTGGACAGCCTGGAACTGCTCCCATGCGATTGTCAAAGCATCCGTTCCATGCGCCGCGTCATGTAAAAGGGAACTGGTGGAATCGCCCGGCTCTCCTCGGGTTGAGGCCATGCGGGCCACTCCGAACTGATCTGACAACGCCACTCCGAAGGCCGAGACATTGCGGATATCGTTCAGGTCCAGGTTCCAGGCCAGATGACGAAAGGCGGTCGGGTCGGGCTCAAAACAGAACACATGGCGGGCTTTGCGCGCACCGTAAAGGACAGTCGGCCCGATCCATGCGCCGATATCCAGATAGTCGCTTTCCGGGGATAGGAACTGATCGAGAACTGCGAAGGTCTCAGGCTCCCAATCTCCGGCCGAGGCTTTGCGCCAGAATTTCGAATGGTAGGGATCCAGCCGGAACGCCTGACCATTCAGGTTCCCAGCATAGTATCCGCGGGCGCGGTAAAACATCTTGCGCGCCTGTGTCAGCATCGCGGACCTCCGGGTTTTATTGTCTCGCCCCTTGACCTGCGGCGGTTGCCAAAGCATTTAACCCTTGGGAACCGCAACTTTTATTTTACAGGGGGCCGACATGGCTTTTGAACTTCCTGATCTTCCTTATGCACATGACGCGCTGGCAGCCAAGGGCATGTCCGCCGAAACGCTGGAATATCACCACGACCTGCACCACAAAGCCTATGTCGACAACGGCAACAAGCTGATCGCCGGCACCGAGTGGGACGGCAAGTCGCTGGAAGAGATCATCGTAGGGACCTACGACGCAAACGCCGTCGCGCAGAACGGTATCTTCAACAACATCAGCCAGCTGTGGAACCACAACCAGTTCTGGGAAATGATGGGCCCCGGCGAAAGCGCGATGCCTGGCGAACTTGAAAAAGCGCTGGCCGAAAGCTTCGGCTCGGTTGACGAGTTCAAGTCGCAGTTCAGCGCGGCTGGCGCGGGTCAGTTCGGCTCGGGCTGGGCATGGCTGGTCAAAAACGCTGACGGCTCGCTGGCCGTGACCAAAACCGAGAACGGCGTGAACCCGCTGTGCTTTGGTCAGACAGCTCTGCTGGGTTGCGACGTGTGGGAGCATTCCTACTACATCGACTTCCGCAACAAGCGTCCGGCTTACCTGTCGAACTTCCTCGACAACCTGGTGAACTGGGAAAACGTCGCATCGCGCATGTGATCTGAGTGTCCCGATTGGGCACAAGGGCTTGCTGGCGGAGACGCTGGCAGGCCTTTTTCATTGGTATAGATTTCATGCCGCGCGGTTGGTCAATCCGCACAGCAAACCTTGCGAGACCGCGTCAACCGTGACAGTCCTGCTGTAACCAACTGGCAAACCGCCATTTTGACGATTGGACCCCAAGCTTGCGCGGAAACCATCTCCTCGATCACGCGATTCTTCTGGCAGGCGTTGCCTTGATGTGCGGGCCGGTCTGCCTGCTGCTTTGGCAGTTGCTCACGGCCCTTGATCTGTCCGAGCTTTGGGCCTTGGTTCAGCGGGTCTGGCGTGGTGGCCTCAGCAGCGCTGGGATTGGGGCAGGGGCGATGATGTGGAATTCGCTGGTACTGGCCCTTGGCGTTGCCATCTTGAAAAGCGTGATGTCGATGATGGCCGCCTACGCGCTGGTGTTTTTTCGACTGCCCTGCAGCGGGTTGATCTACGGCGTGATCCTGATCGCGATGTTCTTTCCGATCGAGACCCGGATCTTGCCAACCTTCGCCGTAGCCAGTGATCTTGGGCTGCTCAATTCCTACGCGGGGATGATCCTGCCGATCACGGCCAGCGGGCTGGGCGTGCTGGTCTTTCGCCAATACATGCGCCAGATCCCTAATGAGGTGATGGAGGCTGCCCAGATGGACGGCGCCGGACCGCTGCGTGTACTGTTTGATATCATTGTCCCACTGTCTCTGCCGATGATCGCGGCTGTTTTCGCGATCCTGTTTGTGCTGGGGTGGAATCAATATGTCTGGCCGATTATGATCACCACCACCAGTCAGGACCATGACACCTTGGTGCGCGGCATGGCCTATTCGGGTTTTGGCGGCATGGCAGGTATGGTTCTGGCGCTTTTGGCGCTGCTGCCTCCGGCTGTGGTGGTGATTGGGCTGCAGCGATGGTTGATGCGGGGTCTGACCGCGGGCATCCACTAGGTCCGCGATCTGCTCAAACATGAAGCGCAGGTGAAAACTTGCCGATACGTCAAGTTTCGGTGTGAGACGGGATTGTACCGGGTCCGCCAGCGCTTAAGTAAATACAGCGGAGGGAGAGAACCGCACCCATTGGAAGCACATGCAAACACCGCGCCAGAACGCTCTGGCCGCGAAGCAAAGAACTTGTGCCCAATACATGAGGGATAGCCATGGAAACCACTACGGGAGAGCATAATGGCTGCACTTGAACAGGGAACCTGGGTTGTTATCGCGGATGGGGAAAAGGCACTGTTCGTCGAGAACATCACTGATGCCGAAGACCCCAATCTGGTTGTTGTTTCGGTTGAGGAGCAAGAATCTCACGACCGCCCCACTGACAGGGCCGGTCGGCGGTCTGATCCGGGGCCGAACCAGAAATCGGCGGTTGAGGAACCGGACTGGAAATCCCATGCGAAATCGCTGTTCGTGCAGGACCTTGCCAATCTTCTGAACCGCAAGGGTTTGAAAGGCAAATTTAGCAGGCTTGTTCTGGTGGCCAGCCCGCACGTTCTGGGCCTGCTGCGGCGCAGGCTGCATAGTGAGGTGCTGGCCAAAGTTGTGGCCGAGGTGGATAAAACACTGACCAACCACCCGCTTTACAAGGTTGAACAGGTGCTGAAACAGCGCCTTCGCCCTGCGCCACGTCTGGCTTGAATGAAAACGGGCGGCTTCAGCCGCCCACATTTTTGCCTACCGCAAAGCGGCGATGGCCGCGTCGGCATCCTCGACCCAAGTCACGAAACTTGAAAGAGATTGATCGGCAAATCCCTGTTCGATCACCTGTTCCAGCAGGTCGCGGAGCTTATCCCAGTAGCCCCCCACATTCACCACCACAATCGGCTTATCATGCAGGCCCAACTGCCGCCATGTCAGCGCCTCGAACAACTCGTCCAGTGATCCCGGCCCTCCGGGCAGGACCACGACGGCATCGGCATTCATAATCATGACTTTCTTGCGCTCGTGCATCGTCTCGGTGATCACGTAATGCGTCAGGTCGCTTTTGCCGACCTCGCGCTGGACCAGATGCACCGGAATAACGCCGAAGGTCTCTCCCCCGGCAGATTGCGTGGCGCGCGCAACTTCCCCCATCAGACCCACATCTCCGGCCCCGTAGACCAGCCGCCAGCCTTCCTGCGCCAGCGCGGTTCCCAACTGCTTGGCGGCGTCAGAATAGGCGGGATTGTTGCCATTGCGTGACCCGCAATACACACAGACGGATTTCTGGGACATGACAGGTGCGCTCCGGGCTTGTTTCAGACGTTTTGACCCCTGATAGCGAGATTGATAGGTTGGCTCAACTGTCCGCCGGAACACGAGTCACTCACATCAGTTTCGCGGCGGAATGAAAGGGAAAGAATGAACGGCACATCGGGAAGCGGAAGCTCGGGCAGCTTCATCTGGGGGCTGCTTGTCGGCCTTGTGGCAATTCTTGCGGCCGGTGGTCTGTATTTGTCAGGCGTCTTTTCAAGCAGCCCCGAACCCGTGCAGGAACAGGTTGAGGTTGCAGAGGAAACTCCTGCGCCGGAGGTTGCACCCGAAGAAGAGCCCGCGCAGGAGCCCGCCCCCGAGCCAGAGGAGGCCACTGCCGAGGCTGAGGAACCCGCTGCAGAAAACCCCGAAGCCCAGCCCGAAGAGGTCGCGGTTGAAGCCGCTCCCACGACACCTCCGGCGTTGGACCAGATTTTCGTGTCGCCGGACGGCAGCGCGCTACTGTCGGGTGAGGCAGAGCCGGGCAGTGATGTTGACGTGGTGCTGAACGGCGAGGTCGTGCATCAGTTTTCGGTCGATGAGACGGGCCAGTTCGCCGAATTCGTTGCGGTCCCGTTCAGCGATGATCCGCGCGGCCTTGTTCTGCAGTCGACCGATGGGGATGAAACCGTTCGATCTGACGACTATCTGATCGCAGCCCTGCCAGAACCCGCCCCCGAGGAGCCAGCGCCAACGGTTGAGGAAACGTCCTCGGAACCGGAAGTTGCTGAAGATCCCGAGCCTGAGGCGGAAGATACGACTGCGGCAAATGTTGAGCCCGATCAGTCGACGGAAACCGCAGACGCTGGTAAGGAAGCTGAGGACGCCAGTACGGAAACTGCAGACGCGGGCACAGAAGCCGAGGGCACCGTTACAGAAACTGCAGATGCCGGTGCCGAAACCCATAACACTGGTGCGGATACAGAAGAGGCCGTTGCTGAGACTGAATTGGCCCCGGAAGAAGAAACCGAAACCCCTGCTGAAAATCAACAGGTTGCCATCCTGCGTTCAGGCGAGGATGGGGTAGAGCTGGTGCAATCCCCGTCCGAAGAGAACTCCGCGCCCCAGCAGGTTGAGCTGGACACAATCGGCTATTCAGACACCGGCGATGTGCAACTGACTGGCCGTCTCAACGAAGGATCGGCTGTACGGATATACCTCAACAACCGTCTGGTGGCCGATGTGACCCCGCAAGAGGATGGCAATTGGCGGGGCGACCTCGAAGGGATCGACCCCGGCGTTTACACCCTGCGAGTGGACGAGGTGCATTCGGACGGCACAGTCCTAAGTCGTGTTGAAACGCCTTTCAAACGTGAACCCGTTGAGGTGTTGCAGGCGGCCGAGGCGCAGACCTCGGAGCAACCGCAGGAAACCGTTGCACCGATCCGGTCGGTCACGGTTCAGGCGGGCGACACCCTGTGGGCCATCTCGCGTGAGCGGTTCGGAGACGGCGTGCTGTATGTCCGCCTGTTCGATGCCAACCGCGAGCTGATCCGCGACCCGGACCTGATTTTCCCGGGGCAGGTGTTCACCATTCCTGAATAAGCTCAGGCTCTGGCCTTTCTCAGGCCGGGGTCCATATTGCACTTCACACTAGGCAGGTAATGCGACGTATGCCCCCCATGACATCGGACGAATTGGCCGGAACTGACGAGCGCCGCTCTGGCTGGCGGACGATACGCAAGGTTGCGCCTTACATGTGGCCGGATGATGAGCCATGGGTGAAGCGCCGCGTTGTGATTGCCATGGCGATGCTGGTTTTGGCCAAGCTGATCGCCGTCTATACGCCGATCCTTTACAAGGGCGCGGTGGATGGTCTCGCGGGCGAGGGCGTGCCTCCTCTGGCGCTTGGCGCGGTGGGGCTGACGGTGGCCTATGGTGTCGCCCGGATGATGACCGTGGGCTTTCAGCAATTGCGCGATGCAGCCTTTGCCCCCGTTGGCCAACGGGCGTTGCGTGCGCTCGCGTTGGAGACCTTTCAGCATATCCACCAACTGTCCATGCGCTATCACGTTGGACGCCGGACCGGCGGCCTCAGCCGGATCATCGAGCGCGGCGTCAAGGGCGTCGAGTTCCTTTTGCGGTTCCTGCTGTTTTCCATCGGGCCGCTGATCCTTGAGCTGCTGCTGGTTGCTATCATCCTGATGTGGTTGTTCGACGTCTGGTATCTGGTTGTCGTGGCCGTCACCATCGCGCTTTACATCTGGTTTACCTTTGCCGTCACCGAATGGCGCGTGAAGCTGCGGCGCGAGATGAATGATCAGGATACCGAGGCGAACCAGCGCGCCATCGACAGCCTGCTGAATTTCGAAACTGTCAAGTATTTCAATGCTGAAAAGCGTGAAGCGAACCGGTATGACGTGTCGATGAAGGCCTATGCCGGGGCGGCTTTGAAGACCGCTTATTCGCTGGCCTTCCTGAATTTCGGGCAGTCCTTCCTGATCACCTGTGGCCTGATCGGGGTGATGGTTCTGGCGGCAATCGGGGTCCAGAACGGCGCGCTCACGGTTGGCGATTTCGTCATGGTGAATGCCTACATGATCCAGATTACCGTGCCGCTGAACTTTCTGGGCACGGTGTATCGCGAGATCCGGCAGGCGCTGGTCGATATGGGCCAGATGTTCGACCTGCTGGAACAGCCCGCCGAGGTGAAAGACAAGCCCGACGCCCCGGACCTGAAGGTCAATGGTGGCGAGGTGACCCTTCAGGATGTGCGCTTTGGCTATGACCCGGAGCGGGTGATCCTTAAAGGGGTGTCGCTGTCCGTGCCTGCGGGGCAGACTGTAGCCATTGTGGGCGCGACGGGGTCTGGGAAGTCCACCATCGGGCGGTTGTTGTTCCGGTTCTACGATGTGACCGGCGGGGCGTTGAAGATTGATGGTCAGGACGTGCGGGATGTGCGTCAGACCAGTTTGCACGCCGCCATCGGCGTTGTGCCTCAGGACACGGTGCTGTTCAACGACACCATCCGCTACAACATTGCCTATGGCCGCGATGGCGCATCTCAGGCCGATGTGGAAGAGGCCGCGCGTGCGGCACAAATCCACGACTTCATCGTCTCTCTGCCCGAAGGCTATGACACCAAGGTGGGTGAGCGTGGGCTCAAGCTGTCAGGCGGAGAAAAGCAGCGTGTGGGCATCGCTCGGACGCTGCTCAAGAACCCGCCTATTCTGTTGCTGGACGAGGCGACCTCGGCGCTCGACACCGATACTGAGCAGGAGATCAAGGATGCTCTGGCCCGTGCAGGCGAAGGGCGGACCGTGATCACCATCGCGCACCGTCTGAGCACGATTGCCGAGGCCGACCAGATTGTGGTTCTGGAAAGCGGTGAGATCATCGAACAGGGCACCCATGATGCGCTATTGGCGCGCGAAGGTCGCTACGCCCAATTGTGGAGCCGCCAGCAGGCCGACACACAGGCTGCCTGAGATTTTCCGTTTGACGCGGCTCGTCCTCTGGTTGACACCTTAACGAGCGCGCTATCGCGTCAGGCTTGGTTTTGCCATCGAACAGGAAATAGCAAAAATGAAGAAAATCGTCGCATCCTTGACACTCGGTTTGACACTCGCAGCATCTGCCGCGTCAGCCGAAGATCTGGAATTTCTGCTGGTCAATGAAACTAGTGCGGATCTGGTCGAATTCAATGTCTCCCCGGCCTCATCCGGCAGCTGGGAGGGGAACCTTCTGCAGGGTGGATACCTCGCGCCAGACTATGAGATCGATGTGTTGATCGCGGATGGGCTTGTGACCTGCGTCTACGACATTCGCGGCGTGTTTGATGACGGCAGCGCGGTTGAGGATTACGACCTGGACCTGTGCGACCTGGGCGAATACGCGTTCTCGGAATAGAAAAACGTTTGAAGAAATGAAAATGGCGGGCCATCGGCTCGCCATTTTTTTGTTAGTTATTCGGCTGCTTTTAGCGGTGACCCGGGCGGGATGGTCGGGTGATCCTCATCTGTCCCTGACGCCTGCTCGGGCTGAGGCGCAGACTGATCGTCCCAGACGATCTCGGTTGCTTGTGCAGCCCGTGCGCTTTGGCCGATGGCCATGTCCTGTGCAATCTGGCTGGACCGGCCTGCTGTGACACGCGCCAAGAGTTTGCCCAACCAGATGGCGTAAGTTGTCACCCAGACCCGCAGGGCCAGCATCGATGGCGTTACGATCAAGGTCAGCACGGTGGCGATGCCGAGGCCAAAGACCACAGCGGTAGCCAGCTGTTTCCACCACAATGCAGTGGGGCTGTCGATCGTGTAGCCGCCATTGATGAAGTCCAGCGACAGGCCAAACATCATCGGCGTCAGACCGGCCATTGTAGTCAGCGTTGTCAACAGAACGGGGCGAATCCGAGCCTCAGCCGTGCGCACGATCGCATCGATTCGCGGCATGTAGCGGCTGTACTCCTGATAGGTGTCGATGAGAACGATATTGTTATTCACAACAATCCCTGCCAAAGCGACGATCCCAGTACCGGTCATGATGATCGAGAAGGGTTGCTCCATCACCAGCATACCGATCAGAACGCCAGTTGTGGACAGCACAACCGCCAGCAAAACCAGAACCGAGTTGTAGAAGCTGTTGAATTGCGCCAGCAGGATCACGAACATCAGCCCCAAAGCCGCCAGAAATGCACTGGACAGGAAGGCCTGGCTTTCGGCCTGTTCTTCCTGATCCCCGGTCCATTCCCACGTGATCGAAGGGTCGAACGGGTTGGAGTTCAGCCACTCGGTCAGCACGGCGATACGTTCGTTGGGATTGATCGGCGCGATGCTGGCCTCTCCGTTTTCAACGGCGGTACGCAGTTCCTCAGTCGTCTCAGCCCCGGTCAATTGCACCAGATCGTACTGCTTGCCATTAGGCGCAGTGATCGCGGCTGAGGAGGGCTCTGCCCCATCCGCAACCGAGCGCAGAACGGCCAAACGTTTTTCACCACCGTCTGGTCCAGCGACCACTGCTTTGCTGAGGCCAGCTTCGACATCGGCTTTGACGTCATAGTAGCGTTCCTGATCAACACGGTTGATTTCAGCCAGTTTGGCGACCGGCTGACGGGTGACGAAGTTGGAAAGAGGCACAAGGCCGTCTGCCGTCCGCACCTTCAGGGTGTCCAGCGTGGAAAGGACACGGTCCTCTTCGGGCAGGCGGACGCGGATCTCGATCTCTTCATCTGTGGTGTCGGGGCGCATCTCGCCCAGAAGAATACCGCGCGTGACCAGCTGCACCATGGCCCCGACAGTGGCCACATCGGCGCCAAAGCGGCCTGCTTTAGCGACGTCAACGTCGATCTGCCAGTCGATGCCGGGCAGGGGCAGGGTGTCTTCTATCTTGATCAGGCCGGGGGTCGTGTCGAAAACCTCTCGGGCGGCGACTGTAGCGGCGGTCAGAGGCTCCCATCCGTCACCCTTGATTCGCAGATGCACGGGCTTGGCCGAGGCGGGGCCTTGTTCCAGCGCCAGAATCTCGACCTCGAAACCGGGCAGCTCGGCCAGTTGGGTGTTGAGTTCTTCCAGAACATAGTCGCCATCATATTCGGGGGCGATGAAATGCCGGTCAAACAGCCCACCCAGAATGGGCTCCGAGACGTTGGGACGGTCTTCCCATGGGATGATTTCGAACTGGACGCGTCCGACCGTGTCTGCCGGGTCTTGCGCGCCACCATTGTTCTGCGTCAGCCCACCTTCGCCCGCAAACGAGAAGACGTTGATCACGGCCGGGTGCGCGGCAATCACCTGTTCGGCGGCTAGCACCATGGCGTCTTTTTCCATCAACGAAAGGTTGCCTCGCGCGCGGACGTAAGCCGTGGCCTGTTCCGGCTCGCTTTCGACGAAGAACTCAACGCCCCGGTTGTTTTCGCCGAACACCGAAATCACCGTCATCACAGCCATGATAACGGCAGCGATCGAGACAATCGGCATCACCGGATTGCCCACTAGGAACTTGATGACGTAGCCGAAGGGCGTGTGTTCCTTGGCCGTGTGAACCTTGGTATCGGGTTTGCGCTCGATCCGGGCCGCGCCTAGCGTGACCGATCCGGCGAAAGCTCCAAGGATCATCAACACGGCCCCGAGGAGAGAGCCGCCGCCCTCGACCAGATAGGAGGGGTTCAGCACCTGCATCGCGCCCAGGAAAACCAGATAGAAGGAAGGGGGTACCATTACGGCGCGTAGCCACCATGGCGTGCGGCCGCGCAACCAGTCAGAGGCGCGGTCGAAGATGCGGCTCAAACGACCCGAAACACCGCCCATAACCGGCAGGTAGATCAGCGCCACAATCAGTGACGCGGAAAGAACAAAGATCAGCGTCACCGGCAGCATGCCCATGAACTCACCCGGAATACCGGGCCAGAACAGCATCGGCAGGAAGGCACAGAGTGTTGTCGCCGTGGAGGAGACGATGGGCCAGAACATGCGCTGCGCCGCCTCGACATAGGCATGCATCGGGCCGACCCCCTCTTTGATGCGCTTGTCGGCATATTCGACCACAACGATCGCGCCATCTACCAGCATACCAACGGCCAAGATTAGACCGAACATTACGATGTTCGAAATGCTGACGCCCATGACCGCAAGAAAGGCAAAGCACAGCAGGAACGAGGTCGGAATCGCAAAGCCTACCAACAGCGCTGCCCGCGACCCCAGCGAGGCCAGAACCACGATCATCACCAGCGCAATCGCCGTCAGGACCGAGCCCTCCAACTGGCTGACCATGGACCCAACGATCCGGCTTTGGTCGTTTGAGGTTCCCACGTCCACCGCCGCCTGCAATTCGGCAGGCCATTTGGTTTGCGCTTCGGCAATTGTGGCTTTGACCTGCTCGACCGTGTCGATCAGGTTGAAGCCCTTACGCTTTACCACCTGCAAAGCGACGGTTGGAACATTGTCGAACCGGGCCGTGCCCTCGCGGTCCTCAAACGTGTAGTTGATTTCGGCCAATTCACCCAGAGTGACGACCCGGTCGCCGTTGACCTTGATGGGCAAGCCATACACGTCCTGCGCGGTTTTGAAGGACGAGGGGATTTTGACCGAAAAGGCCCCTTGCGCGCTGTCCACTTCGCCCGCCGCAATCAACTGGTTGTTGTTTTGCACAACCGTAATCAGCTCATTGGCAGTGACGTTGTACGCCTCAAGGCGCAGAGGGTCGATGATGACCTCAAGCAGCTCATCCCGGTTGCCAGCGATTCCGGCCTCAAGCACGGAATCAAGCGCTTCGATGTCGTCCTGCAGGTCCTTGGCGATACGCGCCATGGTTCGTTCGGGCACCGCGCCGGTCAGGTTCACGATGACGATGGGGAATTCGGAGAAGTTCAGCTCGCTCAGCGAATATTGCTCGGCACCGTCCGGGAACTCGGCCTGTGCGCTGTTCATCGCATCGCGGACATCGGCGGTGATTGCTGTCTTGTCCCAGCCGAATTCGAACTCAAGGAACAGGCCTGCATAGCCCTCGGCAGCGGTGGCGGTCATCTCTTTGAGACCATCCAGATCTGCCAGCTCGGTCTCCATCGGTTTGACCAGCAGGTTCTCGGAATCCTCGGCTGAGATTCCGGGGAAGACGACCGATACGAACAGGGCTGGGACCTCGATATCCGGCTCGCCCTCTTTCGGCAGGTTGACATAGGCGAACCCGCCAATGACCAGCGAAATCAGGATGAAGGCCAGAACCATGCGGGCCCGGTCGGCGGCCCAGCTGACGATACCCGTCATTGCATGACCTCCTGATAGGTCGGGTTCACGGTGACGCCCTTGACGACGAACTCTTGCCCCACCACGATGATGTCCGTGGTTTCAGGCAGACCGTCGATCCAGACGCCTTCAGCCGTGTCACGCAACACGCGAACCGGCATGAAATCGACCACATCGCCCGCGCCGACGGTGCGCACGCCCAACTGCCCTTCATTGCTGAGGGTCAGCGCCGATTGCGGCAGCAGATGCGCCTTGGCCCCTTCGGCCGAGATACGGATTGTCGCTGTCTGGCCGTCGCGAATGGTCAGGTCTTCGTTCGGCACGGTGATCTCGACCTCAAAGGTGCGGGTCGTCTCATCTGCCGAGCGGCTGAGGAAGGTTACGCGGCCTTCGACCTGACGACCGGTGACCAGCTGCGCCGAGGCCAGCGCCCCGACCTGAACGCGGTTAACTTCGGTTTCGGGCACGAATCCAACAAGCTTGATCGGGTCCAGCTGGATGATCGTGGCGCAGAGCGTTCCCGGCTGCATCAGGCTGCCCAATTCAGCGGTGTCGCTTTCCAGCAGGCCCTGAAACGGAGCTTCGATCGTCAGCCGATCTATTTCACGTTGGGCGGCTTCGACCTCTGCCGCGGCGGATTCGATGCCGGCGCGGGTGGCTTCCAGCCCGGCTTCAGCCGATTTGATACCTGCCTCGGCGCTGCTCATCGCGGCCTCGGAGGAGACGCGGCGGGTCTCCGAGCCAAAGCCCGTCTCTGACAGTTTGCGGGCCGCTTTCAGGTTGATATCAGCCTCGGCCACAAGGGCATGTGCTTCTTCCAGACGCGCCTCGGCCTCGGGGATGCGGCTTTCGGCCTCAAGCTTGCCTGCCTTCGCTTCGGCTAGGCTGGCGGGGCGGGTGCCGGGATCAAGCTCACACAGCAGATCGCCCGCCTCAACAAAAGCACCGCGGCGCATAGGTTCTGAGATCACGGTCGAGGTCGTCTCGGCCAGCACTTCGACCTGACGGTTGGCTTTTGTTTGGCCGCGCAGCAGGACGGCGCTGTCAATCTCGCGCGCGACCGAGCGCAGGGCAACCACGCGAACAGCATTTTCATTGGCTAGCGAAACCACCGCCTCTTCGGTCTCTGATGGGGTGCTTTCCTCTACGTCACCTCTGCCTGCAAAGGCGAACAGCGCGTCACGCTCAAAAACAAGGAAATACAGCGCGACAATCACCAAGGCGGCATTGATGAATGAAATCAGACGCATAAAGCTGGTCTCCTTAAAAAATTCGCCGGCTTAGACCGGGGTAGTATAGTGAAAGATGGGCGTCGGCTTGTGTATTTTCTACGCTAAACTGATTAGTTCGGTTTATTTTTTTTCGCAAGGGCGCATGCAGTCAGCGGAATTGTGCAAAATCCGGCCCTTGGCTTGGCCGTGGTGCCGGGGTATGACATGGCCCACCAAGACAGGATACACAGCCCGGGGGCAGGTATGAGCGATACCGACAGTTTCATTGATGAAGTCACAGAAGAGGTGCGCCGCGACCGGCTGTATCTGCTTTTGCGGCGTTGGGGCTGGGTCGGTGTTGTTGCCGTCGTGCTGATCGTCGGTGGGGCCGCCTTCAACGAATACCGCAAGGCGCGGGACACGTCGCAGGCTCAGAAGCTGGGCGATGACATTCTGGCCGCGCTGGCGGAAAACGATACGACCGCACGCGTCGCTGGCCTCGAGCAGGTGGATGTACTGACGCCGGGTGGTGAGGCTGTGCGCAACATGCTTCTGTCGGCTTCACAGCTCGATGCTGATTCCCGGCAGGATGCAGTCGACAGTCTGAATGCTGTGGCCGTTCAGGGCGATCTGCCCGAGATTTATCGTGCCATTGCAAGCTTCAAGGCACTGCTGCTTCAATCCGACACAATGCCCGCTGCAGATCGGCGACAACAGTTCGAGGCTTTGGCCGCCCCCGGCGCCCCGTTGCGCCTTCTGGCCCAAGAGCAACTGGCCCTGATCGACATCGCCGAGGGCGAAGTAGACGCCGCGTTGGAGCGATTGCAGGCGCTGCGTCAGGACGCAGAGGTCAGCGTGGATCTGCAGCAGCGCGCCGCGCAATTGATTGTTGCACTGGGCGCTGAGCCCGAGCCATTGGTCGCTCAGCAGGGCTGATCGGGCGGAACACAGGTTAATGACAGGCGAGTTCGGATTAAAATGGTAACAAGACTTTTCTCTCGCGTGGGACTGCCGATTGTGGCGCTGGCCCTGACCGCTCTGGCCGCTTGTGAAGAACCCGAACAGATTTTGCCGGGCGTGCGCGAGGATATCCGACCTGCCTCAGACCTTGAAACGGTTGCCAAAAGCGGCTCGCAACCCATTAGCCTGCCATCGCAGAGCGCAAATGCAAGCTGGCCCCAAAGCCCGGGAACGCCCGCCTTCCGGACGTCAAATGCTTCGCTGCGTGCGACACCTCAACGTGTTTGGTCGGCCTCTATCGGGGATGGCGATTCACGCAAACAACGAATCACGGCCGACCCGGTTGTCGCGGGGGGGCTGGTCTACACGCTTGATGCGGGGGCGACGGTTTCGGCGGTGACACCGCAGGGACAGGTCGCCTGGAGCACTAATCTGATTCCAGCAACCGACGGGGATTCGGATGCTACAGGTGGCGGCATGGCCTATTCGGGGGGCATTCTCTATGTCTCCTCGGGTTTTGGCCGTCTAACAGCGCTGGATGCCAAGACAGGCGCGATCCGTTGGCAGAAACGCCTGAACGCAACTGGCAGCGGCGCGCCTTTGGTGAGTAACGGACTGTTGTACCTCGTCGCTGGGGATGAGACCGGTTGGACCGTCGACACCAAGGATGGCCGCATTCAATGGCAGATCGAGGGCACCCCTAGCGTCGGCAACGTTCTGGGCGCACCTGCGCCGGTTGTGACCTCGGATCTGGCTGTCTTTGCCTTTGGTTCGGGTGATATCGCGGCGACATTCAAGCGGGGCGGGATCAGCCGATGGAATGCCTCGGTGGCCGGTGGCCGCCGCGGACGCGCCACAGCTCGGATTGTCGATGTGACTGGTAGCCCGATGGTGGTGGGCGACACCATCTTCATCGGTAACCACTCTGGCCGTACCGTTGCGTTTGACGCGGGAACAGGTGAGCGCCGCTGGACTGCAGATGAAGGCGCGGTCGATACTGTCTGGCCCGCAGGCAACAGCATCTTCCTGATCAGCGATCGCAGCCAGCTGGTCCGCTTGAACAGCGCCGATGGTTCGGTGATCTGGGCGCAGGACCTAGCGGGCTTTGTAAAGGACAAACCAAACCGTCGCGGTCCGATCGTGGCCCACTATGGCCCGATCCTGGCCGGAGGGCGCATTGTGATCGCCTCGAATGACGGGTTCCTGCGGTTCTTCAACCCGGTGAACGGGGCGCTTGTGCATCAGGTCGAAGTCCCCGGAGGCGCGACCACCGCGCCTGTCGTTGCCGGACAAACACTGTATGTCGTGTCGACCAAAGGTGATCTACACGCTTTCCGTTGACCAAAAGATGCGCTAAAGGGCGCGTCTGAGTCTTGAAAGTTGAGTATCATGTCGCTGACCCTCGCCATCGTGGGCCGCCCGAACGTGGGCAAATCCACATTGTTCAACCGCCTCGTGGGCAAACGTCTGGCCTTGGTCGACGACCAGCCCGGCGTGACGCGCGACCTGCGCGAAGGTGAAGGACGGCTGGGCGATCTGCGGTTCACCGTGATCGACACGGCAGGTCTTGAGGACGCGACCGACGACAGCCTTCAGGGTCGCATGCGCCGCCTGACTGAGCGCGCGGTGGATATGGCCGATGTCTGCCTATTCATGATCGACGCGCGTACCGGCCTCACTCCGACCGATGAGATGTTTGCCGAGATTCTGCGCAAACGCTCCAAACACGTAATTTTGGCTGCCAACAAAGCCGAAGGGTCGGCTGCTGATGCTGGTGTTCTGGAGGCCTATAACCTCGGCCTCGGCGAACCTGTCCGCTTGTCGGGCGAGCATGGCGAGGGGATGACCGACCTTTACGCTCAGCTGATGCCACTGGCAGATGCGGCCGAGGAAGAGGTCGAAGACGACGCCCCCATGGTCGATATCGAGCTGGACGAGGATGGAGAGGGCGAAACCCCTCTGATCACCGCAGCCAAACCGTTGCAGGTAGCCGTCGTAGGTCGACCGAATGCAGGTAAATCCACCCTGATCAATAAAATCATGGGTGAAGACCGCCTTCTGACCGGCCCCGAGGCTGGGATCACCCGTGACGCGATCAGTCTTCGGGTCGATTGGGCCGATCCGGATGGCGAAAGCACTCCGATGCGGATTTTCGACACTGCGGGCATGCGCAAAAAGGCGAAAGTTCAAGAAAAGCTCGAAAAGCTCTCGGTCTCGGACGGTCTGCGTGCTGTGAAATTCGCCGAAGTGGTTGTCGTCCTGCTGGATGCGGCAATTCCGTTCGAGCAACAAGACCTACGCATCGCCGATCTGGCCGAGCGGGAAGGCCGTGCGGTCGTGGTCGCGGTCAATAAATGGGACGTTGAGGAAAACAAGCAGGAGAAGCTGCGAGACCTCAAAGAGTCCTTCGACCGGCTGCTGCCGCAACTGCGGGGCGCACCTCTGATCACCGTGTCGGCCAAAACGGGCCGGGGGCTGGAACGTTTGCGCGCCGCCATCTTGCGTGCGCATGATATCTGGAACCGCCGGGTACCCACCGCCGCGCTGAACCGCTGGCTGACCGCCATGCTCGAGCAGCACCCGCCGCCAGCCCCGCAAGGCCGCCGCATCAAGCTGCGCTACATGACCCAGGCAAAAACGCGCCCGCCGGGCTTTGTCGTTATGTGCTCGCATCCCGACAAGATGCCGGCCAGCTATACCCGCTATCTGGTCAACGGCCTGCGTGAGGATTTTGACATGCCCGGTACGCCGATCCGCCTGACGTTGCGCGGGCAAGGTGACAAGAACCCTTACAAGGGGCGGCGCAAGAAAAACGCCGGTGCCTTGGCCAAACACCTCAAGGGACGCGCGTAACTGCGCCAATTTTCAGCATTTTCAGCGCAAGGGCGTGACAGCGCCCTTTCTGCACGCTAGCATTCAGGAGCGTGCATTTGTTTCCTGTGCGCGGTCCGTCCTGCGGCGGGTCTGAATTCCTTTTGCTTCTCATTTAACCGGGCCATCGTGGGAGAGGGCTTGATGAATCTCAGAGACTACACGCGGCAATACGCGGTTCAGGACAACAGGCTTGCAGCCCTGAGCTATTTCGGAACCTTCGCCGTCTATTTTGCCTCGCTGGCCTTGGCGATTGTGAACGTGGACCACTGGTATGTCATGGTCCCAGCCGGGATTGTTTTCGCGTTTTCCGCAGTGCGACTTTACGTGCTGCAACATGACTGTGGCCATCATTCCCTGTTCGAAACGCGCCAGCAGAATGAATGGGCGGGGCACGGCCTGTCGCCTTTCACCTTTGC
Source organism: Ruegeria sp. BG3 (assembly GCF_056538485.1). NCBI lineage: Bacteria > Pseudomonadati > Pseudomonadota > Alphaproteobacteria > Rhodobacterales > Roseobacteraceae > Ruegeria > Ruegeria sp. BG3. The sequence goes on along the minus strand of NZ_JBQFTE010000002.1, from coordinate 331,884 downwards.
CCCTTTCGAGGTGATGAAGCAGAACCACAATCTGCACCATGCGGGCATTGGCAACCTCGAGCATCGGGAGACCGGAGAAATCCACACCATGACCCTGCGGGAATGGAACGAGGCGGACTGGCTCAAACGTCTTGTCTATCGCCTCTACCGCAACCCGTTCATTCTGGTGCCGGTGGGCGCTCTGTTCACGTATTTCATTCGCTACCGGTGGCCCAAAAACACGGTGCGGTTTGGTGTTAAGGGCGTTGTTCTGCACAACCTCTCGATCGTCATTTTTCTCGGGCTGCTTTACCTGATCGCCGGGACGACCGGTATTCTGGTCTGGCTAGTGTTTTCCTTGTTGGGTGGGATGCTGGGCGTATTCCTCGTCTACCTACAACATAATTTCGAGGACACATATTGGGATCGTCGCCCGGAGCTGGATCCGCAGATCGCGGCGCTTCAGGGCTCGTCAGCGCTGGATTTCGGTTGGTGGTTCGACAATGCGGTGGCCTGCATCACCTTGCACGATATTCACCATTTCAACGCCCGTATCCCGTCCTACCGGTTGCGTGAATGCCACTATAACCTGCCGCCCGAATACACGCCGCGTCGGATCAAGTTCCCCGAAGCCGTGGCAGCGTTGAACCTGAAACTATGGGACGAAGACGCCAAACGGCTGGTGCCATTTCCGAAAAAAGGGCAGACTGCTGACTTGGCCCATGGATCGTCATAGGCATAGCTCCGCTTGAAGAGCGTATATCCTGTGTATATACAGGAAACCAGGGAGACAGAGAAAGGACCCAGAATGACCGCATTGACCGAGATAAAAGGCGTTGGCGATACGCTCGCCAAAGGTTTGGCCGAAAATGGTTTGAAGACCGCCGAAGCCGTTGCGAAAGCGAAACCGGACGATCTGGTCAAGGTCCCCCGTGTCGGTGTGGCGCGCGCAGCCGTACTGATTGCCGCAGCAAAAGAGGCGACCGCTGCGAAACCGGCGGCTGCCAAACCAGCCCCGCGCCGTGCTGCGACTCGGAAACCTGCTGCCCGCAAACCCGCTACGCGTAAACCAGCGGCTCGACGCCCCGCTGCGCGCAAGACAGTTGTCGCCGCCGCTGCCGAGAAGCGCGCCGCCGAAGCTGCCCGCAAAGCCGCAGAGGAAAAAGCCGCTGCAGAAGCCGCAGAGGCGAAGGCCAAGAAGAAAGCCAAGGCAAAAGCCAAGGCTGAAAAAGCTGCGAAAAAGCGGGCCGAGATGGAGGCCGCGTTCTCAAAAGCCAAGGACAAGGTTAAAGCCAAGTCCAAGAAGGGGAAGAAATCCAAGAAAGACGACAAGTCCAAAAAGGCCGACAAGAAGAAAGACGCTGGCAAAAAAGATGCCAAGAAGTCGGACAAAAAATCTGACAAGAAGAAGGATAAGAAAAAGGCGAAGAAGTAGCCTTTCTTCGCCCTTTCAAGTGTTTCGGACCGGCACCGCGCAACGCGGATGCCGGTTTTCTTATACCAGCGTGCCGTCCGGTTGCAGCGTCAGCTTGCCACCCAGATAGGGGGCAAGGACATCGGGTAGGGTGACGGTGCCGTCTGCGTTCTGACCGTTTTCAAGCACGGCAATCAGGCAGCGACCCACCGCAAGGCCAGAGCCGTTAAGCGTGTGGACGTATTCCGGTTTACCGCCACCTTCGGGCCGGAAACGTGCATTCATGCGGCGGGCCTGAAAATCGCCGCAGGTCGAGACCGAGCTGATCTCGCGATAGGTGTCCTGACCGGGCAGCCATGCCTCGATGTCAAAGGTACGGCGGGCGCCAAAGCCCATGTCGCCGGTACACAGGATAACGGTGCGATACGGCACGCCCAGCTTTTCCAGAATGCCCTCGGCGCAGCGCACCATGCGTTTTTGTTCGTCATCCGAGGTCTCGGGATGGGTGATCGAGACCATCTCGACCTTTTCGAACTGATGCTGACGCAGCATTCCGCGGGTGTCTTTGCCCGCCGAACCGGCCTCGGACCGGAAGCAGAGCGAATGCGCGGTATAACGGCGGGGCAGATAGCTTTCCTCGATCATTGTGTCATTGACGATGTTGGTCAGCGAAACCTCGGAGGTCGGGATCAACCACCAGCCTTCGCGGGTCTGATAGCTGTCCTCGCCGAATTTCGGCAGCTGTCCGGTGCCCTGCATCATCTCGGACAGAACCAGAACCGGGCCGTTGACTTCGGTCAGGCCGTTTTCGTTGATATGCGTGTCCAGCATGAACTGGGCCAGCGCACGGTGGATGCGCGCAACGCCGCCAGACAACAGCACAAAGCGCGAGCCAGAGAGTTTCGCTGCGGTTTCGAAATCCATGCCGTTTTGAACAGCCTCAATCTCAAAATGCTCTTTCGGAGCAAAGTCCAGTTCGCGCGGGGTACCCCAACGGCTGACCTCGACGTTGTCTTTCTCGTCGGCGCCTTCTGGCACATCCTCGGCGGGCAGGTTGGCAATACGGATCAGTTGGTCCGCCAGCAAAGCGTCTAGATCCTTGGCCTCGGTCTGCATCCGGGCGATTTCGGCCTTCTTTTCGGCCACGAGTGCGCGCAGGCGTTCAAACTCGGCCTCATCACCGCGGGCTTTGGCCGCGCCGACCTCTTTGCTGGCCTTGTTCTGTTCGGCCTGCGCCGTTTCAGCGGCCAAAATCTTGGCGCGGCGGCTTTCGTCCAGCCGCAGCAGGTCTGACGACACCGGCGCGTCCCCACGGCGCGCGAGTGCGGCGTCGAAAGCGGCTGGGTTTTCGCGAATGGCGCGGATGTCGTGCATAGTTCAGATCCTTGAATGCAGTGAATCACTGCGACTGCTTATGCACCATATATCTCGGAGGGTGTAGCGCTGGTTAACCAAACTGCGCCTAACTGTCCGGTTCCTCATCGTGATGAGCCAGATGTCCGTCCCATTCCCCGGGCGGGATCTTTGGTTCGGGCGGATCAGCGATGTATGAGGGGGTCATGATCTGCACGTTATTCTCGTTGAATACGGCCACAATGTTGCGATGCAGGTCCGAGCGGATCTTGGGAATGATACTGCCCCGGGTCGTGTATCCGTTGATCTGGTAGTTGATCGCGTAGTCTGCCAGCGCGGTCCACAGGACAAAGGGTTCAGGCTTGGACTTGATCCCTTTGGTGCGATTGGCGGCCTCGATCAGCATCGCCTCGATCTTTTCGGGTGGCTCTTCATAGCCGATCCCTACTGTTGTGTGCAGCAACAGCCCGCTGCCATCTGTCTTCTTCGAGAAATTCACCACGTCCGAATTCATCAGCTGCGCGTTGGGGATCGAGATCAGCTCGTTCTTGATGGATTTCAGGTGTGTCTCCATCAGCTTGATCTGCACCACGTCGCCGATGTGGTCTCCGATCTGAATACGGTCCCCGATCGAGGTCGAGCGGCGATAGATCACGAACAGCCCGGCCAGCATATTCGACACGACCGAGTTCGCGCCTAACGACAGCATCGCACCGACCAGAATGGTCAGGCCCTGAAACGCCGCCGAATCCGAGCCTGGAATGTAGGGAACGGCAAAGACCAGTGCGATCAGGATCACGACAACTCGGGCGATGTTGAAGGTGGGGTTAACCCAATGCTTCTCAAAATCCCCCATATCGAACGATCCGGCTTCGACTGCGTCGAAGAAGACCCGCATGCCCTTGATAATATACATAGTTACCCATGCGATCAGGCCAAGCATGATCATGTTCGGGATATAGCTGAGGATGCCTTGGAAGATCAGAAGGACCGGCTCGGTCAGATAGGTCAGCAGCAATTGCGCGAAATACCGGGTTTCGGCAAAGGCCAGTAGGACAAAAGACAGGTAGTAGTAGAAACCCAGGAAGAAAATCACCAGCAGAGCGAAATTCAGACCGTAACGCACCAAGGCTGCAATGGCCTCGGCTTGAACGCTCTTGGCCGTGGCGGTTTCCACGTCCTTCAGGTAGCGCTTCACGAATCTCAGTGTCCGCCGCCGGATTCTGCGGTGAAGCCAAAAGATGACAACGACAAAGACAACGAAGCCCAACGTCCAAGCTGCGGCTTCGATAGCGCCAGAAACCCGCGCCTGTTCAGTTCGATTTAAACGGTAGGCCTCAATAGCCTGTTTGATCGCATTGCCGTGCAGAACGCTGACAACGCTGAGTTCCATCTGGTCCAATTCGGCATCGGCTTCGGTGACGATGGAAACCCGCTCACCATCAACCAGAACCCAGGTGCCGAACTCGGTTTCCTCAAAGCTGATCGTGACCTCAGACGCGTCCGACGCTTCGGCGATTTCTATGATCTTGTCTTGAACTTCTTCGGCACGCTCGGGGGCGGGTAGTGCGCTTGAGCCTCGAACCTGAAACAGAACGTCCCCGTCTATTATAACTGGGGCCATAAAAGTTTCTGATTCTGCAGCTTCTGGTGCAGGTGCATCCGTCGGTGACTCTTGTGCGTGGACAGGTTGGCTTAGCCAAAGGGCTGCCGCGGTTGCAGTGAGCAAATAACGTAGCAAATGGAAGGGTTTGAATTGCCGTGCCATGTGTCCCCCTTGTTTGGAACTATACCCGGTTTAAACAGTGTTCCTAGGGCATATCTGCAACGTTTTGACGGTTCTTATGGTGGCAGGTGTGCGTTCAGGTGGGTCACGCTGCCGCCATTGCTTGCAAACACGCATATCAGCGCATAGGTTCCCGCCAAATTTGCGGAACGGTGCCGCAGGTCAAAGAAAAAGGAATATCCCATGGAAGGTGGCGCAATCGCCCAGTTTCTCCCGCTGATCCTGATCTTCGCGATCATGTATTTCCTGCTGATCCGTCCGCAGCAAAAGAAGATGAAAGAACATCAGGCCATGGTCGAGGCCGTGCGTCGCGGTGATCAGGTCGTCACGCAGGGCGGGATGATCGGCAAGGTGTCCAAGGTCAAGGAAGGCGACAACGAGATCGAGGTCGAGATCGCCGAGGGCGTTAAGGTTCGAGTGGTCAAATCGACCATCGCTCAGGTTCTGAACAAGACCGAACCTGCGAAGTAACTTCGCCTTACAATTCCTTGAAAAGGCAGGGTTATGCTGCAAATTGATACCTGGAAGCGGGTTCTGATCTGGCTGGTCTGTGTGACCGGCCTGCTCTTGGCTCTGCCAAATGCGTTCTACACGCGGGTCGAACAATCTAATGACGCCAAAGCCGCGATTGAGCTTGGCGCGGATACGCCCGAAAATCAGGCCGAAGCGGCGCTGTGGCCGAACTGGCTGCCGTCCTCCTTGGTCAATCTGGGCCTCGATCTGCGGGGCGGTGCGCATCTGCTGGCCGAGGTCAAGGTCGAGGATGTCTACGAATCCCGGATGGAGGCGATGTGGCCCGAAATCCGCGACGCCCTGCGGGATGAGCGTTCCACCGTTGGCACGATCCGCCGTCAGGATTCAGACCCCGATCAGATTCGCGTCCGCATCAGCCAGCCCGAGGGGATGTCTCGTGCGCTCGAAACCGTTCGTGGTCTGGCCCGTCAAGTGCAGACGCTGACAGGTGTAGGTGCGACCGATATCGAAGCTTTTGCCGATGGCGATACAATCGTTGTGCAGCTCTCCGAGGCGGAGAAGCTGGCCTCGGATGATCGCACCGTGCGTCAATCGCTTGAGATCGTGCGCCGCCGGATTGACGAGGTTGGTACGCGTGAACCCACCATTCAGCGCCAAGGTGCAGACCGTATCCTGATTCAGGTTCCAGGGATCGGAAGTGCAGGCGAGCTGAAAGAGATCATCGGTACCACGGCGCAGCTGACCTTCAACCCTGTTGTCGGCCGTGGCTCGGACCCGGATGCCGCTGCAGGTATTGGTGAAGAAGTGGTGCCGTCGATTGACGAAAGCGGGGTGTACTACACTCTTGAATCCTCTCCGGTCGTCACAGGTGAAGAACTGGTTGATGCGCAGCCCTCGTTTGATCAGAACGGACGTCCCGCCGTCAGTTTCCGGTTCAACACGTCGGGCGCGCGGAAATTCGGTGACTATACGCTGGAAAACATCGGCGCGCCTTTCGCGATCGTGCTGGATGATGAGGTGATCTCGGCCCCTGTGATCCAAAGCCACATTCCCGGCGGCTCAGGCATCATTACAGGCAATTTCACGGTCGAGGAGAGCACCAACCTTGCTATCCTGTTACGGGCAGGGGCCTTGCCTGCCGAGCTGGAGTTCCTCGAAGAACGTACCATCGGCCCTGAATTGGGTCAGGACAGCATCGACGCCGGTAAAGTCGCCACTATGGTAGCTTTTGCCGCGGTGCTGGTGTTCATGGCGCTCAGCTATGGTTTGTTTGGCCTCTTCGCCAACATTGCCTTGATCATCAACGTGGGCCTCTTGTTCGGTCTGCTGTCGCTGATCGGCGCAACGCTGACCCTGCCGGGCATCGCGGGTATTGTTCTGACGGTCGGTATGGCCGTGGATGCCAACGTGCTGATTTTCGAACGTATCCGAGAGGAACTGAAATCCGCCAAAGGCCCCGCGCGTGCGATTGAGTTGGGTTATGAAAAAGCCCTGTCGGCCATAGCGGATGCCAACGTGACCACCTTCATCACGGCGGTGATCCTGTTCGCCATGGGCAGCGGTCCTGTGCGCGGGTTCGCCATCACTCTGGGCCTGGGCATCCTGACCTCGGTCTTCACCGCGATCTTCGTGACGCGCCTGATGGTCGTCATGTGGTTCGAGCGCCGCCGTCCGAAAACGATCGAGGTTTGATCATGAGACTGAAACTCGTACCCCAAAGCACCTCGTTCGATTTCTTCAGCCGCTGGAAGCTTTGGCTGGGCATTTCGGCCCTCATGATGGTTGTGGCCTTCGCCTCATTCATGCTGCAGGGCCTGAATTTCGGCATCGACTTCCGGGGTGGCACAACGATCCGCACCGAAAGCACGCAGCCGATTGATGTGGGTGTCTACCGTGACGCGATTGCTCCGCTGGAGCTGGGCGACGTCTCAATTACTGAGATTTTTGATCCGACTTTTGGACCGGAAGACAACGTCGCAATGATCCGCATTCAAGCGCAGGCAGATGCGGAAGCTGTCGAAGCCTCGACCATCACAGCTGTTGAGGGCGCGTTGCAGGCCGTGATCCCCGATATCCAATTCGTATCGGTGGAATCGGTTGGCCCGAAAGTCTCGGGTGAGCTAATCCAGACAGCCGTGATCGCCATCGTTTTGGCCATCGGAGCGGTGCTCGTCTATATCTGGCTGCGGTTCGAATGGCAGTTCGCTCTTGGCGCGGTCGCGGCGCTTGTGCATGACGTGATCCTGACCATCGGCATCTTCTCGGAGCTTCAAATCCGCTTCGATCTGGCCATCATCGCGGCGCTTCTAACCATCGTGGGTTACTCACTGAATGACACCGTGGTCGTGTTTGACCGGGTGCGTGAAAACCTGCGGAAGTACAAGAAGAAAGACCTCAAAGAGGTTCTTAACATCTCGATCAACGAAACCCTCAGCCGGACGGTGATGACCTCGGTCACAACCCTGCTGGCGCTGATCTCGCTCTATGTGCTGGGCGGTGACGTGATCCGAGGCTTTGTCTTCGCGATGATCTGGGGTGTGATCGTGGGGACTTATTCGTCAGTCTTCGTGGCCTCGACCATCCTACTGTGGCTGGGCGTCAAGCGTGACTGGTCCAAGCCGTCCAATAACGCGGGCAACCAGTTTGCCAACGTAGATGCCTGAGATCTTCGGCCAGTCCCCACAGGGTCTGGCCGTCGTCTTATTTGCGGCCTTTCTTGGGGGCGTCGTTCGCGGCTTCTCGGGGTTTGGCACCGCTTTGGTTTTCCTGCCTATCGCGACCCCTTATCTCGGCCCGTTCGGAGCGCTGATCGGCCTGACAATCATGGATATCTTTGGCCCTCTGCCTAATCTGCGCCGGGCATGGGGTGCCGTGAACAAGGGCGATCTGACACGCCTACTGCTTGGCTGCGCACTGGTCCTGCCGCTGGGACTGTGGGTGCTGACGCAGGTTGCGCCCGAGGTTTTCCGCTATGCGGTCAGCGGTCTGGCCCTTGCGATGCTGACCATTCTGATCCTCGGCCTGCGCTATCACGGTCATGTCAGCCGCGTGATGGTCACGGGTATTGGCGGAGCCGCCGGGTTTCTTGGCGGTGTCGCAGGGCTACCTGGTCCGGCCGTCATCCTGTTCTACATGTCGCGCCCACTACCGGTGGACGTCATTCGCGCGACGATTCTGCTGTTTCTGTTCGGGTTCGATTTCCTGCTACTCGGCTATCTTACCGGCATGGCGCAGGTCACCCTCGCCGCTGCCGGGCTGGGGCTTCTTCTGGCGCTCCCCAACCTGCTGGGCAATTGGCTGGGCGGGTGGCTTTTCCGCCCGGACCGAGAAGGCCTCTACCGCGCGGCCGCCTATCTGGCGATTGCACTGGCGGCCTTGTCCGGCCTGCCGCTTTGGAGGTAAATACAGCGCATGCGATTGAATGAGATCAACTATACCAACGCCGAACCTGTGGACGGGTACGGCCCCGATTTTTTCCGGATCGGAGGGCGTGTTCATCACGGCGCCGTGCTGACCGGCCCGGCGGGAACGCGAGCGTGGGGCGGATACGCAGACGACGCGCCACTGCGCGACCTGTCCGAGGTGATCGACGTCCTGTTCATCGGAACCGGAGCAGAGCTTGCCCATATCCCGCCCGAACTGCGCCAAACTCTCGAATCCGCTGGGATCGGCGTCGAGATCATGAACTCCCCCGCCGCCTGCCGTACCTACAACGTCCTGCTATCCGAAGGTCGCCGCATCGCGCTCGCTCTGATCCCCGTCTGACGGGATCCCCTTCATCTGGCCAAAAATATCCCGGGGAGCGCGAGGGGCAGCGCCCCTCGCGTTCTAGCACCCCAGATGCGCCACCTTCATCCCCTGCGTCAAATCCAACCTTTTGCCTGCGCCCCCAATCGGATAAGCGAGTCTCATGACACTATCCGTTTCCGATCTGACCATCACCCGCGGTGGCGTGCCCGTGCTGGAGGGGTTGAGCTTCAAGCTCACCCCCGGTCAGGCGCTCATTTTGCGTGGGCCAAACGGAATCGGAAAAACAACACTCCTGCGCACTCTGGCAGGGCTACAGCCTGCTTTGGCGGGACAGATCGAAGGGGCAGAGGACCAGATCGCCTACGCCTCGCATTCCGATGGTTTGAAGCCAACGCTGACAGTGGTCGAGAACCTCGCCTTCTGGGCGTCGGTCTTTGGGACTCATGACATCCAGCCGGCTCTGGACGCCTTTGCGCTGAATGACCTGTCCGACCGCCATGCGGGCAACCTGTCGGCAGGCCAAAAGCGCAGGCTGGGCCTTGCGCGGATGCTGGTCACGGGGCGGCCGATCTGGATGCTGGACGAACCAACCGTCTCGCTCGACAAAAACGCCGTTCAGATGTTCGCCGATGCCGTGCGCAGGCATCTGGGGCAGGGCGGCTCGGCCCTGATTGCAACCCATATCGACCTCGGCCTCGACGGAGAGGTTCTGGACGTCGGCCCCTACAAAGCGAAACCGCAACCCATCGACGACTTTGACGGAGGCTTCCTGTGATCGCCCTGTTGCTGCGCGACCTGAAGCTGGCCTTCCGCGCAGGCGGAGGGTTTGGTCTCGGCCTGGCCTTCTTCCTGATTGTCACGGTTCTGGTGCCCTTTGCCGTCGGCCCGCAATCGTCGCTACTCTCGACCATCGCGCCGGGAATTCTGTGGTTGGGTGCTTTGCTTGCCTGCCTGTTGTCCCTCGACCGCCTTCTGGCCCTGGATTGGGAGGACGGCTCTCTGGACCTTCTGGCCACCGCGCCTCTCCCGCTTGAGGCTGTAGTTTCTATCAAAGCTCTGGCGCATTGGATCACGACCGGTTTGCCTCTGGTTCTTGCGGCACCGTTTCTGGGCGTCTTGCTGAACCTTCCCACGCCGGGCTTCTTCTGGCTGGTGATCTCGCTCTTGCTCGGCACCCCCGCCATGAGCGTCATCGGCACCTTCGGCGCCGCTCTGACCGTCGGGCTGAAGCGCGGTGGCCTGCTGTTGTCACTGCTAGTTCTACCGCTCTACGTCCCAACCCTGATCTTCGGCGCAGAAGTCGCCCGCCGAGGTGCCGTCGGGATGGAGACCCAAACCCCACTTTTGATGCTGGCGGGGATCACGATGGCCACGATCGCTCTGCTACCCTTCGCCAGCGCGGCGGTCCTGCGCATCAATCTGCGGTGAAGCGCCACAACTTTGAGCAAGGTCAATTGAGAATGAACCCGAGTCAGACTAAATAACGGCCATGTCTATCGCAGCCAAAGCCAACGCTCTCTGGGAATATGCCAACCCGCGCAAGTTTCTTGCCACCAGCGAGCGTGTCTTGCCCTTTTTCTGGATCACCTCCGCGGTTTGCATTGTGGTAGGGCTGGTCTGGGGCTTCTTCTTCACCCCCGATGACTTCCGACAGGGCTCGACGGTTAAGATCATCTACCTGCACGTCCCATCGGCCCTTATGGCGATCAATTGCTGGCTGATGATGCTGGTGACCTCGTTGGTCTGGCTGGTCCGCCGCCATCACGTCAGCGCTTTGGCCGCGCGCGCCGCCGCACCTGTGGGCATCGTGATGACCCTGATCGCACTGGCGACCGGAGCGATTTGGGGCCAGCCGATGTGGGGCACATGGTGGGCTTGGGATCCGCGCCTGACCTCATTCCTGATCTTGTTCCTGTTCTATCTCGGCTACGTCGCCCTGTGGGAGGCGATCGAGGACCCGGACACCGCCGCCGACCTGACCGCGGTCCTGTGTCTGGTGGGGTCGGTCTTCGCGATCCTCAGCCGCTATGCGGTGAATTTCTGGAACCAGGGGCTGCATCAGGGCGCCTCGGTCATGCGGGCCGGAGCGGTCACGGGAACGGATACCGAAGAGAAAGTCAGCAACGTGTTTTTCTATCCATTGCTGACCTGCATCATTGGCTTCGTTCTGCTGTTCATTGCATTGGTTCTGTATCGCACCGGCACCGAGATCCGCGCGCGTCGGGTCAAAGCGCTACTGGCACGTGAAAGGGTGGGCGCATGATGCCTGATCTTGGAAAATACGCGGACGCTGTCTTGTCGTCCTACGCTGCTTCGATCCTGCTGCTCGTGGCGCTGGTCGTCTTTAGCGTGATCCGGGGACGCAAAGTGCGGGCCGAGATGGAGAAAATCGAACAAAGGATGTCGCGCAATGGCTAAGATTTCGCCTTTGATGGTCGCACCGCCTTTGATTTTTGGTGCTTTTGCCGTTCTGGCCGGGATCGGTATGTTCCGAGACGACCCCAACGCTCTTCCATCTGCCCGCGAAGGGCAACCCGCCCCTCCGGTCGTCCTGACCGAGTTTCCGGGCAAAACGCCTTTCGACGACGCGACCCTGCGGGACGGGCAGGTCAAGCTGGTCAACTACTGGGCCAGCTGGTGTGCCCCCTGTCGGGCAGAGCATCCAAACCTTGAGGCGCTGTCGAACGAAGGCATCCCGGTCTACGGCGTCAACTACAAAGACAAGTTGGACAATGCCGAAGGCTTCCTGACTGAATTGGGCGATCCCTATACCGGCATCGGTCGCGACGAGCAGGGCCGCATGGCTTTGGATTGGGGGCTTTACGGCGTTCCCGAAACCTATGTGATCGACGGGGAAGGCACCGTGATCCTGCGTTTCGCTGGGCCGATCACCCAACGTGTTATCGAAAGCACGATCCGCCCGGCGCTTGAAAAAGCGGCTGGCGGTTAGAGCCTGTAGCCACCGGTCACAGCCAAGGTCTCACCCGTGATGAATGCGGCGTCGTCTGACGCCAAGAACCGTACGGCCTTCGCGATATCTTCGGGTCGCCCAATCCGCCCTACGGCTGTGTTCTCGACGAACAAGGCGGTCAAGTCTTCGGGGCGCGGGTCTTCGGGGATGTTAATCGCCCCCGGTGCCACGGCGTTGACCCGGATACCCTGAGGCCCAAGTTCCTTTGCCATCCCGCGTGTCCACAGGTTGAGGGCCGCCTTGCTTGCCCCATAAATCACCGCGTCTTTCGGTGGCAAATCCGCGTTCATCGAGGAAATGCTGACAATCGCCGAGCCCGGTTTCAAATGAGGTAGAGCAGCCGCCAACAAAGCAGCTGGGACCAGCAGGTTCAAATCTAAAATGGCGCGATGATCTTCCCGGTCAAAATCCTCTTTCGGAGTGGACCTGACCAAACCTGCATTGTTCACGATCACGTCCAACCGCCCGAAACGTTCCACAACGAGGCGTATAACCGCTTCAGGCTGTCCGTCCTGCGTCAGATCGGACCGTATCGGTTGCAAACTTTCCCCTTCCAACACCGGATCAGGTTCGGTTGACAGCCATGTGAAAGCAACTCGATGATCGCGCCGTAGGTCTTCAACGATGGCGCGCCCGATCCCCCGCGCGCCGCCGGTTACCAAAGCCACTTTATCCATACCAACCTCCTGCGCACGGTTGATAGTCCACTTAGGGCACAATCAACTTCTTCTGTTCACAAATACCTCGGAGCGCGAGGCAGAGCCTCGCATAAAAAAGGACGCCGACCGGCGTCCTTTTCAGTCTGTGGATCAACACCACATCAACCCGCCTTCGCGAGATTGCGCAGTACATAGTGCAGAACACCGCCGTTCTCGATGTATTCGATCTCAGGGGCTGTATCTATTCGGCATTTCAGGGTGATGGTCTTCTCGGTCCCGTCGCCATAGGTGATGGTGCAGGGCACCTCCTGCAGCGGCTCAATCGTGTCCAGACCGTGGATCGAGACCGTCTCATCCCCCTTCAACCCAAGCGTTTTGCGCGTGTCTCCACCGGTGAACTCAAACGGAATCACGCCCATGCCAACGAGGTTTGAGCGGTGGATGCGCTCAAAACTTTCGGCAATCACGGCTTTGATACCCAGCAGAGCGGTCCCCTTCGCGGCCCAGTCACGGGAAGAGCCCGCGCCATACTGCTCACCGCCAAAGACGACCAGAGGGGTGCCATCCGCCTGATAGGCCATCGACGCGTCATAGATCGAGGTTTGCTCGCCGTTCGGCCCTTTGGTGTATCCGCCTTCGACACCATCCAGCATCTCGTTCTTGATGCGGATATTGGCGAAAGTGCCGCGCATCATGACCTCGTGGTTGCCCCGGCGCGAGCCGTAGGAGTTGAACTCACGCGGCTGAACCTGCCGGTCCATCAGATACTTGCCCGCAGGCGAGGTTGTGGCAAACGACCCGGCCGGTGAGATATGGTCGGTTGTGACCATATCGCCCAAGATCGCCAGCACCTTGGCCCCTTCGATGTTCGAGATCGTGCCCGGCTCAGCCCCCATGCCCTGAAAATAGGGCGGGTTCTGGATATAGGTCGAGGTCGGCGGCCAGTCATAGGTTTCCTGCTGTGGAACCTCGACCTCCCGCCACTTTTGATCGCCCTTGAAGACGTCAGCGTATTTGGACTGGAACGCCTCGCGGGTGACGGTTGCCTCGACCAGTTCGGCGATTTCGCTCTGGCTGGGCCAGATGTCTTTCATGAAGACATCATTGCCGTCCCGATCCTGACCGATGGGTTCGGATGTCAGGTCGATATCCATGGTTCCTGCCAGCGCGTAAACAACGACCAGAGGCGGCGAGGCCAGATAATTGGCGCGCACATCCGGCGAAATCCGCCCCTCGAAGTTGCGGTTACCCGACAGAACTGAGGTGGCGACCAGATCGCCCTCGGCAATCGCTTCGCTGATTTCTCGCTGAATCGGGCCAGAGTTGCCGATACAGGTGGTGCAGCCATAGCCCACAAGGTTGAACCCGATCTTGTCCAGATCGTCCTGAAGACCTGCGGCCTCAAGATAGGCCGAGACCACCTGCGAACCTGGCGCTAGCGAGGTCTTCACCCACGGCTTGCGGTCCAGACCCAGCGCGGCGGCCTTGCGGGCAACCAGACCCGCTCCGATCATCACATAGGGGTTCGAGGTGTTGGTGCAGGAGGTGATCGAGGCGATCACGACCTTGCCCGATTCCATACCGTAATTCTCGCCCTTGACTTCGACCTGCTTGCCCATCGGACGCTTGAAGGTCTTCTCCATCTCGTTCAGGAACGCGGCCTTCGCTTCCGTCAGCGCCACATAGTCCTGCGGACGTTTCGGCCCCGAGATGGCAGGAACGATGGTGCCCATATCCAGCGACAGGGTGTCGGTATAGATCGGCGCGTAGTTCTCATCACGCCACAGCCCGTTTTCCTTGGCATAGGCTTCGACCAGCGCAAGACGGTCTTCGTCGCGCCCGGTATTGCGCATATAGCGCAGGGTTTCGCCGTCGATTGGGAAGAAGCCGCAGGTTGCGCCATATTCGGGGGCCATGTTGGCGATCGTGGCACGGTCTGCCAAAGGAAGGCGATCCAGACCTTCGCCATAGAATTCGACGAATTTACCCACCACGCCCTTTTCCCGCAGCATCTCGACGACTTTCAGCACAAGGTCCGTACCGGTCGTGCCCTCGACCATCGCGCCGGTCAGTTCAAAACCCACAACCTCAGGGATCAGCATCGAGATCGGCTGGCCGAGCATCGCTGCCTCTGCCTCAATCCCGCCGACGCCCCATCCCAGAACGGCCATGCCGTTGACCATAGTGGTGTGGCTGTCGGTGCCCACGAGGGTGTCGGGATAGGCAACCTCTTCGCCATTCTGATCAGTATCCGTCCAGATGGTTTGGGCCAAATATTCAAGGTTCACCTGATGGCAGATGCCGGTGCCGGGCGGTACGACGCGGAAATTGTTGAAGGCGTTCTGACCCCATTTCAAGAATTGGTAGCGCTCCATATTGCGTTCGTATTCGCGGTCCACATTCATCTGAAACGCGCGCGGGTTGCCGAACTCGTCAATCATGACCGAATGGTCGATGACCAGATCCACCGGGTTCAGCGGATTGATCTTTTGCGCATCACCGCCCAGAGCTTTGATCCCGTCGCGCATGGCCGCCAGATCGACCACGGCAGGCACACCGGTGAAATCCTGCATCAGCACGCGGGCAGGGCGATAGGCGATCTCGCGCGGGTTCTTACCTCCGTTCTCGCCCCATTCCGCAAAGGCCTTGATGTCGTCGACCGAGACAGAGAACCCGTCATCCTCGAACCGAAGCATGTTTTCCAGCACCACTTTCAGCGCGGCGGGAAGCTTAGAGAAATCTCCCAGACCGGCCTCTTGGGCGGCGGGGATGGAATAGTAGGAAATGGTTTTGCCATTCACGCTCAGGCTGCGGCGTGTTTTGGCGGTATCCTGTCCGGTTTTGATAGGCATCCTGTGGCCTCCCTTTCAAATGACTTGGAAAATGGGATTCGCTGCGGTTTATCTTGATCACGTTTGTCCGGGGTTCAAGCGTCAGTTACTGACAAGATGAAAGTGTATACTGTGGTATGCAAAATCAAGGGCAGGGAACCGCCTCGTCTCAAGAAACCTTGATTGGAGCTTGAAGAGCAAAACGTTTATCCGTTTTGCATGATTTTCAAGCCGAGGGGACTCATGTTCAAATCTGCCCTGGCAGCCGCCATTCTATCCGCCTGTGCCGCCTTTTCAGTATCGGCGCAAGAGGATCCGGTTGTGATCGAGCTGTTCACCTCTCAAGGGTGTTCGTCCTGCCCCCCGGCGGATCGGCTTTTGCACGAGCTGATCAAGCGCGACGACGTGATTGGGCTGGCGCTGCATGTGGACTATTGGGATTACATCGGCTGGAAGGACGAATACGCCATTTCTGATCATACCTCGCGGCAGCGGGCCTATGCCCGCAATGGTGGCCGGTCGATGATCTACACGCCTCAGATGGTGATCAACGGGCAGCACGACGTGGTGGGCGCGAAGGCGCAGGAATTGGATCGGCTGATCAAGGCGCATCTGACCGCTGCGCCCACAGCCGCAGTGCAGGCTGAGCGTTCGGGGCAAGAGGTGACGGTGCGCGTGACGCCGATCGACTTGCCAGTTGGGGATATCTACGACGTGCGGATCGTCCAGTACACGCCGCTGCGCCATGCCTCGATCCGGCGTGGTGAGCTTGCGGGCCATGAGCTCGATTATGCCAATGTGGTGGAAAGCTGGCAGATGGTCGGGCGCTGGGATGGGGTCAATAAGCAGGCGTTTTCAGCGCAGTTAGATTCCGACCTGCCAGCGGTTGTTTTGGTGCAGCAGGCAGGTCACGGGCCAATCATCGCGGCCGCACATGTGAAGTGATCAGGGCATATCTTCGGGCTGAACACCTAGCCCGTTCCAGGCCTTCCAACGGCGGTGAATCCAGAACCATTGGCCCATATGCTGGCGCACCATCTGCTCCAAATCGTCATTGATATATTGGGTCATGGTCTTGGGATCGGAATGCGGCACCGGGTCGTGCATCACGATCTCAAAATCCAGGCCATTGGGTTGGCGCACCGCGTAACAGGGGATCATGACCGCATTGAACTTCATCGCGAGTTCGGCGTTCAGAACGGATGTGACGGCGGGCTTGCCAAAGAACATCAACTCCTCGCCGCCGTGAACATGCAGGTCTGACACGATGGCGATCATTTCACCGCCTTTGAGGGAGCGCACCATCTCAACCATTCCGCGCCGACCTTGTTCGAACATGGGCGAGCCGGTTTTGTAGAAGGCTTCGACATAGGCTTCATTGAAATAGGGGTTAGCCATACGACGGTAGAGGCAGCCCAGGGGGCGCCCGCTGCGGGCCTGCAGCGCGATCCGCGTTGCGAGGTAGTGGCCGAAATGCGCGGCGATAATCATGACCGGTCGTCCTTCGGCGGCAGCGGTATCAAAAGCGGCGACACCGGGGCCGGACAGCTTGGCGTTGCGTTGGCGCGCTGTAAACCCTTCGGGCGAGAAGTGCTCCATCATGGCCCGACCTGCATTGTCCGAGACCTCAGCCGAAATACGGTTGATCTCACGCTCTGACAGCTCGGGGCAGGTGAGTTTCAGGTTGTTTCGGACCCGTTTGCGAAACCCCACCAGCGGAGCCAATCCGCGCACCAAGGTCCCCATTGCCGCGATGCGGGTTCCATAGGGCAGCAACCGCATGCCACCGATCACGCCTTTCAGGAACAGACTGGCGACATAGTATTTCCCAAGCTCAAACCGGCTGAGCTCTGACTTTTCGACAGGCATGGAGGTGTCTCACGGCGTGTTGCGTTTTGCTGGGTCAGACATACAGGCCCGGCCCGGCAAGCTCAAGCACTCAGCCGGTTGAGGTCAGTCTTCGTCTTCTTCCGGCTCGACCAATGTCATCGTGCCATCTCCCACCAAGGTGCGGATTGCACCTACGATCTCGGTCATCGCTTCTTCGGCCTCGGACTGTTTCACTCGCCCTCGCTCAGCCATTTCTTCGCGAAGATTGTCCGCCATACGAGAAGATATGTTGGAGAGGATAAACTCGACCGAGGCCTTGTCATCATCGGCGGCGGCGCCGGTCAACGCGGTGACAAGGCTGGCCTGTTCGACTCCGCGCAGAATGGTGGGCACATCGCGCGTGGCGATACGGGTCGGGATGTGCGCGAAGGTGAAGATGGATTGACGCACGATATCCGCGAATTCGGCATCCTCTTCGTTCAGGGCTGTCAGCAACCCATCGCGGGTCGAGGCTGCCGATTGGTTCAAGATGGCCCCCACGCGCGCACCGGGGCCATCGGAGAAGGCCTGCGACGGGCGTTGATCCAGTTGAGCAGCCAGCGACCAGCCGATCCGATCCACCGCTTCAGGGGTCACATTGGCCGTTTTGGAGATCGCATAGGTGATGCGTCGCGCAATGGGGCCAGACAGGTGCCCCAGCAGTTGCGCTGCTTTGGCCGTGTCGAGCTTGGACAGCATCACGGCGGCCACCTCAGTGCTTTCTGCCTGCGCCATCTGGGCCAGATCCTCGGCCGAAATTTCTCGCAGTCTTTGCCACGGATCACCAATCTGACGCACGCCGGCGATCTTGCGCAATCTCGCTGCGGTGGCGGGGGCAATCTTGCCGTTTACCGCATCCAGCGCACCGGCGAGGCCATGGGGGAAGGACAGGCCCACGCTATCCAGCGCATCGCCAAATTCCTGCGCCACGGCGCCCAGCGTCACACGGTCCACAAGCCCCATCTGACCCAGTTGATGCGTGAGAGTTTCCTGTAAATCGTCGGGCAGTTCCTCTAGTGGAATGTCCGCCCCTTCATTCAGCAACAGACGCACCACGATAGCGGCCTTTTGACGATTGCTGAGTGTGCGTGGGACGACGCGAGGCGCGTCGTCCGCCTGACCTGTGCCCGAGGGCTGCGCCCCCGGTGCCACCTGAACCAAAGTATTCATGTCCTGCATCTGCCTGCGGTGCCAAAGTTCCGTTCCGCAGGCAGATTAGCGGGAATCAGGTAAAGAAAGGCTGAACCTCAGTAGTTATAGGTCAGCCCGGTCTTGATGGCCTCGCGCAGAGACGCCTCGGCCCAGGTGCCTTCGCCGCCGCGGGCCTTGATTTCGCGCCATTGGGCGATGGCCAGATCAGTTTTCCCTTCGGAAACAAAGCCCTGAGCCATATAGCTGCGCGCCAGAAGGTTGTCGGGATTTGTCGCGATGGCTTGTTCGTAATAGGCATTCGCCAGCTCAATGTTGCCCATCTTGCGGTGTGTGAAACCCCAGTAGGTCAGAACGCGGTCATCATTTTGATCGCTCATGACGCGCAGGATGTTCTGGGCGTTTTCCAGCTGACCGTCATAGGCCAGCTCGCGAACGGCCTCATAGAGGTCCTCATCGGTGAAATTCGTCGCGCTGGGCTTAACGCAGCGCCCGCGGTCTTCGCTCCAGACCCGGCCGAACAGGCATTTCTTGGTCGTGTTGGTGGGCTTGGGGGGATTGGCACCGCCACCACCGGCCGCGTGGGCTGCGATCGGGGTAAAGGCGAAAGAGGTCAGTGCAATCGCGGATGCAAGAAGAATGCGCATAGTTTTAACTCCGTGGTCAGGTCTGCTCATTGAAATCATAGTGTGATCTTCAAAAAAGCTAACACCGGAGCTTTTCGATTTATTCACAAAGCAGACAGAATTTTTGTTCACGAAGTGCGTGATGATGCAAAAAGCGCCCGGTCGGTGAGGGACCGGGCGCTTTTCTGGGATGGTTTATTCGCCGAAGACACGCTCGAAAATCGTGTCGACATGCTTGGTGTGGTAGCCCAGATCGAATTTCTCTTCGATCTCTTCCACGCTGAGGGCAGCGGTCACCTCGGCATCGCCCAGAAGTTCGGTTTTGAAGTCCTTGCCTTCTTCCCAAACCTTCATCGCGTTGCGTTGCACCAGACGGTAGGCATCTTCGCGGCTGACACCGGCTTGGGTCAGGGCCAGGAGCACGCGCTGGCTCATGACCAGACCGCGGAACTTGTTCATGTTGGCCAGCATGTTTTCCGGGTAAACGACCAGCTTGTCGATCACGCTGGTCAGGCGCGACAGCGCGAAGTCCAGAGTGACGGTGGTGTCGGGGCCGATGTTACGCTCGACCGATGAGTGCGAGATGTCACGCTCATGCCACAAGGCCACGTTCTCCATCGCGGGGACGACGGCCATACGGACCAGACGGGCGAGACCAGTCAGGTTTTCGGTCAGAACCGGGTTGCGTTTGTGCGGCATCGCCGAGGAGCCCTTTTGGCCTTTCGAGAAGAACTCTTCGGCCTCAAGAACCTCGGTCCGCTGCATGTGGCGGATTTCGATGGCGATGTTCTCGATGCTGCTGGCGATGACGCCCAGAGTGGCAAAGAAGGCCGCGTGGCGGTCGCGCGGGATGACCTGAGTGCTGATCGGCTCGGGCACCAGCCCCAACTGGTCGCAGACATGCTCTTCAACGCGCGGGTCGATATTGGCGAAGGTACCGACCGCGCCGCTGATCGCGCCGGTGGCGATTTCGGCACGCGCGTCGCGCATACGGGACAGGTTGCGGTCCATCTCGGCGTAGAAACGGGCAAAGGTCAGGCCCATGGTTGTCGGCTCGGCGTGGATGCCATGGCTGCGGCCGATGCGGACTGTGTTCTTGTGTTCGATCGCGCGCCGCTTAAGGGCGGCCAGCAACCCTTCGAGGTCTGCGATCAGAATATCGGCGGCGCGTGTCAGCTGCACGTTGAAGCAGGTATCCAGAACGTCTGAGCTGGTCATGCCCTGATGCACAAAACGGGCTTCTTCGCTGCCCACATGCTCGGCCAGGTGAGTCAGGAAGGCGATGACGTCGTGCTTGGTGACGGCCTCGATTTCATCAATGCGGGCCACGTCGAATTCCACGTCCTTGGCTTTCCACACCGCGTCGGCGTTTTCACGCGGGATCACGCCCAGATCAGCCATGGCTTCGCAGGCATGCGCCTCGATCTCGTACCAGATGCGGAACTTGGTTTCGGGCGACCAGATGGCAACCATCTCGGGGCGGGAATAACGAGGAATCATTGGCAGCAGGACCTTATTGTGATTTGGCAGAGAGCGTTGCGGCGGGGTTTAACGCCGCAGGCGTATGGGAACAAGGCATGAGTGCCCGATTGCGGCGATCTGGCCGGGATAGTGGAAATGACGACCTTACCGACAACATTGTCCGATTTCGAAGGGCGCTGGCGCCTGACGCGCACGATCCACGATGCGCGAGCCGGGCAGGTCGTGCAGGCTGAGGGAGAGGCCCAGCTGCGGCGATCCGAGGACGGGCTGATCTACACTGAAGAGGTGACGCTCGACATCCCCGGACAGCCTCCGATGAAAGGAACCCGCAAGTATTTATGGCGCGACGGCGGACATCGCGTGTTGATCCATTTTGACGACGGGCGGTTTTTCCATGCCTTGACGCTGGGCGCGCAAAACGCCTCGGACCACCATGATTGTGCGCCTGACAGTTACGATGCGGTCTATGATTTCCACGACTGGCCCCGCTGGTCGGTGCAATGGACGGTGAATGGGCCGCGAAAATCCTACGAAATGACCACAGACTATGCTGCGGTAGCGTAATCATGTTGCAGTTTAAGCGCTGACAAGGCATTGCTGGTGCAGAAATCTTGGTCCGAATTGGGAGAAGTTAAGATGAATGTAAACGTTCTGGCCAATGCGTTTGGCCCGCGTGAAGGTACGGCGCTGCTTGTAAAGCAGGTTGTACTGGTCGTTCTGGGCATCGTGGCCCTGGCGGTTGCTGCGAAAATCAAAGTGCCGATGTGGCCTGTTCCGATCACCATGGGCACCTTTGCCGTCCTGACCATCGGCACGGCCTATGGCGCACGTCTGGGTCTGATCACCATGCTGGGCTACCTGCTGGTCGGCGCGCTGGGCTTTGACGTGTTCGCAGGTTCCTCGGCCGAGAAGTTCGGTCTGACCTACATGATGGGCGGCACCGGCGGCTATCTGGTCGGCTACTTGATGGCGACCGTTCTTCTGGGTGCTCTGGCCGCGCGCGGCTGGGACCGCTCGGTTACCAAACTGGCGCTGGCGCTGTTGCTGGCCAACGTTCTGATCTACGTACCGGGCCTGCTCTGGCTGGGTCAGCTTTACGGTTGGGACAAGCCGATCCTGGAATGGGGCCTGACACCGTTCCTGCTGGGCGACGCCATCAAGCTGGGTCTGGCGGCCCTGCTGATCCCCGCCGTTTGGAAACTGGTCGGAGACGCGCGCAGCTAAGCGCCTAGACCTGCCGAAATTCAAACCCGCGCCCCGAGATCCGAGGCGCGGGTTTTTTCTTTTCCGGGCAAGGCGGTGCTGGACAAGACCAGCCGCGACGGGCCAATCTGCGGACAGTGAAATAATTAGGCAATTGAGATATGCTTATTCGTTTAAAGACGGCTCTGGCGGCCTGCGCGGCCCTTTGGGTCGGGGCGGCTGTGCCAGCTGCCGCAGATACTCCGGTGACTTATACGGACGCCGGGCGGGCGCTCTTCAGCTTTGCGGTGCCGGATTTCTGGGTTCTGCGTACAGGCGGGCCACGCGATATTGAAGACACCGAGCTTGGCGACGCCCGCGCGGTGGCGCGTGTGATGGGGTTCAAACCGGTCACGGATGACTCGGTCTGGATGGGCTTTGTCTCGCCGGCCGGAGTTGCCAGTATTCAGGATGGGCTGCGGTATCTGGATGATATCGACAAGTTTCTGGTGAATGATCCCACGGTCACCAGCACCAGCGACGCTCGGATTGCAGGGCTGCCCGCCAAGGTGATCCGGGGCACCGGCACGCGAGACGGAGGCGTGAGTTTCACCGCCACCATTATTGATCTGCCCCGTGGGCGCGTTGCGATTGCCGTGACGATCCTGCGCAATGGGGCCGATCCAGCCTATGTGGATGATCTGAACGCCGTGTTCGCGTCGTTCCGGTCGTTGCAATAGGGGGCTCAGATGACACGTAAACTGATGAAACGATCCGTTCTTGTTTTGGGTCTGGGGATTTCAAGTCTGACGCTGGCGGCCTGTGACGGCGTCAGCGTGGGGGTCGGATATGGGTATGATCCCTTCTACGATTCAATGCTGTGGAACGATTACTACCACGACGTGGATGTGGATATCGATATCGACCGCCCGGACAGGCCGGACCGGCCGCCGGTCAACAGACCTCCGGCACGCCCGACGCCACCGATCGCGAAGCCGCCGACGCGGCCACGGCCTCCGGTTGCGCGGCCTCCGGTTGCGCGACCGCCAGCGGCGCGGCCTCCAATCCATCGGCCCGCGCCTCGTCGGGGCTGAGCATCGTCACACTCAGGGGAGGAGTTCGGTCGTGATATGTGCCGAACCCTCCAAGGTGCGATGCACCGGGCATTTGTCGGCGATTTCCAGAAGGCGGTCGCGCTGTGCCTGATCCAGTGGCCCTTCAAGCCGAATCTTGCGGCGAAACAGATCGACCTTGGCGTCCCCGTTCAACCCGGCATCCTGCGCGTGGACCTTGTTGTGGCATACATCCACCGACACACTGGTCAGCGGCCACTTTTTGCGCCGCGCATACATGCGGATCGTCATAGACGTACACGCTCCAAGCCCCGAGGAGACAAATCCATAAGGCGACATGCCCCGATCCGTGCCGCCATATGAGGCGGGCTCGTCCGCGACGACATGATGGCGCGGTCCGGCCTGGATGTCTTGCAGGAAGCCATTGGGATCGGCCTCGGTCACCCGGACAACACCTTCGGGTGCGCCCGGAGGCGGGGCAGGTGGGCGGAGGTCGATATAGCGCGACACCCACGCCGAAATGACGTCAGCCGCATATTCTGCATCGCTTGCCCGCGTGATCAGGTGATCGGCATCGTCGAGCGTCACGAAGCTTTTGGGATGTTTGGCTGCCATAAAGAGCGTGCTGGCATTGTCGATGCTCACCGTCTCATCCCGCGGCGCGTGCAGGATCAAAAGCGCGGCCTTCAGGTCGGCGACCGAGGGGGTCAGCGCAGCCTCCGAGATATCATCGACAAAGGCCTTGCCAATGCGGAAGGGGCGACCGCCCAGAGAAACCTCGGCGCTTCCCTCGTGTTCGATCTCAGGCAGGGCCTGTTCGAAATGGTGCGAGACGTGTCCCGGATCGGCCGGTGCCCCAAGCGTTACCACCGCCTTGACCGAAGGAATGCCCGCCCGCGCGCGCAGAACCGCAGCGCCCCCCAGCGAATGCCCGATCAGCAATGCAGGGGCCATATCTCGGCCCGCAAGGTACTGCGCGGCCGCGATCAGGTCTTCGACATTCGAGGTAAAGGTGGTGTTTGCGAACTCGCCCTCGGAATGGCCCAGCCCTGTGAAATCAAAACGCAAAACGGCAATGCCCATTGCCGCCAAACGGGCCGAGATCCGACGCGCGGCAGGAATGTCCTTAGAGCAGGTGAAGCAATGCGCAAACAGAGCGGTCGCCAGGACGGGTCCTTCCGGCATGTCGAGTCGCGCGGCCAGACGGCCACCGTCGTGACCGGCAAAAGTGATGCGTTCGGTGGGCATGGCAGTTCCTTGGATTTCGGTATGGGATCAATAGTGTGCAGTTGTGCCGGATGTCTCAACCCCATTGTAGGAAGCGTCACGGGAAGGTGAGCAAAAACCAGTGAATATTTCGGTATTCACGAAATGTGATGATACACACATCAAATATTCGTTTTCATAATTGATCTCTTCCCCCCATCTTGCAGCTGTCACACCAAGCAAGACAAGGAGACCGAGATGACACATACGGCATGCACCCCGCGCCAGCCTAACCTCCGCGCTGATCTGCTGATCCTTATCGCGCTCAGCGGGGTATTGGGCTTTTCACTGGGTCAGAATTGGGAAAGGGCGACCCCGACCAGTGTCGAAGCCGCCCTTCCATCCGAGGATTGGCACGGGAATGTCCGGCGCTCGACCTGGCCGGACTGAGTGCTTACTCCAGGCCCATCAAGCGGGCATCAAACGGGTATTTGGTCAGGTTCTCATAGCCGTCTTCGGTGATCAGAACCTGATCTTCCAGCTTGATCGAAAAGTCCCCGCCGACCTCACCAACAGCGGCCTCGACGCACAGGACCATGCCAGGTTCGAGCGCGTAGTCATAAGCGCCCGCGACCGCTTTGTCCGGATAAGCGACCAGAGGCCATTCATCGCACAAGCCGACTCCATGCATCAGGCAGCCGTATTTCTGGGCCTGGAACTTGTCATCCAGCTTGTGCGCATTTGCGGTAAGTTCAGGGATCATGACGCCGGGTTTCAGCATCTCCATGTTGGTCATGATATGCTCATGCGCGTGCTGCATGGCGTAGATCATGTCAGGGCGCGGCTTCTGGTCACCGATCCACCAAGTGCGTGAGATGTCGATGCAGATCCCGTAAGAGCCTACCAGATCAGTATCAAAGGCGATGATCTCGTTCTGTTGGGTGATGCGTGGGCCGCACTCCTGGAACCACGGGTTGGTGCGCTGGCCCGAGGCCAGCAGGCGGGTTTCAATCCACTCGCCACCGCGACGGATGTTCTCGGCGTGCAAAACCGCCCAGATGTCATCTTCCGAGGTCTTGCCATCCCCAACATTTGCGCGGGCGAATTTCTCCATCTCGGCCACGGCTGTTTCGCAGGCGTGGCTTGCGCAGCGCATGGCCAGGATCTCATCCGGGCCTTTGATGGCGCGGGTTTTCTCGGTCAGCTCTTCGCCTTCCATCACCTCGAAACCCTGCGCCTCAAGCGCGCGCAGACCGTGCAGCATGATCTTGTCGACGGCCAGACGCTTGTTGCCGCCGCTATGTTCCTCGATCAGGACCCGCACCTCGTTCGAGAACACATCCGCCGCGACATCCACCTTGTCGCCTCGGTCGAAATAGAACAGGTCCGCGCCCGAGCGCTGCTCGCGCACCAGCGGGTTGAATTCGGACAGGAAGGGTGAGTTCTTGTAGTCCCAGATCACCATATACCCGTCAGCGCACAGCAGAACGGCGCGGAATGGGTTGTGGGTATTCCACAGCTGCATGTTCGTGCTGTCGGTTGCATAGCGGATGTTGAGCGGGTCAAAAATCAGAAGCCCGCCATAACCACGATCCACGACGGCTTGGGTCAGACGCTTCCAGCGATGCTCGCGCATACGCTCGAGCTTGGGCAGGGCCAGCCCAGCCGAGGCCCATTCCTCAAAGGCAAGCTGTGTGGGCCCGATTTCAATTCGGTCATTGTCATTCGGCGTACCATCGCCGAGCGTTGCTCCTCGGGTCGGATCGATTTTACGCGTGTCGCGGTAGTGCTGGTTCATGACTGGCCTCTGCTGGTTCACCCGAGAGGTATCAAACTTCGGTCTGGGGTGTCCCAGAAGAATACGACGGATTCTTGGTCGCTTTTTTACCGACAGTCGGTCGGGCAGATGGTAAGTGGATGGCATGGTTGCCATTTTACAGTCCAGTATCCCATACGATCCTAGCCAAACCCGTGCCTTGCCAGGCATTCAGCCCATCGGTATGTCGGAATGGTTGCACCAGGACGATGCCTTCGCCGCGCAGATGGCACACCGCGCTACCCTGTTGAAAAACCAGCGGGACGATGTTCTGGCCCTGTCCCCCGAGGCGGAGCCAGCCGCACAGGAGTTGTTACAGCTTGTGCTGCGTCAAACCTACCCAGAGGCGACTGAGTGCGCCTTGCGCCCGGATGGTGTTCGTGTGCCGATTGATTTTGCAAACCCGTTGGATACGCTGTGCAATCTAGTGCAAGAGGATTTCTGCATCCTCCAGAAGCACGGGGATGAGCATGTTCTGACCGGTGCGATCCTGTGCTTTCCGGCTAGTTGGCTCTTGCGTGAAAAATTCATGCGGCCGTTGGTTGGAATTCATGTGCCCGTGGACAGCTATGATGACAATATCGCTCGTCGTGTGCAGCGCCTGTTTGACGGGATACAACCGGGGCGACCGCTCTGGCGGTTCAATGCCCTCTGGTACGACGACCCCGAGCTGCACCAGCCCCGTAGTGCCAGCGATCGGCGTGAAATCCGCGATCATGGTCGCGCCCCATATTTGCGTAGCGAACGTCAGACCCTTCTGCGCCTGCCGGAAACGCGGGCAGTGGTGTTTTCGATCCATACATACGTTCTGGCCGCAAACCAGGTGCCAGAAATGGAAAACCCCGCCTGATGGCGGGGCCTCCAAGGAGGGTCTTCGGTAGTTGGGTTACATGCCGAGCGCGGTGGCGACATCGGCAAATGCATTGCTGGCGTTCAGCGCCACGATGGCAAAGGTAAAGACCAGAACCTGAGTGTTCAGGCGGAAATCCTCACCCCTGATCAGGTTGACCGCGGCCATCGACACAGCAATCGGAGCGGACATGCTGGCGACGACCCCCGTCAGGCACCAGCTGCTCAGCCGTAGGGCGTCGCTGGGACGATCGGAAGTGTCCTCTTGCGGATCAGGCGTTGCCTGCGCCACCGGGTCATCTTCGGTGCGAAAGGCGATGCTCAGCAATTGCTCATCGGTCAGTTGGATGGGGCGGGGGGTAGGTTTGGCAATCTCGGACTCTTCGGGTTCTGGAAAGTTCAAACCTGCAAACTGTCCGCTGACCGACTGAAAGATCTGTTTGCGATTTCTGGGTTTGGTCGGCGCGAGCGTATCAAAGGCGCTCATGAATTGCTCGACGGTCAGAACCGTGTGAGGCGACAGCCACTCCACCCGTTGGGATGAGCAGATGTCGACCATGCGATACAGGATAACGACCAGCATCAGCTCCGAGATTTCGGAATCATCCAGCAAGGGGGACACTGGGGAGATGTTGATAACCAAACGGTTGCGAGGACGCGACGCAGACGGCCTAACCAAGGTCTTCAGGCCGGCGGCACGATCCAGGCGCTCATGCCGGTCGTCGGGCTGCAGCTCCTCGGTCTCGAGCGTCAAACGAACGAGATACTGGCTGCAGACGATACTGGCCTCTGTGTTGCTTAGCAGGGCCTTGCGCTCAACGAGGTGGCCGTAGTCTTCTAAGGTCGCAGCGACAATTGTTCCGAAACGCTCGACCGCGCCGTCGGTGTCGCCTGCAAACTGCAAGCCGCCATGATAGCTGTGCTTTTTGGTCACTGCGCATTCCTTTGCCGCAAGTCGTCTTGGGCATCATTCTAAAGCGCGATGTGGGGCAGAATTTGACGAAATTGCAAAAAAAACGAAATTCTGATGGATTGACTACGCTTTGGAAACCAAGCGATTGAGGCTTTTCCCGTGCAACTATGGCGATATTGTGGCTGAACTGTGAGGGGCGCGCGGCGGGAACGCGGCCGGGCTATCCATCGATTCGGGCAGCCATAATAGCGATAGATTGCTGGTAGACCGAGGCTGCGTTCCACTGCTGGATAACCTTGAAATTTGGCTGCCCCGGCTGGTAGCCGCGACCGGGTTTCCAGCCCTTCTTGCGCAGAAAATTGGCGGTTGAGGCCAGCGCATCCGTCATGTTGTAGAAGTCCACACGTCGGTCCCCCGTGGCATCGACACCATAGGTCAGCGCGTTGCCGGGCAGAAACTGCGTATGACCTAGTTCGCCATGTTTTGCCCCCTTTGTCGCCATGGTGATACTACCCTGATCGACCAGTTTTAGTGCCCCAATTGCATGGGGAATAAAGAACTCGGATCGGCGACAATCATAGGCCAAAGTGGTTATTGCTGACACAACCTGACTGTCGCCCATAAAACCCCCAAAGCCGGTTTCCATACCGTGGATGGCGATCAAAACCCCGGCTGGAACTCCATATTGACGTTCTAACGCGGCGTAGAATTCCGGGTTTCTGGCCTTCCTTTTGCGGCCCTGCGCTACGATGGTATCGGCACCGCGCACGCGCATGAATTTATCCAGCGAGTATTTGAAGCTTTTCTGGTTTCGATCCGCGGCAATGGTTCCGGTCGCATATTGCGTCTGTGCTAGGGCTTGCAGGCCCTTCTTCTTCACTCCGGATTTCTTGGCCTGCTTTGCGAAATCAGCTTTCCAGGCCTCGAACCCTGCACTGGTGTTCCCACAGGGGGCCGCGAGACTAAGCGTCGGTGCAGACAGGGCGAGCGTCAGGGTTAGAATGCGCAACATCAGGTCAATTCCTTCATACAATCTGCTCCAAGGCTAAACGCCAGTTCTTGCTTCGCAAAGGGTTTAATACAGGTCCAACTCACCTGCTTGCTTGAGGTCTTCGAACCATTCATCAGGCGTTCTGTCGATCTTGGCGTGTTTGACCATCATCGCGTTCATATTCGGCAGATCCGAGGAGTCAGGCCAGTTCTCCGGCTGCCAGAGGTTGGAACGGATGATGCATTTGGGGCAGTGGGCGAAGGCGGTTTCGACATGGACCAACAATGCCAGCTTAGGAGCTTTGCCTTTGATGGCCATGGTCCTCAAGAGCGTTTCATCGGCACAGATACGTGCCGTACCGCGAAGGCGCAGCGTCTCCATCTTGCCGGGGACGAAGAAGATCACACTGACGCGTGGGTCTTTCAGAACGTTGTGAAAGGTATCGACGCGTTTGTTGCCGGGGCGGTCTGGGATGGCGAGCATCTGGTCCGAGATGACATGCACGAAGCCTTCGGGGTCGCCACGCGGAGAGATATCGAGATACCCGTCCGGGTTGGCTGATGCGATCAGGCAGAAAGTGGACCTGTCGATGAAGTCCCGGCACATCTGATCCAGAGCCGACAGTTCCTTTGCGATGATCTGAGGCAATGGCGCGCCGGTGATGCCTTCAAGCTGTTCCGCCGAGGTCACATATTCGGTGAATTGCGCGAACGGGTCATCGGGTGACATGCTCTTTCTCCCAACCTGTTTTGACAACCAGTTTGAAAGATCACGCCATATGAGACAAGGGCGCCCGAATGGACGCCCTTGAAATGGTAGGTCTGCAACCGGCTTAGCAGCTGTAGTACATGCCGTATTCTACCGGGTGCGGTGTGTGCTCGTAGGTTTCGACCTCTTCCATCTTCAGTGCGATGTAGCCGTCGATTTGGTCTTTGGTGAACACGTCGCCCTGCAGCAGGAAGTCGTGATCGGACGCCAAGGCTTCCAGAGCCTCACGCAGCGAACCGCAAACGGTCGGGATGTCGGCCAGTTCTTCGGCAGGCAGATCGTACAGGTTCTTGTCCATGGCTTCGCCCGGATCGATCTTGTTCTTGATGCCGTCCAGACCAGCCATCAGCAGTGCAGCAAACGCCAGGTAGGGGTTCGCGGCTGGGTCAGGGAAGCGAGCCTCGACGCGCTTTGCTTTCGGGCTTTCGGTCCACGGAATACGGACACAACCCGAACGGTTACGGGCCGAGTAGGCGCGCAGAACAGGTGCTTCGAAGCCCGGGATCAGGCGCTTATAGCTGTTGGTCGACGGGTTAGTGAATGCGTTCAGAGTCTTCGCGTGCTTCAGAACACCGCCAATGAAGTAAAGCGCTTCGTCCGACAGGTCGGCGTATTTGTCGCCAGCGAACAGGGGTTTGCCGTCTTTCCAGATCGACATGTTCACGTGCATCCCGGTGCCGTTGTCACCTGCGATCGGCTTCGGCATGAAGGTGGCCGATTTGCCGTAGGCATGTGCAACGTTGTGGATGACGTATTTGTACTTCTGCAGCTCGTCGGCTTGCTTGGTCAGGCTGTCAAAGATCAGGCCCAGCTCGTGCTGACAGGACGCAACCTCGTGGTGGTGCTTGTCAACTTTCATGCCCAGACGCTTCATGGTCGACAGCATTTCCGAACGCAGGTCTTGTGCTTCGTCAACTGGGTTCACGGGGAAGTAGCCGCCCTTGACGCCGGGACGATGGCCCATGTTACCCATCTCGTACTCGGTGTCGGTGTTCCACGATGCGTCGGTTGCATCAACTTCGTAAGATACCTTGTTGATACTGTTCGAGAAACGGACATCATCGAACAGGAAGAATTCGGCCTCTGGGCCCATGTAGGCTACATCACCGATGCCCGAGGATTTCAGGTAAGCTTCAGCTTTCTGAGCGGTGCCGCGCGGGTCACGCTCATAGGCTTCGCCTGTGTCGGGCTCAACAATCGAGCAGTGCAAGCAGATGGTCTTTTCCGCATAGAACGGGTCGACATAGGCGCTTTCGGTGTCGGGCATCAGTTTCATGTCCGACGCTTCGATCGACTTCCAGCCCGCAATGGACGAACCGTCGAACATGAAGCCTTCTTCCAGGAAGTCTTCATCGACCTGGTCGGCCATGATGGTTACGTGCTGAAGTTTGCCGCGCGGGTCGGTGAACCGGATGTCGACGTACTCTGCGCCTTCTTCCTTGATCAGCTGAAGAACTGCGTCCTTGCTCATTCTCTTGTTTCCTCTGAGTTGAAGATGGGTGTGTTACAGGGCTTCCGAACCGGTCTCGCCGGTACGAATGCGAATGGCTTGCTCGACAGGCGAGACAAAGATCTTGCCGTCACCGATCTTGTCGGTTTTCGCGGCCGAGACGATGGCTTCGATCGCGGCGTCAACCTGATCGTCGTCCAAAACGACCTCAACTTTTACTTTGGGCAGAAAGTCGACGACATATTCTGCGCCGCGATACAGCTCGGTGTGACCTTTCTGGCGGCCAAAGCCTTTGACTTCGATCACGCTTAGACCCTGGACACCAACGTCCTGCAGTGCCTCTTTCACTTCGTCCAGTTTGAACGGCTTGATGATCGCTTCGATCTTTTTCATTCCGGCTCACCTTGCATGGTTGTCTGAGGTGCAGTGATCACGTCTAAAGGGATGCAGCAATCCGATTGCGCGGTTCGGCGTGATCTGATGCATCGAAAAAAGGCGGCTGGTTAAATTTTGATCGGTTTGCGCAAAAAGTAATCGAAATTGAATCGCGTGAGGATTTGAGATGGTTGATTTGCTGACGGCTGCGCAGATGGGTGCGCTGGAACGGGCGGCCATTGACTCGGGCGAGGTGACCGGGCTGGAGTTGATGGAGCGCGCCGGTCAGGGCGTTGTGGACGCGATCTTCGAGGAATGGCCAGAGCTGAGGGATCGAGGGGCCAGCCCCTCGAGCTCCCCGGGATATTTAAGGCCAGATGAAGGGGATCCCTTGCGAGCCATGGTGCTGTGCGGGCCTGGGAACAATGGAGGCGACGGATTTGTGGTGGCGCGGCTGCTTCGACAACGGGGGTGGGCGGTTGAGGTGGTCTTGTTTGGCGACCCGTCAAAACTGCCTGAGGACGCGCGGACGAACTATGAGCGGTGGGGTGGACCAAAACGCGCGGCGGCGGATTTGGGGGGCGAGGATTTGCACCACCCGGATGTGTCGATTGATGCGCTGTTTGGGACCGGGTTGGCCCGGCCAATCGACGATCCTGCGCTTTGGGAACACCTTTGGGCGCATGATGATGCAGCAGATGCCTGGGCTTTGCGGCAGCAGGGGTGCGGTACAGATATCGTGCCACCGCGGACGGTCGCGATTGATCTGCCCTCGGGGCTTTGCTCGGATTCGGGGAAGGTATTGGGGGGTGCGTTTCCGGCACATGGTCGGAGGTGTGCCCACTCGGCCCTTACGGTCACGTTTCATTCGCGCAAACTTGGGCATGTACTGGAGGATGGGGCGTCCTATTGCGGGAAGCTGGTCGTTAAGGATATCGGGCTAAGGGTCGAGCCGAGCGCGTCCGAGGTGGTGATAGCGGTTCAGCGGCCGTCTGGCGAGGAGTTAGGGAAGGGGGCGCCAGGCCACAAATACGCGCATGGGCATGCTTTGATTCTGACGGGTGGGTTTGGAAAAACCGGAGCCGCGCGACTTTCGGGGCGGGGGGCGTTACGGATTGGGGCAGGGTTGGTGACATTGGGTGTTCCGCCCTCAGCGCAGATGGAGGTGGCCTCTCAGATCACGGCCCTTATGATGAAGCGGGTCGAAGGGAGCGACGACCTGCGCGAAATTCTGACGGATCATCGACTTAACGCTGTGTGTCTTGGTCCTGGAATGGGTGTTGAGCGGGCGGCGGAGCTGGCGCCTGTTGCCCTCGCGGCGCAGCGCGCAACGGTGTTGGACGCGGACGCGCTAACGGCATTTGCCGAAGACCCCTCGGCCTTGTTCCCTCAGCTACATGAGGCGTGTGTTCTGACGCCTCACGGCGGCGAGTTTGCGCGGCTGTTTCCTGATATTGCGGAGAAGCTCTCGGCCCCTCCGACCCGAGGACCGGCGTTCTCCAAGGTCGATGCAACGCGTGAGGCTGCAAAGCGCGCCGGCTGTGTCGTGCTGTTCAAAGGGCCAGATACGGTGATCGCCGCCCCTGACGGGCGGTGTTCGGCCCACTCGGCGCAGTATGAGCGCGCGGCCCCTTGGCTGGCGACGGCTGGGTCCGGGGATGTGTTGGCCGGTTTCGTCACCGGATTATTGGCTCGGGGGTTCGACGCGATGGGCGCGGCGGAGACGGCGGCGTGGCTTCATGTGGAATGCGCGCGTCGGTTCGGTCCCGGATTAATCGCTGAAGACCTGCCTGAGGTCTTGCCTGATGTTTATAAGTGTATGAATATGTAAGCGCGTCTTGCGCGATCGGGATGCGAAAATCACATCTGATCGCGCGTTCGTTACAGGAATTTCCCTGTGCGCATAGCGGCTATTTGCTGCGCTCATGAGAAGCTGTCGGATTTTTCTTGGGGGCAGCCCGTTGTTTTTGCGGGAAGGCAGTTAGGTGATTGAATTAAAACAACTTATCTTGATTGAACCAAGATATTCTGTTGCGGATTCGTCACCTTCTTTCGGCGTAGGGCGCGCCCCATTGGAACGGCTCGGTGTGGTGAACATGTGAGCAAGACCTAATAACTAACCCTTTCAAGGTGAGTGACATGACCCTTAACCTGAAAACCTCGTCTGTTGCGGCGCTTTTGGCGGCGACAACGGCCATTCCAGCTGCGGCTGAGCTGAAATACGAAAACAATAGCGGCGGATATGTAGAGCTCTACGGGCAGTTCAACCCGGCGCTGATCTCTGTTGACGACGGACAAGACACCGAGACACGTTTGCTGGACAACGACCTGTCCAACAGCCGTGTCGGCTTGCGCCTTATGCAGCCCTACGGCAGCAACGAATTTACGTTTCGGCTCGAAACCGGACTAGGGCTGCCAAACTCGAGCGAATGGAACCAGCTGGGCACGGATTTCAGCGGCTGGACGCGGGAAGACATCCGTCACGTGGATTTTGCGCTGAAGGGAGGCTACGGCAAGTTCTCGGCGGGGCAGGGCAGCATGGCTTCGGACGGGGCGGCTGAGACGGACTTGTCTTATGTTGGAACGGCGCTCTATTCGTTCACCAACGATGAAAACTCGGGCTTCTTCTATCGCGGAACCGATGGGGTACTCAGCGACATTACGGTCGGTGACTCCAGCAGCAACTTTGACGGTGGCCGCCGGACGCGCGTGCGCTACGATACGCCTGATTTCAACGGGTTCAGTGCAGCTGTCGCCTATGGTGAAAACGCGCTCTCCAGCAGCGACGATGACACGTATTACGACTTTGCGATCGCGTACAACAACACCTTTGCCGGTGGCGTCGAGTTTGCTGCCAGCGTGGCCTATGCCGTGCGAGATTTCGACAATGTATCGGGTGAGCGCAAGGATACCATAGGGTCTGCCTCGGTTCTGCTGCCCAGCGGATTCAGCTTTACCGCTGCTGCAGGGTCGCGGGACGACACTGCAAGTGGCGCATCGGATCCGAGCTTCTGGTACGCAAAAATAGCATACGAGGGCGACTGGGTGGCCTGGGGTAAAACCGGTGTGGGCATCGACTACTACGATGGCTCAGACTTCAACAACGATGGGTCGGACACCAAAGCATGGGGTATTGCTGTCGTGCAGCGGATCGACTCGATCAACACGGATGCATACCTGAAATACCGCAACCACGATTTCGAAGATGGGACGTCGTTCGACAAGAACGAAGCCTGGGTCTTGGGCGCGCGCTGGCAGTTCTGATCAGCGATAGATGTTTCACAAAACGCTCCGGTTCCAGCTGGGGCGTTTTTTTGCTGTTGAAGACGGTAAAACCGGGGTGATCCGGGCATTGCCCCCTTGCACGTGGGCGGCTGGGCAAATAGAAGGCGTCAAATTTGCCCGGCGCGCCGTTTTGCGCGCCCCGAATCCTATGGGGACTACCATAATGCAGGTTACCGAGACGCTGAACGAAGGTCTGAAACGCGGCTACAACATCGTTGTGACCGCAGCCGAGCTGGACGACAAGGTCAACGAGAAGCTGACCGAAGCGCAGCCCGAAGTAGAGATGAAGGGTTTCCGCAAAGGCAAAGTGCCGATGGCGCTGCTGAAAAAGCAGTTTGGCCAGCGTCTGCTGGGCGAAGCCATGCAGGAAACCATCGACGGTGCGATGAACAAGCACTTTGAAGACAGCGGCGACCGCCCTGCGCTGCAGCCCGAGGTCAAGATGACCAACGAGGACTGGAAAGAAGGCGACGATGTCGAGGTCGCGATGTCCTACGAGGCGCTGCCTGAAATCCCCGAGGTTGACCTGAAATCGGTTGAGCTGGAAAAGCTGGTCGTCAAAGCAGACGACGCAGCCGTAGAAGAAGCGCTGAACAACCTGGCTGAAACCGCGCAGGACTTCAAAGCGCGCCGCAAGGGTTCGAAAGCCAAGGATGGCGACCAGATCGTGTTCGACTTTGTCGGTAAGGTTGATGGCGAAGAATTCGAAGGTGGCTCGGCCGAAGACTACCCGCTGGTTCTGGGCTCCAACAGCTTCATCCCTGGTTTCGAAGAGCAACTGGTTGGTGTGAAAGCCGAGGAAGAAAAAGACGTCAACGTTACCTTCCCCGAGGAATACGGTGCCGAGCATCTGGCCGGTAAAGAAGCTGTCTTCACCTGTACCATCAAAGAAGTGAAAGAGCCGGTTGCAGCCGAGATCAACGACGAGCTGGCAACCAAATTCGGTGCCGAGGATCTGGAAGCTTTGAAGGGTCAGATCTCCGAGCGTCTGGAAGCCGAATATTCCGGTGCCGCACGCGCTGTCATGAAGCGTGGTCTGCTCGACGCGCTGGACACCAAAGTGTCGTTCGACCTGCCTCCGTCGCTGGTTGAAGCCGAAGCCAAGCAAATCGCACACCAGCTGTTCCACGAGGAAAACCCGGATGTGGAAGGTCACGACCACGGCGAGATCGAGCCTTCGGATGAGCACAACAAACTGGCCGAACGCCGCGTGCGTCTGGGCCTGCTGCTGGCAGAGCTGGGTCAGAAGGCCGAGGTAGAAGTTACCGATGCTGAGATGACTCAGGCGATCATGAACCAGGCGCGTCAGTACCCGGGCCAGGAGCGTCAGTTCTTTGAGTTCGTTCAGCAGAACGCTCAGATGCAACAACAGCTGCGCGCGCCTATCTTCGAAGACAAGGTCGTCGACTACGTGTTCGAACTGGCTCAGGTCTCTGACAAAGAAGTCAGCAAGGACGACCTTCAAAAAGCCGTTGAGGCACTGGAAGAGGAATAATCCTCTTGCCCCCTTTCGGGGCGCCAAAATAGAAGCGGAGCCGCCTGATCAGGGCGACTCCGCTAGGGTGGCTTTGTACTATGAGGTGAGGGGGTCAGGCCTCATGAGCAAAAGCACGGGGGGTATGTAACAGAGCGGTCTTCTGCTCTGGCGTGAAGGTGTTGGAGAGCGTCTCGATGAGCCTCAGAACGTCTTGCCGTTCAGCCTCATTCCGCGCTGCGTTCATCTGCTCCACAAAGTATTTCTCAAGCTCTGTGAGCGGCTTGTGGTCGCGATTTGCAGGGTTCAGATCTACCTGCTTCTTGCTGTTGAACAGCTCGAGCGCCTTGTCTTCTTCCAGGAAGACATCGGTTTTGATGCCGGCAAAGTCCCGAATGGCGTCGATGCGTTCGTCGGTGCAATCCAGAAGGGCGGCAAGGGCCGAGACTTTACCCATGGGCACGGTTTTACCCACATAGTCGTACGGCGCACAGTTCGAGCGCTTTAGCACCCGATCCATGATTGGATCAATCACTGTGATGATGTCCTGAATACCGGCGTTCTTGGCATATTCCAGCGAGCCGATCATCAGCTCACAGGTTGCGTAAGAAACCGAGTTCTTGTCTTTGCCGCGGTTCAGGCGTTGGGTGTCGACGCAGAAGCGGGTGGATTCCCACATGGTCGCGCTGCGGATCGGGGGTTCGCCATCCAGAATGGCCGAGAACACGTCCGACAACATGTGCGGTCCGGTGGTCTGCAGTGCACGCACGGCTGCGACGACATTCCCCCCGTCGTCGAGGCCGATTACGTATGCAGGATCCAGATGGTCGAATTCATCAATCTCTTTGCCGTCTTCGATTTTGACGTCCCAGCCCAAGCGATCGCCGAAAACGCGCGCGCGCAGTTCAAACATTTCGTCAAGAACGTCGCTGAATTGGTGTCTGTTCAGCCCATCTACTACGATGATCATGGTTTCCCCCTTCGAGTGGTTGTTCGGTAAACCGATCGTTACCTGTTTGAAGGGAGATTTCTATTGGGGGTTTCCCGTATTTTGGCCGAATTGTGTGATTTTTGTGTTTATCCCGGGGTGATAAGCCCGATCGCAATCGCTCGTCCAACGGCCTGTGGCGTCGTCAAAGCGCTGAGTTTTTCGCGGCTGGAGCGCAGGTGAACCTCGACCGTGCGGTGCGAGATCGACAGGATGTCGCCAATATCCTGCTGTGATTTCCCGGCCGCGACCCATTGCAGGATCTCGGCCTCGCGGGTCGAGAGGTTGGGATGATAGAGCGCACCTGTCAGCTCATCCGAGGTCACCACGTTGTCATGGATATGCACGGCCATGGACTGAAGATCGCTAATTACATGGGTGTACAGCTTGCGCCATTCTTCCTTGGAGCAATCCCTTGTCGCGCTTAGGAACCCGATATCCCCGTAAGGGCCGCGAACCGGTATTGTAACGCCCTGATTTGACAAGCCAAAATCATGCGCATCGCGGAACACCCGTTGGAAGTCGGGGCTGCGTTCGAGACGGCTCCAATCAACGGGGGCGATGCTGCGTTTCGCCATGTGAAGTGTCGGGTCAATCATGACCAGACCTTGTTTCTGGTAATGCTCGTTCCAGGCATCATCATAGGTAACGAAACCAGCAACTGTGCCAGCAGCGGGGTTCATTCCAGCATAGGCGGCGTGATCCATATCGTGTTTTTCGCACACCTGCTTTAGAAACTCGGTGTACCGAGTTTCTGAGTCCGGCAGAGTGCTCAGATCAACGATCTCCATCTTTCGCCTACGACCTGCGGCTTATCTTGAAGTCCGGTGGTGTGGCCGGACTTGCAATTTACCTAGAGTGGAACCCAACTTACCTCACGGCAATCAGGACATCACATAATTCAAAACATGACAAGTCAATGCAGGAAATGTCTGAGCTTTTGGCGTGTTGTTTCAGACTGTAGAGCATTTTTGTCACTATTTTGCCCAAACTGCTAACAGCGCTCAGGGCCTAGGGCGCGGCTCGTAACCCCGTTTCAACAAGCATGCCGCGCGCCTTTGCTTCGGGGTAAAACCCTTTGGCGTAAAGGAAAATCGCGCGTTGTTGATCTCCGTCCGCCAGCATCCAAGCACCTTTCAGGTACTTGCCCGCGTATTCAAGATTTGTGTCTGCGTCCAGCAAACCTTGGGCATTTCCCTTGTATCCCATCGAACGTGCGGTAGCGGGCAGGATCTGCAAAAGCCCGTAATACGGCCGGTTTACAGCCCATGGCCTGTGCGTGCTTTCGCGTATCGCAAGTTTGTGGACCAGCTCTCGGGGGAGTTCGTAGTGATCGGCCCATTTGTTGATAGAGGCCCTTAGCTCGGGCGTTTCGTTGGGGTAGAGCGGCGGATCGTAGGGATCGGGGTCACCGCGTGATACCTCGGCACCGCTGCACGCGGCGAGGGTAGACAGGGCAAGGAAAGCGATGATGCTGCGACGAGAGAATAGGGCCATCAAACTACTCCGAACTTCAGGTGGCGATCATATGGATCACGGGTCTTGCTGCAACCTTAGCTTTAAAATTTGGCTGAATTTTGCTGGTTCCGATACGAAAAAGGGCCGCGCGAGTGGCGCAGCCCTTCAATCTTGTTGCGTCAGCCAGATCAGGCTTTGGCTTCGTCTTCGTCCGCCGGAGCGGCCTCGGGCGCCAGATCTTCGTCTTCCGACGCGGCCGAGCCGATGTCGTCAAACAGTTCGGCGATTTCGAATTCAGCAGCGGCTTCTTCTTCAGCAGCCAGTTCCTGAATCGATTTGCCCGATGCCTGCAGCTCGGCTTCTTCTTCCGAACGAGCAACGTTCATCTTGATCTCGACTTCAACCTCGGGGTGCAGGCGAACTGCAACCGCGTGCAGGCCCAGTTCTTTGATCGGAGCGACCAGAACGACCTGTTTCTTGTCGACGGTGAAGCCCGCTTCGGTCGCTGCGTCTGCGGCGTCACGCGGAGTGACCGAGCCGTACAGGGCGCCAGCATCCGATGCCGAGCGAATCACGATGAACTGCTGACCGTCCAGCTTTTCAGCCAGGGCTTCAGCTTCTTTCTTGGTTTCCAGGTTGCGAGCCTCAAGCTGCGCTTTCTGGGCTTCGAACGACGCGATGTTGGCGTTCGATGCGCTCAGGGCTTTGCCTTGGGGCAGCAGGAAATTGCGGGCGTAGCCGGGCTTGACGTCAACGACGTCGCCCATCTGACCCAGTTTCGCAACGCGTTCCAGAAGGATAACTTGCATGTCAGTCTCTCCTTACTTCACAGCGTAGGGCAGCAGGGCGAGGAAGCGGGCGCGCTTGATAGCACGGGCCAGTTCACGCTGCTTTTTCGCCGAAACGGCGGTGATGCGCGAAGGTACGATCTTGCCGCGCTCAGAGATGTAGCGCTGCAGCAGACGGGTGTCTTTGTAGTCGATTTTCGGCGCGTTCTCACCCGAGAACGGGCAGACCTTGCGGCGGCGGAAAAATGGTTTTGCGGCCATGGTTTATGTCCTTTCGTCAGGCGTTGATCAGCGGCGCTCGCGGCGGCCTTCGCGCTCATCGCGCTTCTGCATCTGGACCGAGGGGCCCTCGGCATGCTCGTCGACCTTGATGGTCAGAACGCGCATAACGTCATCATGCAGGCGCATCAGGCGTTCCATTTCCTGAACCGCACCCGAAGGGGCATCGGTTTTCAGGAAGGCGTAGTGGCCTTTGCGGTTCTTGTTGATCTTGTAAGCCATCGTCTTGACGCCCCAGTACTCGCTTTCGACGACGTTGCCGCCGTTGTCAGCCAGAACGGTGCCGAAGTGTTCGACAAGGCTTTCTGCCTGCGCGTTGGACAGATCCTGACGCGCGATCATTACATGCTCATACAGTGGCATGTGCACTCCTGTTTATATCAAGGCGCATTTCAAAGGCGGGGCCATCTGGTCCTTCGCGACCCTGCCACGAGAGGCTGCGCGATTCATATCTCCTGCGAAGGATGGCCCCGTATACACGTTTGAGCGGGCGGGGCAAGCCCTGCCACATATGCCTCTGTGAAGTCGCCCAATTTCCACTGCTGCGCCCAATTCCTGACGCTTTTGGCCCCGAAGTTGATAAGCAACCCGGAAATAACCGGATAGCACAGACTTACGACGGTAACCTTAATAAGGGTATGGATGTTATGACCGCGATTCAGACAAATACGCTCGACAATAAAGCGACAGGTACGAGCTTTGAGCACTCCGTTCCGGTCATGATCACATTCAAAGCGAACTGGCAAGCGCGGCTGGTTCTGGCGCGTGCCGTCGGAGCCTTCCTGATCGTTTCCGCCTTTTCGATGTGGCTGATGCCCGGTTCGATGTTGGGGGCCGAGGTTTGGCCGATCAAAATGGTGGCCTCGATGGTGTTTCTGATCGTTGGCGTAAGCCTGTTGACGATCGAAGTTATGGATAGCCGCCCGGATGCCTATTTTGATCCGATCCGCCGCGAGGTGCGCGTGCTGCAGAAGAATGAAAACGGACGCCCTCAGACCGTTCTGCGTCGCAGCTACGACAGTCTGGGTGGTGCAAAGTTCGAGGATGACGAGGTGCAGTTGTTCGATGTTGACGGCAGCCTGCTGATGAAACTGCCACTGCAATCGGCGGATGTCAGCCGAGCGCTGAAAGGGCAACTCAGCCAAAGTGTAACAATTTTCGCCTGAGATTTATTCTGTTCAACCAAGCACAGAAATTGTGAATCAAAAAGACTTGTGTGCTGCCCTTAGGCAGCACATTTTTGTTTCCGAGCAAACGCACTATGTTTGCGTATAGTCCACAAACCCGGAGACAGTCATGAAATCCACCCTCCTTGCTGCCGCGCTTGCCCTTACGGCAACCACTGCTTTCGCCAGCGCCGAAAAATACGTTCTGGACTCTAGCCATAGCCAGGTGCTTTTCAGCTACGATCACCTTGGTTTCTCGACCACTTACGGCATGTTCTCGGGCTTTGAAGGCGAGATCATGTTCGATCAGGAAGACCCCGCCGCGTCGAGCGTTTCGGTCTCCATGCCGGTTTTGGAGATGTTCACAGGCTGGAAGCCGCGTGAAGATCACTTCATGACCGAGGATTTCTTTGGCGCCGCCGAAGGGGACCTTATCACGTTCACCTCGACCTCGATCGAAGTGACCGGCGAAAACACCGCAAACATCACCGGTGACCTGACCATGAACGGCGTTACTAAATCGGTCGTTCTGGATGCCAAGTTGAACAAGGCTGACAACCACCCGATGGCAAACAAGCCTTGGGCCGGCTTCGACGCAACAACGACACTAGTGCGCAGCGAGTTCGACCTGGGTCAGTTCGCGCCCTTCGTTAGCGATGAAGTTCAGGTACAGATCTCTGTCGAGGCTCAGAAAGCCGAGTAAATCTGCGCTGATCCTTTGGATCACAACCGCCGGGGGCCAAAACTCCCGGCGGTTTCTTTTTTATTCAGAACGTTTCGCCGTCAGGTCAACGGAGACCGTAACGTTGAAGCCCAGAGACTCCTCGGTCGGTTGGGATGTGCCGACATCGAACGCCATGCGGTTCAGTTCTAATGTGCCGGACATGGTTGCCGTGTTGTCCTCGAGTTGCAGGGAGAAGGGCAGTATGACGTCCACCGATTTGTCTCGGATGGTCAGAGGGCCTCGGGCCTCGTAGCCTGTATCTGTCTTGAACAGGTCGGCTTTGAACTGGGCCGTTGGGAATTGCGCGCTGTCGAAGAAATCAGCGCCCATGGCTTGGTCCGTGACTGTCCCGAGGCTGAGCGACGCGATGGCGATGGTCACATCCACCGATCCCGCAGGGCCCGGTTGGGCGGGTTCTTCAAACGCGATTGCCGCCGTCCATTCGTTGAAACTGCCGGTGACGGGGCTGCCCAACTGCGAGATAGTGATCGACAGGGTGCCTTCCTCCACGTTCCAGTCGGATTGCACATCGCCAAGCTCGGCCGCATCCACGGCGCCTTTTGCGTGATCCTCGAACACTCCGATGGACCAGCCACCGACCAGAACGGCGCCCCAAATGGCCAGGGCTGCAAATGCAGGTACGGGTGAGTGGTGTTGCGTTGGAGGCTCGGGCGCGTTAGTGCGTCCCGGTAGCATCCGCCGCAGGGTGCTGTCCTTGTCCACGACATGATGTTTCAGCGCGCCCGCGATGTGCAGCGCCAGCGACCCGGC
The DNA here is from genome assembly GCF_056538485.1 of Ruegeria sp. BG3. Classification (NCBI taxonomy): domain Bacteria; kingdom Pseudomonadati; phylum Pseudomonadota; class Alphaproteobacteria; order Rhodobacterales; family Roseobacteraceae; genus Ruegeria; species Ruegeria sp. BG3. Next base: position 289,985 of record NZ_JBQFTE010000002.1, on the reverse strand, counting down.
AAGAACCCAGATGAACAGCCAATGCAGGTTTGCCGTCACCTCGGACAAATAGAGGGATTTGGGCACGAAGGGCAGGTTTTGGCCGAAGGGCCACCAGATGGGCGCAAAGCCTTCGGTCGCGGCGTGGTGTATCCAGCCGGTCAAGGGCACCAGAACAAGCGAGGCGTAGAGCATCCAGTGAACGGTCTCAGCAGCGAACGCCTCGGGCTTGTTGTCGGCATTCAGCAGGCCGGGCTTTGTTTGGGTCAGCGCCCAGAGGATACGCGCCAGAGCCACGAGGAACACGGTGACCCCGATCGTTTTATGCAGGGAAAACAGTGTTGCGGCCCGCGCGATATCGGATTCGCTGGTTGGGATGTTCGGGTCGTAGATGGCATGCGCCAGATCATTGGCAAACCAGCCCAAAGGCAGGGCGGTCAGGATCAGCAGGGCGGTCAACCAGTGGAAGGTTTTGGTCACGCTGCCATAGCTTGAAAAGGTATTGGTCGAGGGCATCTCTTGCACGCTCCGGATTCGATTGTCTGACTTGAACCTAAAGCCAGACGGATTCGGCACAAGCCCGACCCGCGCACAGATATGGTGCCCGAATGCAGAGCGCAGCCCCTACTTGTGCCGCGTCCTCACACGGTTTACACCCCGCCGCAACCTAACGTCATCCAAGAGGTTGCAATGACACGCGCGTTCGTTTTCCCAGGGCAGGGTGCCCAGACCATCGGCATGGGCAAGGCTCTGGCCGAGGCATACCCGGCAGCTCAGGCCATCTTTGACGAGGTGGACGACGCGCTTGGCGAGAAGCTGAGCCAGCTGATCTGGGAAGGCGATATTGCCGATCTGACCCTCACGCAGAACGCGCAACCGGCGCTGATGGCGACCTCGATGGCGGCGATGCGCGCGTTGGAGGCCGAGGGCGTCTCGGTCACCGATGCTGCCTTTGTGGCCGGGCATTCATTGGGTGAGTATTCCGCGCTGGCTGCGGCAGGGGCGTTGACGGTAGCTGATACCGCTCGCCTGTTGCGGACCCGTGGGCAAGCCATGCAAAGCGCCGTGCCGGTGGGAGAGGGCGCGATGGCGGCCATCCTTGGGCTGGACCTTGAGGCCGTGCGCGCCGTGGCCGAAGAGGCCGCGCAGGGTGAGGTTTGTCAGGCGGCCAATGACAACGACCCGACTCAGGTTGTGGTGTCCGGCGCAAAAGCTGCCGTGGAACGCGCGGCTGAGATTGCCAAAGAAAAGGGCGCAAAGCGTGCGGTTATGCTGCCCGTCAGCGCTCCGTTCCATTGCGCGCTGATGCAACCCGCGGCGGATGCTATGGCCGAGGCCCTGGCCGCAGTTGAGATCAAGGCGCCAGCTGTTCCTCTGATCGCCAATGTGCGGGCCGAGGCTGTCGCAGACCCGGATTTGATCCGCCAATTGCTGGTCGAGCAGGTCACAGGCTCGGTCCGGTGGCGGGAAAGCGTACAATACATGGCGACGCAAGGTGTCACCGAGACTTGGGAAATTGGCGCAGGCAAGGCTCTGTCTGGTATGATCCGAAAGATTGACCGGGCAATTGCGGGCAAGGCCATCGGCACGCCCGAGGATGTTCAAAAGGCCGTTCAGGCCGAATCGTAAGCATAGAACGCGGCCTTCGGGGCGCCTCACGAGGGAAATAGAATGTTTGATTTGACAGGTAAGAACGCGCTTATCACCGGCGCTTCGGGTGGTATCGGAGGCGATATCGCACGGGCCCTGCACGGCGCGGGTGCCTCGGTCGGTCTGTCCGGCACGCGGGTTGAACCGCTGCAGAAACTGGCCGATGAACTGGGCGAACGCGCCCACGTGCTGCCGTGCAACCTGAGCGATTCCGAAGCCGTCGAAGCCCTGCCGAAACAGGCAGCTGAGGCGATGGGTTCGGTCGATATCCTGGTCAACAACGCGGGTATCACACGTGACAACCTGTTCATGCGCATGTCCGACGAGGAATGGCAGAGCGTGATTGACGTGAACATGACCTCTACCATGAAGCTGTGCAAAGGCGTGATCCGCGGCATGATGAAGGCGCGTTGGGGCCGGATCGTGAATGTCTCGTCCGTTGTGGCTGCGATCGGCAATCCGGGGCAGGCGAACTATGCGGCCTCCAAGGCGGGGATGATCGGGTTCTCGAAAGCGTTGGCGCATGAGGTCGCAACGCGTGGGATTACGGTGAACGCAGTGGCCCCCGGCTTTATCACGACGGCGATGACGGAAAAGCTAACGGACGAGCAGAAAAAAGGTCTGTTGCTGAAAGTTCCGGCTGGTCGCATGGGTGACCCAGAGGAAATTGCGGCAGCTGTTCTGTACCTGTCCAGCCCCGAGGCCGGATATGTGACCGGAACAACCTTGCATGTGAACGGCGGCATGGCCATGTTGTGAGCGCAACCAAGGCGGTGCGAAAGCGTTTGCCTTGCGCGTCGACTATGCTATAGGCGGCGCATCTATGCTGGGGCCGGTCGTTTTGGTCGGCCCTCGACTTTCCCGGACAGCCGGGAGCCAAACCGCCCGGAACGGGCAAAACAAGTCCATCCCGAGCGGGCAAGGGCAGAACCGGGCGGATCGCCCTGAAGAAAGAATGAGGAATAGACATGAGCGACGTCGCAGATCGCGTGAAGAAGATCGTTGTTGAGCACCTGGGTGTTGAAGAAGACAAAGTAGCGGAAAACGCTTCGTTCATCGACGACCTGGGCGCAGACAGCCTGGACACCGTTGAACTGGTCATGGCCTTCGAAGAAGAGTTCGGCATCGAAATCCCCGATGACGCAGCCGAGACCATCCAGACCTTTGGCGACGCCGTCAAATTCATCAGCGAAGCGTCATAAGCGTATCGTACTGATAAAAAGCGGCGCTTCCGGGCAACGGAGGCGCCGCTTTTTTGTGCCTGCGTTAAATTCAGGGTTGCACGAGGCGATTTCGATTCGCACTGTTTCCACTGAGGCACAATTCAAGGTGGGCAGGACATGATAAGATCCACCCCGATGATAAATACGGCGCGTCTGACACTCTGTGCGATGCGCCCTGAGGATTTTGAACGGTTCGCCGAGATCTGGCGCGACCCTTGTGTAACGCGCCATATCGGTGGCACCCCGCGGTCGCGCGGTGAGGCCTGGGACTCGTTTCTGCGCAATGCAGGGCATTGGCAGATGGCCGGGTTCGGGCAATGGGGTGTGCTACAGCAATCGAATCGCAAGCTGATTGGGCAGGCCGGATTCTTCTATGGAAACCGAGCACTAGGCGAGGATTTCGACACCTATCCCGAAGCCGGTTGGGTTCTGGCCCCCGAAGCACAGGGGCTGGGTCTGGGATATGAGGCCGCGCAGGCCGCACATGATTGGTTTGATCGGATCATGCCGGGCCGATTGGTGGCGATGGTGAACGCAGCCAACGCTTCGTCGCAGAAGCTTGCGAAAAAGCTGGGCTATGTCGTGATGCGCGAGGCCGAGTACAACGGCATCCCTGTTCATCTTCTTCGCCGCAATGGTCCCCCGGCGCGGGCGTAATACCGCCAACACACAGCAATGCCGCAAACGGCGCAAACAATGCCGATCCTGGTCGCAGCAGGCTCGGAGGTGAGCGTGTATGTTACTATGAGACTTTAGGGCGCTTGGGCGGAGGAGAAAGCTCATGAGAATCTACCCCACAATGGAACTTCAGAACGGTCGCTGCGTCACCTTGGACAAAGGGCGTCTGGAGGATGCGATGATCTGGCACGTGAACCCGGTCGAAACCGCGCGGGGTTGGGCCGAGGCGGGGGCCGAGTGGATGCATCTGACAGACTTCGATGCCGTAGAGGGCCGCGACACTAACCACGAACTGGTGGAAGAGATCATTCGGTCGGCCGAGATCCCCGTGCAACTGGCTGGGGGTATGCGCACGCGCGAGCAGGTCGAATACTGGATCGACAAGGGCGCAGGCCGCGTTGTGATCGGGACGCTAGCGGCACGGGACCCCCATCTGGTGAAGGAACTGGCGAAACTCTACCCGGATCAGATCGTTCTTGCAGTCGATATCTGGCAGGGGTTTGTCATGACCGACGGTTGGCGCAGCCAAAGTGCGTTCACTCCCGAGGCGTTCATTGACGCCTTCGACGGTACGCCTTTCGCAGCCATCGTCGTGACCGATATCGACAGTGACATGGAAGACGTCGAAGCGCAGTTGGGCCTGATCTCTGGCGTGGCGCAGCATTCGCGGACGCCGGTCATTGCCAGTGGCGTGGTGCGTACCGCCGACGATATCTCGCGTCTGTCCTACATCCCGAACATTGCGGGCGCGATTGTCGGCCGAGCTTTGTTCCGGAAAACAGTCGATCTGTCAGATGCTCTGGGCGTAGCAGCTGGCGCGCATGAGCCAGTGGCGCAGTTCCAGTAACGGAACCGAATTGAAACTCTCTCGCCCTGCGATGTCAGCAGGGCGAGAGGGATTTGCAGGCGTGGGATCGCGCAAAATCAAGCTGAAACCGCAAGATGCAGACGGGGAATGGAGCGTGGCCCTTGCCCCCGCACCCCGGGCCGGGGTATGAGCGGTTCGCATAACAGTAAGCAGGCAAGAGGCACTTCATGCGCAGAGTCGTCGTAACCGGTCTGGGGTTGGTCACTCCTTTGGCCAGCGGAGTCGAGGAAACCTGGTCGCGTCTGCTGGACGGAGAGTCCGGCGCAGGGCCAATCACACATTTCGATGCCGAGGCAAGCGGGGTCACCACGACCTATGCCTGCGAGGTGCCGCGTGGGGACGGAACAAACGGAACGTTCAACCCCGATGACTGGATGCCTCCGAAAGAACAGCGCAAGATCGAAGACTTTATCCTTTACTCGATCGCTGCAGCGGAAATGGCGTGCAAGGATGCAGGCTGGACCCCTGAGGGCGAGGAAGATCGCCTGCGCACTGGCGTTCTGATCGGCTCTGGTATTGGTGGGCTGGGCTCGATTGCGGATACGGCCAATCTGATCCGTGACAAGGGTCCGCGCCGCGTGTCGCCCTTCTTTATTCCCGGCGCACTGATCAATCTGGCGTCCGGTCAGGTGTCGATCCGGTTTGGGTTTAAAGGGCCGAACCACTCGGTCGTGACTGCGTGTTCGACTGGTGCCCATGCGATTGGGGACGCCAGCCGCATCATCCGCGCAGGCGACGCCGATGTCATGGTGGCCGGTGGCGGCGAGGGCTGCATCTGCGAGATCGGCATCGCGGGTTTCAACGCCTGTAAGGCGTTGTCGACCAAGTATGCAGACGATCCGAAGAAAGCCAGCCGCCCCTACGACGTTGACCGCGATGGTTTTGTCATGGGTGAAGGCGCCGGCATCGTCATTCTGGAAGAATACGAACACGCCAAAGCGCGTGGCGCGAAGATCTATGCCGAGGTTCTGGGCTACGGCATGTCGGGCGACGCGTATCACATCACCGCACCGTCCGAGGATGGCGACGGGGCCGAGCGTTCGATGAAAGCCGCGCTGCGCAGCGCCGGGCTGGAGCCGAAAGATCTGGACTACATCAACGCGCATGGCACCTCAACCATGGCGGATACGATCGAGCTGGGTGCTGTTGAGCGTCTGCTGGGTGACCATGCAGCGAATGCCACCATGACTTCGACCAAATCGGCCACGGGGCACCTGCTGGGTGCTGCGGGCGCGATTGAGGCGATCTTCTCGATCCTTGCGATCCGCGATCAGGTGGCGCCTCCGACCATCAACCTCGACAATCCGGCGGTTGAAACGCCGATTGATCTGGCTCCGAACGAAAAGCGCGAGCGTGAGATCAACGTGGCCCTGTCGAACTCATTCGGGTTCGGCGGCACCAATGCCAGCGTGATCTTCGGAAAGGCCAGTTAAATGTGGCGGGCCATTGCATCGAACGCGCTGACCATCCTGGTGGTCGGCCTGTTTCTGGTGGGAGGTCTGATCCTTTGGGGTCAGACCCAGTATCAGTCGGAAGGCCCGCTGGAAACCGCGATCTGCCTGCGGGTGGAAAGCGGTTCGAACATGACGCGGGTCAGCCGCGAGCTTGAGGATCAGGGCGCGATCACCAACGCCACGATCTTTCGCATGGCCGCCGACTACACCGACCGCGCACAGCAGTTGAAAGCAGGCAGCTTTCTGGTGCGTGAAGGCGCGTCGATGGAGCAGATCATCGACGAGATCACCAGCAGCGGTGCCAGCACCTGCGGCTCGGAGATCGAATATCGCATCGGCGTGACCCGCGCCCAGACCCGCGTGCGCGAATTGAACCCAGCCACGCTGGAATTCGACGAAATCGCCGAGTTCGACATGGCCGAGGAAGAAACCCCGGCGGCCTATCAGGAGAAGCGCCAAGAGGCAGACACGCGCTACCGTGTGTCGCTGGCCGAGGGCGTGACCTCATGGCAGGTGGTTGAGGCTTTGAAGGGTTTTGAAGCGCTGAGCGGAGAGATTGCCGAAATCCCCGCTGAAGGCTCGCTTGCGCCCGACAGCTACGATGTCGCTGCCGGTCAAGACCGCAACGACATCCTGAAAGCGATGCAGGACAAGCAACAGCTGCGCATCAATGCGGCTTGGGAAAACCGCCAGGAAGGTCTGCCGCTGGAAAACCCCGAGGAAATGCTGATCCTTGCCTCGATCATCGAAAAAGAAACCGGCGTTCCCGGAGAGCGGGGCCAGGTTGCCAGCGTCTTTGTGAACCGTCTGAATCAAGGCATGCGCCTGCAGACCGACCCGACGGTTATCTACGGCGTCACCAAAGGGCAGGGCACTTTGGGACGTGGCCTGCGGCGCAGCGAGCTGAACCGGCCAACACCTTGGAATACCTATCAGATCGACGGGCTTCCACCGACGCCGATCGCGAACCCCGGTCTGGCGAGCCTCGAAGCAGCCGTTGCGCCCGACAACACGAACTATGTGTTCTTTGTTGCGGATGGTACTGGAGGTCACGCTTTTGCCGAGACGTTGCAGGAGCATAACCGCAATGTCGCGAAATGGCGCGAGATTGAGTCCGAACGAAACTCGGGCAACTAAAGCGTTTTGCGTTTTGTCTGAAGCACGATTGTCGAAATGCGCGTTCGACCGCAGGGAGAGGCAGCGTATTTCGATTCAAACCAAACGCAAAGCGATCTAAGCCAAAACGAAAAACAGCGCCGCTTTCGGCGCTGTTTTTTTGGTCAGGCTGCGGGTTTGCGACGGGGGCGCCGGCGCTTGCTTTGCCCTGGTTTCGCGCCTCCGTTCGCCGGTCTCGGCTTGAAACGCCGGTTGTTCTGGCGACGCCCGCCACGTTCCGCCTCGACAGGTTCCGGCTGAGTGCCGCTGGCAACGGGGATGTCGATCTTCATCAGCCTCTGGATCTGACGCAGCAGGTCGACCTCTTCCGCCGAGCAGAACGCAATTGCCTCACCCTCGCGACCGGCGCGGGCCGTGCGGCCAATGCGGTGGACATAGTTGTCGGGCACCTCGGGCAGGTCGTAGTTGATCACATAGGCCACACCGGGAATGTCGATCCCTCGCGCGGCGACATCGGTTGCCACCAGCACGTTGATCTCTCCCGCGCGGAATGCCTTGATGGCGCGGTCACGCTGTCCCTGGCTTTTGTTGCCGTGGATCGAGGCGGCGTTGTAACCATCGGCGACCAACCCCTTCATTAGCTTCTCGGCCCCGTGTTTGGTGCGTGAGAAGACAAGGGTCAGTGCGTCGGTGTCCCGCGACAGAATCTCACGCAGTTTGCCGGGCTTCTCAGGCTTGGTGACGAAGTGAACCGATTGCGTGATCTTGTCCGCCGCTTTACCTGGAGGAGAGACCTGCACCCGCTGCGGATTAGTCAGGTAAGCGCGGCTGATCTCTTCCATCTGCTTTGGCATCGTGGCCGAGAACAGCATAGTCTGACGTGGTGTGCCCAGAGCAGGTGCGATTTTGCGCAACGCGTGGATGAAGCCCAGATCCAGCATCTGATCGGCTTCGTCCAGTACAAGGTGGCGAACCGAGCCGAGGTCGACAGCCTTCCGCTCCATCAGGTCGATCAGACGCCCCGGTGTGGCCACCAGAATATCTGTGCCGCGACCCAGAAAGGCGATCTGTTTGTTGATGGACTGACCACCCACAACAGTTGCTACGCGCAGTTTGGTCTTTCCGGTCAGAACCCGCAGGCTGTCGGCAATCTGGTTCACAAGTTCGCGCGTGGGCGCAAGGATCAATGCCTTGGCCGTTTTTGGCGCAGGTTTGCCGGGTTGCTTCAGCAGGTGATCAATCAACGGCAGGCCAAAGGCCAGCGTTTTGCCAGTACCGGTCTGCGCCAGCCCCAGAATGTCATGCCCGTTCAGAGCCAGCGGGATCGCTTGGTTCTGGATCGGAGTGGGCTGTGAAAAATTCGCACTCTTCAGTGCATCGTTGAGCGCTGGTGCAAGGCCCAGCATATCGAAGTCGAACAATATTTATCCTTTGCCGCCCGCAGCATTCGCCAACGGGCAAGTCGTGATGGGCCGCATTCGCGACCGGTAGGGTCAAGCGAGACCTCGGGACAGACAGGCGGTTCCTGCTCTATCTGGTCGTCGCGTTAAGAACCCTGCGTGATGGGGAACTGGAGAAATCTGTGGCGCTGTGGGGCAGATAGTGCCCGCCGAGGCTCACGCGTCAGCGCTGGTCAGAGGCACATGATGCGTGGCGACTGAAATGTCAAGGCTTGTGATTGATGGTTCCTTGGTCGCGCGAAAACCCTGATCCGACTTACCGGATCAGGGCATGGTAGGTTTAGGTGCGAAGATCCCCCGCATGGGCGATGCTATCGCGATTGTCTTCTACGAATTTCAGCATATGACCCATTGAGTATGTGCCGTCATCTTCTGCGCCAAGTTCTTTCCACGGCTTAAAGTCGTGGGTCGAGCAAACCAGGCTTTCCGGGTCAAGGTACAGAAGCCGCAGCAACACCGTCGCGACGATCGTCCCGCCCACCGGCCCAAGTCGACCGCTATGACCTTCAGCCTCTTGCAGACAGTAGTACCACAGCGGTGTTTTGGTGACGCCGTGGTCTGACAGCTCAGGCGGAGCGGCAAGTTCGGACACATGCATCTTGCGCGCCATTTGCTGACCTGAGGCGAGCTCCAACGTGAGGCGGTCGCGCAGCAGGTTGCGCAAGGGAAGTTTGCGGTTCTGATCTTCGGTCATTGTGGCGCCGCCGATATCGGCCGTGCCGCTGATGAAGGGGAGCGCGAAAATGGATTGCGCCATTTTGCGCCCAATGGGTCGCGCACGCGCGTCAGCAGTTTGACCTGGATAGTCGAACAATTTCTCGAAGTGAATGTTCAGGTCTGACGGTCGGAAAGAGAACTCCGGCCGTCCTAGCTTGAACAGGTCGAAATCCAGATTGTCATGATTGAGCTGGTATTTGGACTGCACTGTGGCGTGTCCGAAGCGGTAAGCAGCGCCGGAGAACTCTATCGGCATAACCGGGGAATCATCTTTGAAAGGTTTCGGAAGTGTCCCACCTTCGAGATGATCGCGCACATGTTTCAGAATGTCGGCGTCGACGAACGCCTGAAGCAAATCACGGGCCACGAGATACTGATAGTGCAGCCGACAAACTCGGCGCGCAACCAGGAAAGGCTCCTCGCTTTTCTTGAATGCATGCATGGCTGCCGCTGAAATGCCGGACAAGGCTTTGCGCGCCATGCCACTGTCTGCCTCCAAGGCTGTCATGACGATGTTGTGTAGGCAAATGAAAGCGCCCTGCAATTGCGATACGATCTGGTTCTCGTCGTTACGAGGGTCGCCAATCAGCGCCGTGCCTTGCTTGGTTCGGGCAAGATCGAGATGATTGTCAGCGTTGCCAAAAAGAAGGAACCCGTGATGGTCAGGGTGATAGAGGTGCGGCGATGCTTCGGGGCCATCGCCGTAAACGCAATCGAGGTCCAATGTCGGGGTGCGGATATTACGAATGGTGGCTGGATCAATAACTGTCCCAATGGCCGAGGTCGCGTCCAGCGTTACATCGTGGTCGACGAATTGACCGAAGAAGGTCATACCGGCGGCGACGTCATGCCCTTGTGGGTCATTGGCATCTTTCATAGAGTCGACTGCTGCATCAAATGCGGCGAGGACATCAGCGGTATCGAAGGGCTCACCGCCTGGGGCGATGCCTGAGAGAGGGTTGCGATGCCCAATTCGTCCAAACGTATCCGGCAGCGGCGGGCGTGGGGTATCTGCGCATTCTTTTACCAGCGTTTCATATCGGCTGAGCCCATGGGGTTGGCGTGACATAACTACTCCAAAAAATAAACAACTTCGTTCTAGGTTGAATCATGCTCACAAAATGATGAGCATAATGGCCAAAATAGCATAAATGAGGATCAATTTCCTTCTTTTTCTCAAAACAGGAAACGAAATTGGGAAATAAGTCTGTGTTTAATCTGCATATGCGAGCTGTATTGGTGGGGTTTTTCTGTCGATAGGGTGGTTCGCGCAGGAGGGCGCTCGCAAAAGGTTGTAAAAAATTTAATTTAAAGAACGGCTTAGTTGTTGCAGCCCGTTGCTGTCTAACTTGACACTACGCACTTAGTCTCGTAAAGGTTGTGCCATGCTAGAAGAAGTGGGCAACGGTCCCGGGGCAACCCGGTGGCCGTTTTTTCGTTTCTCTCGTGCGGGGAAAACTCACGCATGAGGTCACAGGCAAACATGACTTTGATTACCCCGGAAGAGCGGATTTCCCAGACGGCTGACTTGTTGCAGTCGCTCGAGAGGTCCATTCGCGATCTGCGCCATGCAGCGGAAGAACTGCGCCAGCAGATCGGAGCCGGGGAGGATGCAGACCTTGCCGGAACAGGCAAGCAACTCGGCCAGCTAGAGGGGCTGATCCGCAGTTGCCAGAAAGTGGAGACAAGCTTTGTCGAACAACATCACAGACAAGCCGGAATTGCCCAAGGGGGCTACGCGCTCGACCTTGACCGAGCTCGGTTTGAGGTCGGGTGCAGGCTGGCTCGCCTCCGCACCTGTTGCGGTGCAGGACAGATTTCTGAGTGAGATCGGGGAGGGGGGGCTTTGCGCCCTCCCTTTCCTTTTCGAGTTCTGGGCGCTGCCGCACCAGTTGCCGCCCGAAGGCGACTGGCGGTCCTGGGTGATCATGGGCGGGCGTGGGGCGGGCAAGACGCGCGCGGGGTCTGAATGGGTGCGTTTGATGGTCGAAGGGTCCAAGCCGTTGGACAAAGGCGCGGCGTCTCGCGTGGCATTGGTGGGTGAGACCTTTGATCAGGTGCGTGATGTGATGATTTTTGGCGATAGCGGCATTTTGCAGTGTTCGCCGCCGGATCGTCGGCCCACATGGAAAGCCTCGGAACGCAAGCTGATCTGGCCCAACGGAGCTGAGGCGCAGGCATTTTCGGCGCATGATCCCGAGGGGTTGCGCGGCCCTCAGTTCGATGCGGCCTGGGTGGATGAGTTGGCTAAATGGAAGAAAGCCGGTGAGACCTGGGATATGCTGCAATTCGCTTTGCGATTGGGCGATCAGCCTCGGGTTTGTGTGACGACCACGCCGCGCAATGTGAAGGTTCTGAAAGAGTTGCTGGCGTCTCCATCCACCGTTCAAACCCACGCGCCGACCGAGGCGAACCGTGCCAATCTGGCCGCGTCCTTCCTTGCAGAGGTGCGCGCACGCTACGCAGGCACGCGGCTGGGGCGGCAGGAGTTGGATGGGGTGCTATTGTCAGATGCCGAGGGGGCGTTGTGGACGGGCTCGATGTTGGAGGCGGCGCGTTGCGCGCATCTGCCCGAACTGGATCGGATGGTCGTAGCGCTGGACCCGGCGGTAACGGCGGGATCGGATGCGGACGCCTGTGGGATCGTGGTCGCGGGCGCACAGCTACAAGGCCCGCCGGAGGAGTGGCGCGCCTATGTGCTGGCCGACCGGACGGTGCAGGGCGTCGGCCCTGCGGGCTGGGCACAGGCGGCAATTGACGCGATGGATGAATTTGGGGCCGAGCGGTTGGTGGCCGAGGTCAATCAGGGCGGGCAACTGGTTGAAGAGGTCGTGCGGCAGGTGGACCCTCTGGTCCCGTTCCGTGCGGTGCGGGCGTCACGCGGCAAGGTCGCTCGGGCCGAGCCTGTAGCGGCTTTGTACGAGCAGGGGCGGGTGCGCCATGTGATTGGCTTGGACGCGCTGGAAGAGCAAATGTGTCAGATGACCGCGCGCGGTTTCGAAGGGCAGGGCTCGCCAGACCGCGTCGACGCGCTGGTCTGGGCTCTGCATGAGTTGATTGTGGGGCCTGCGGGAATGTATCGGCGGCCAAGGGTGCGGAGTTTGTGAGCTCTAAGAAGTGCGCTTGCCAAAAACCACATTTTGCATAGCGGACTGATCGCGTGTTGGAAGCACTCAGGTTTAGGACATCGGCTTCCCTTGGCTCCAACTATCCTCATATTCACCGAGCAATCGGGACAACGCCAACAGCGAAGAAAACAGCCTTGCATAGACATCCGGCGACATCATTGTTTTGTAGTCATCAAGCACCTGAACAAGATTTACTACACTTGAGGCAAACGCCTCGTAGACGTGTTTGTCGGCAGCGGTAGGTTCATTTGTCCAGATATCTTGCGCATCGTAGTAGATTGGCGGGACAGGGTCATTTTCATTCATCGTGTGGCCTCTTGCATTCGAAGCGCACGTGGGGGGCATATGAGACGCTAACAACATCTCTGGCATGAATTCAAAAGACTTTGGCCGCGACTGAAAAGGAATTTGGTTCAAACTTCGACGATCGGCCAATTCTTACAATTGGCCATGTTGGACTCGGGCAAGGTTCGCCCGACCACGTCAACACACTGGTCTATGCGTTGCATGAGTTGGTTGTGGGGTCTGCGAGGGCGTATCGGCGGCCTCGGGCGCGAGGCCTTTAGTTATTGCTCACCAGTTTTCTCGAATTTGGCAAACGCTCCTGCGTAGTCGGGGTGCCAGCGAGAGAGTGGAGGGCGGTTTTCGGTAATGTCTTGAATAGCCCATTGTGCTCGACGTCGGTCGCGTGTCTCGTCGACATCGTTGTCCGGGCAAAGGATATAGAAATCACCATTGGCCATTCGATTGAACAAGTAATCAACCGTTTGTTCACTGGTCCACGCCGCGGGCGGTTTTTCCGGGAGGAAAGGCGCAATCATACCAGTGTATGTAAAACCTGGCACAAACAAGTGAACAGAAATTGGCGCTCCGGCTTCTCGCAACTCATGAGCCAATTGTTCGCTGAGCACTTTGACCGCGGCCTTGGTGACATTATAGCCGGGGTTGCCCGGCGGTGTTGTAATACCCTGTTTCGAGCCGGTATTTATGACTAAAGCAGGGCGGTTCGCTTCGACCATGCGAGGCACAAAGGCCTGCACACCTCGTAGAACGCCGAAAAAATTCACCTGCAAAAGCCGCTGCCAGTTTTCCATTTCCGACCAAGCGGTTGTCGGCAGACTAATCCCCGCGTTGTTCATCAAAGCAGCAATTGGACCGATCTCAAATGCGAGATCGGCAAGTCTGTTTACCTCTTCATCTGATGTCACATCAGTCGGTATGCCTTCAACAGGCGCGTTAGCGGAGGCCAATTGACGTGCTTCTTGAACTGTTGCGTCAAGTTGTGCTCCGGGTAGATCTGCCAGAACGACGCCCAGACCCGCCTGCGCAAACCGTAGTGCCGCAGCACCTCCGACCCCACTTGCTGCCCCGGTAACGACCGCGACGCCACCATTTTTCACTGCCTCGTTGAACATATTGCGTTCCTTCCCGATCCATGAAACTGCGCAAATTTGAAATGGTAGTCCAAAAGTAAAAAGGTTGTCTCAATAGAGTATCGGTCTGGTCACCAATTCTGTCTACTACTCAGACCACAGATGATTTTGGGTGCTTGTGTTGCTCACCCTACGCGCGCTCCATTCCCAAGGTTTAAACTTCTCACCGTCATAACTCCTTTCAACAAGCCGGGCAGAGCGGCGGCAGAAAGGAGCACAGATGGTATTCGATTTCTTGCGTCGTGGATCGGCTGGCAAGGCACCCGAGGCGAAGGCGAGCGCAGCAGGCCCCGTCGTGGCTTGGCAGACGGGCGGGCGCGTGGCGTGGAGCCCTCGGGACGCGGTGTCGCTGACGCGGACGGGATTTTCGGGGAACCCGGTAGGGTTCCGCTCGGTCAAGCTGATTGCTGAGGCGGCGGCGGCCCTGCCTCTAGTTCTTCAGGATCAGGCGCAGCGCTATGATGCGCATCAGATCCTGTCCCTCATGCGCCGTCCGAATGCGGCGCAGGGGCGGGCAGAGTTGATGGAGGCTCTGTTCGGGCAGTTGCTGCTGTCGGGCAATGCCTATGTTGAGGCTGTCCAGACTGATGAAAGCTTGCCGGTTGAGCTGCATGTTTTGCGCTCGGATCGCATGAGCGTCGTGCCGGGCGCGGATGGCTGGCCTAAGGCGTATGACTATGCGGTAGGTGGCAAGAAGCACCAGTTTGCAGCAGAAAACATCTGCCATATCAAGTCGTTCCATCCGCAGGATGATCACTATGGATTCTCGCCGATGCAGGCGGCGGCGATGGCGATTGATGTGCATAACAGCGCGTCTCGCTGGTCTAAATCGCTGCTCGACAACGCGGCGCGGCCTTCGGGGGCTTTGGTCTGGAAGGGTGATGGCCACGGGGTGATGGCCGAGGATCAGTTTCGGCGTTTGTCGGATGAGATCGAGCAGAACTATCGCGGGGCGCGCAATGCGGGTCGTCCGATGGTTCTGGAAGGGGGGCTGGATTGGAAGCCGATGGGGTTCTCTCCGTCCGACATGGAGTTTCAAAAGACCAAGGAAGCCGCCGCCCGCGAAATCGCGCTGGCCTTTGGGGTCCCGCCGATGCTGCTGGGAATCCAGGGAGACGCGACCTATTCGAACTATCAGGAGGCCAACCGGGCGTTCTATCGCCTGACCGTGCTGCCTCTGGTGACGCGGGTGGCGGCGGCGGTGTCGGAATGGCTGGCGGGCTTTACCGGCGAGGATCTGATGTTGAAACCCGATCTGGATCAGGTGCCCGCGCTGTCGGCGGAACGCGATGCGCAATGGGCACGGGTTAACGGAGCCGATTTCCTGACGGATGCTGAAAAGCGGGCCTTGCTGGGCCTGCCGGAGCGTGCGGATGTCTGACGGGTATCCTCCGTTCGAATGCGCGCCGGGCCTGCGTCTGGCCGCGCATGAACGGGTGGCCGAGATCCAGCATGCGCATCTGTGCAGGCGACTGGATCAGATCGAAGAGATGATGGAGCGGCTGGAGCGCCGGTTGTGGCTGACGGTCTATGGCGTGGTCGCGGTGATCCTGGCGCAGGCGTTTCAATCCATCTTGGTGGTAACGCCATGAGTTCAGTAAGTTACATGGAGAAGTTCATGGATTTAGAGCATAAATTTGCCCAGTTCGGAGACGGGTTGTCCGTCACCGATGACGCCGTGATCGAAGGCTATGCCAGCCTGTTCGGACAGGTCGATCAGGGCAGCGATGTAGTGCAGCGCGGGGCGTATCGCGGCTCGCTCGACGGGCTGGCAAAGGCTGGGCAGCGGGTAAAGATGCTGTGGCAGCACGATCCGGCGCAGCCCATCGGTGTCTGGGACGAGGTACGCGAGGACGACCGGGGTCTTTGGGTCAAAGGGCGTCTGCTGGAGGCTACGCAAAAGGGCCGTGAGGCGGCGGAACTGATCCGAGCGGGCGCGATGGATGGCCTGTCGATCGGCTATCGCACCAAGCGGGCCGTGAAGAATGACAAGGGCCAGCGGGTCCTGACGGAACTGGAGCTTTGGGAAGTGTCCTTGGTGACGTTCCCGATGCTGCCCAGTGCGCGGGTGGCGGCAAAGGGCCTGGACCCTGAGGCCGAGAACACCTGGCGCAATATTGCCGAGGTGTTCGATGACGCCCGGCAGGAGCTGGCGCGGACCTAGCGCGCCTCAAAACCCACCCAAAAAAGGAAGTGCTGATGAGCAAGACCGAAACCCCGGCCTTGACCGGAGAGGGTGCGCCCCTGGTTCAGGAGGTGAAGCAGGCGATGGCTGGCTTTGTGAATGAATTCAAGGGCCTCAAGGCTGAAGTTAAAACCCAACTACAACAGACAGAAGAGCGACTGACTATGCTGGATCGTAAATCAACCATCGCGGCGCGCCCGCATCTTGCGGCCTCGATCGAGGACGGCGCACCACATCAGAAGGCCTTTGACGCCTATGTGCGTTCGGGCGAGGATGACGGGCTGCGCGGGCTTGAAATCGAAGCCAAATCGCTGTCGAGTGCGGTGAACAGCGATGGCGGCTATCTGGTTGATCCGCAGACCGCCGAGACGATCAAATCGGTCCTGAACTCGACCGCTTCGATCCGCTCGATTGCGTCGGTGGTGAATGTCGAGGCGAACTCGTTCGACGTTTTGATCGACCATACCGATGTGGGCGCGGGTTGGGCCGACGAGGCCTCGGCGACGACCGAGACCGCGACGCCGTCCATCGACCGCATCTCGATCCCGCTGCACGAGCTGAGCGCATTGCCCAAGGCCTCGCAACGTCTGCTGGATGACAGTGCCTTTGATGTCGAGGGCTGGCTGGCTGGCCGTATCGCCGACAAATTCGCCCGCGCCGAGGCGGCTGCGTTTATCGGTGGTGACGGGGCGGACAAGCCCAAGGGTATTCTGGACCACCCGGCTGTCGATAACGATGTCTGGGCCTGGGGCAATCTGGGCTACGTTGCGACCGGCACGGCGGGTGGCGTCGATGCGGACGCGATCGTGGATGTTGTCTATGCGCTAGGCGCGCAGTACCGCGTGAACGGCACCTTCGTGATGAACTCGAAAACTGCTGGTCTGATCCGCAAGTTGAAGGACAGCGACGGCCGCTTCCTGTGGTCGGATGGTCTGGCCGCGGGTGAACCTGCGCGTCTGATGGGCTATCCGGTGCTGATTGCCGAGGATATGCCGGATGCGGCGACCGACAGCTTCTCGATTGCCTTTGGCGATTTCCAGGCAGGTTACACCATTGCCGAACGTCCCGATCTGCGCGTGTTGCGCGATCCGTTCAGCGCCAAGCCGCATGTCCTGTTCTACGCGACCAAGCGCGTTGGCGGCGACGTAAGCGACTTTGCTGCGATCAAGCTCGTGAAATTCGGCACCGCCTAAAGCGGGCTGAATCCGGGGGGCCTTAGGGCCCTTCGGGCGGCGGGCGCGGGCCGGGGTGAGATCCCCCGCGTTGTCTAGCTGCTCCCCTCCGTCCGAGCAACGTGGGGCGGCGCGTGCCCGTCATTTTCAAGGATACGGCCCCGGAGGGGTCCGAGATTGCGGAGTGAATGGATGATGTTGATCGAAGAAACCGCCATCGCGGATGCGGCGCTGCCGGTGGATCAGTTCAAGGCGCATCTGCGGCTGGGCACGGGGTTCGCCGAGGGTGATACGCAGGATGAGGTTCTGACCGGTTTTCTGCGTGCAGCGATTGCAGCGATCGAGGCGCGCACTGGCAAGGTGCTGATCGAGCGCGAGTTTTCGTGGAGCCTGAACGGCTGGCGCGATCCGGAAAGCGAAACTCTGCCGGTGGCCCCGGTGGTTTCAGTTGGTGCTGTGACGCTGACGGATGCGCTGGGCGCTGAGACCGCGGCAGACAGTGCGACGTACCGGTTGGAGCGGGATGCGCAGCGCCCTCGGGTGCGGCCGGCGGGGTCTTGTTTGCCGAAAATCCAGACCGGCGGATCGGTAAAGATCGCCTTCACAGCGGGCATGGCCGCAGATTGGGGCGGATTGCCTGCCGATCTGGGACAGGCGGTGCTGCTGTTGGCGGCGCATTACTACGAATATCGCGACGAAACAGCCTTGGGCGCTGGGTGCATGCCCTTCGGTGTGACCAGCCTGATTCAACGCTATCGCACGGTGCGCTTCGGCGCTGGGGTGATGCAATGAACGCGCCTCGACTGAACCGCAAGCTGGAGCTGGAGGCACCGGTTCGCAGCGCTGACGGCGCTGGGGGCTATACCGAAACCTGGGCCGCTTTGGGCTCGCTCTGGGCCGAGGTGACGGCGCGCAACGGAGCTGAGCGGGCGGTCGGTGGGGCTTCGGTTTCGCGCGTTGGCTACCGGATCGTTGTGCGGGGCGCGCCTGAAGGGTCGAGCATGCGGCCCGCTCCGGACCAGCGGTTCCGCGAAGGGGCCCGCCGGTTCGTGATCCGCGCTGTGGCCGAGCGGGACCCGCGGGGCCAGTACCTGACCTGTTTTGCAGATGAAGAGGTGGCGGCATGAGCTACGGCGTTTCAGCCGCTTTACAGGCGGCGGTGTTTCAACAGCTGTCAAGCGATGCACAGGTCAGCACGCTGTCGAGTGGGGCGATCTATGACGCGGTACCTGCGGGGACCATGCCGCAAACCTACGTGACTTTGGGCCCGGAAGAGGTGCGAGAGGCCTCGGACCGCGCAAACGCGGGGGCTGTGCATCGCTTCACGGTCTCGGTGGTGTCCGAGGCAGCAGGCTTTGGCGCGGCCAAGACGCTGGCCGGTGCGGTTTGTGACGCGCTGGAAGGTGCCGCGCTGAGTTTGGACCGGGGCCATCTGGTGGGGCTGTGGTTCGAACGGGCCAGCGCCCGACGCACGGGAACTGGCGGTGCGATCCGCCAGATCGATCTGAGATTCCGCGCTCGCGTGGAAGACGACTAAGCAATCAACGGAGAGAGCATATGGCTGCCCAGAACGGAAAAGACCTGTTGGTCAAAGTGGATATGAACGGCACGGGCCTTTTTGAGACCATCGCGGGCCTGCGCGCCACGCGGATCAGTTTCAACGCGGAAAGCGTCGATGTTACCAGCCTGGAAAGTCAGGGCGGGTGGCGCGAGCTACTGTCAGGGGCGGGGGTCAAGTCGGCCTCGATCTCGGGCTCGGGGGTGTTCAAGGACGAAGGCACGGATGAACGGGCGCGTCAGCTGTTCTTTGACGGCGAGACACCCAGTTTTCAGGTGATCATCCCTGATTTCGGCATCGTCGAAGGCCCGTTTCAGGTCAGCAGCATCGAATATGCGGGCTCGCATAACGGTGAGGCGACCTATGAGATGAGCATGGCAAGCGCCGGTGCGCTGAGCTTCACGGCGCTCTGATGGCCAATCCGTGGACGGGCGAGGTGGCTTTGACCATCGATGGGGAGCAGCGGGTGCTCAAGCTGACATTGGGTGCCTTGGCGGAATTGGAACAGGAACTGGGGGCCGGGTCTCTGGTCGAATTGGTGCAGCGGTTCGAAGGCGGTGCGTATTCCAGCGGCGACGTGCTGGCGCTGTTGGTAGCGGGTCTACGCGGCGGCGGCGCGGCGGTCACACGCGATGACCTGCTGCATGCCGAAATCGCTGGTGGACCGATGGCGGGCGCCAAAGCGGCGGCCGAATTGCTGGCCCGCGCCTTCATGGTGCCGGAGCAGTGAGCGGGTTCGACTGGCCCGCGCTGATGCGGTCCGGGATCCTCGGCCTGCGGCTGACGCCAGATCAGTTCTGGCGTCTGACCCCGGCCGAGTTGCGGCTGATGCTGGGGCAGGTCGCGGGGATGCCTGCGATGAACCGGAAGGGACTCGACGCTTTGCTGTCGGCCCATCCGGACAAGGAAAAAGGAGAGCGTGATGACGGATCGTGAAGGTTTTGACGACCTGCAGGAACGGGGCGAGGCGCTGGGCGGTGCGCTGGGTGACGCAGCGAGTATGGCAGCAGCGTTTGATGGTCACTTGCAGCGGGTCAGGGCCGCCTTTGAAGAGACTGGTAAGGACGTTGCCACTTTGGAACGGGGCCTGTCCGGTGGTTTGCGCAAGGCGTTTGACGGCGTGGTGCTGGACGGGATGAACCTGTCGGATGCGCTGGATGTGCTGAAGAACTCGATGATCCGCACGGCGTATTCGGCGGCGATCAAGCCGGTGACGGATCATTTTGGCGGCATGCTGGCCAATGGGGTTGGCAGTCTGGTGCAGGGCATTCTGCCCTTTGCTGATGGCGACAGCTTCAGCCAGGGCCGGGTGATGCCTTTTGCCAATGGCGGCGTGGTCAGCAGCCCGACGATGTTTCCGATGCGGGGCGGCACTGGACTGATGGGTGAGGCAGGGCCCGAGGCGATCATGCCTCTAGCGCGCGGCGCGGACGGAAAGCTAGGCGTCCGGACGCAGGGCGGCGGGCGTGCCGTGAATGTGGTGATGAATATCTCCACGCCCGATGTGCAGGCGTTCCGCCGGTCGCAAGGCCAGATCGCGGCGCAGATGAGCCGCGCCTTGGGTCGCGGCAATCGCAATAGATAAGGGGAGCAGAAGATGAATTTCCACGAGGTGAGATTTCCCGCCAGCCTGAGCTTCGGCTCGGTCGGTGGACCCGAGAGGCGCACGGATATCGTGACGCTGGCCAACGGGTTTGAAGAACGCAACACGCCCTGGGCGCATTCGCGCAGGCGCTATGACGCCGGGCTGGGAATGCGGTCGCTTGATGACATCGAAACAATGATATCATTCTTCGAGGCACGTCAGGGCCAGATGTACGGGTTCCGATGGAAGGACTGGTCGGACTATAAGTCCGGCTCGGCCACGGCCGAGGTCGATCACGGCGATCAGGTTATCGCGCGCGGCGACGGAGAACGCACCGAGTTCCAGCTGGTGAAAACTTACAGCTCGGGCGGGGTCAGCTATGTGCGACCGATCACCAAACCCGTCCTCGGTACGGTGCGTTTGGGTCTGGATCAGGATGCCATGCGCGAAGGTGTCGACTATGAGGTTGATCTGGCCCGTGGGGTGGTCACATTCGTGGCCCCTCCGCCCGAGCAAGTCGAGATCACGGCGGGGTTCGAGTTTGACGTGCCGGTGCGTTTCGACACCGACAAGATCCAGACCAGCGTGGCCAGCTTTCAGGCCGGGGATGTGCCAAATGTTCCCGTGGTCGAGGTGCGCGTCTGATGAGCGGGGATACTCAGGCATTGCAGGCCCATCTGCAAAGCGGTCTGACCACGGTCTGCCGCTGCTGGGCGATCACCCGCAAGGATGGTCAGGTCTTTGGTTTCACTGATCATGATATGGAGCTGCGGTTCGACGGGCTGACCTTTCGGGCCAGCACCGGCCTGACCGCAGCCGCCATCGAACAGGCCACCGGGCTGTCGATCGACAATTCCGAGGCGATGGGCGCGCTGTCCGATGCCTCGGTCCGTGAGGATGATATTGAGGCCGGTCGCTTCGACGGGGCCGAGGTGCGCGCCTGGCTGGTCAATTGGGCTGCGCCCGAGCAGCGTGTGCTGCAGTTTCGCGGCTCGATTGGTGAATTGCGCCGAGCGGGTGGAGCCTTTCACGCAGAGCTGCGCGGGCTGACCGATCTGCTGAACCGCCCGCTGGGACGGATCTATCAAAAGCCCTGCACAGCCGTCTTGGGGGATTCCGCGTGCCGATTTGCCGTAAGCCAGCCCGGCTATCAGGTCGAGGCTGAGATCTCCGGTTTTGACGGTGGAACGTCGTTGCGGCTGCGTGGTGGGACCTCCTCCGACGAAGCCTGGTTTGAACGGGGACGGTTGGATGTGACCTCGGGCTCGGCAAATGGGCTTTGGGGGTCGATCAAGCAGGACCGTCGGACGGAAGACGGGCGCGAGATCACCCTTTGGGCCAGCATCGGGGGTGGATTGGCCGTTGGAGACCGGGTGCGCCTGACCGCTGGCTGCGACAAGCGGATGGAGACCTGTCGGTTGAAATTCAACAATTTTCTGAACTTTCAGGGCTTTCCGGATCTTCCGGGCGAAGACTGGGTGATGGCTGTGCCCAAGAAAGGCAACGCGAATACAGGCGGTAGCAGACGATGACGAAATGCAAGCAAGAGATCGTGGACACCGCACGCGCGTGGCTGGGCACGCCCTATGTGCATCAGGCCTCGGTTCGCGGGGCGGGGACGGATTGTCTGGGCCTGCTGCGCGGCGTGTGGCGCGAGGTGATCGGGCACGAACCCGAGGCGGTTCCCGTCTACAGTATGGACTGGTCCGAACCGCAGGGTGAAGAACGCATGTGGGCAGCTGCGCGCAGGCACCTGAGCGAAAAGCCCTCAGCCGAAATGGTCGCCGGAGATGTGCTGCTGTTCCGGATGCGGGACAGCGGCGTTGCAAAACATCTGGGCATTGTCAGCAGCATCGGCGAGGTGCCGCGCTTCATCCATGCCTATTCCGGACATGGCGTTGTCGAAAACGCCCTAAGCGACCCCTGGCGCCGCCGGGTGGTCGCCTGTTTTGAATTCCCGTTGGAGGGTCGCTGATGGCTACTATTCTTCTTTCCGCAGCAGGGGCTGCGCTGGGCGGCTCGATCGGCGGTACGGTGGCCGGTCTGTCCACCGCCATTGTCGGTCGAGCGGTCGGGGCCACGCTGGGCCGCGTGATCGACCAACGCATGATGAGCCAATCGGTCATGGGCAGCGGCAGCGAAGTGGTCGAGACCGGCCGCATGGACCGTTTCCGCCTGACCGAAACAGCCGAGGGCGCCCCCGTGGCCACGGTCTTTGGCCGTATGCGCGTGGGCGGTCAGGTGATCTGGGCCTCGGACTTTCTGGAGACCCGATCCACAAGCACGCAATCCTCGGGCGGGGGCGGCAAGGGCTCACCGAAACCGCCCAAGGTGACGACAACGACCTACAGCTACTCGATCTCTCTTGCGATTGCGGTTGGCGCGGGCGAGATCGCCGATGTCACGCGCGTCTGGGCCGATGGCGAGGAGCAGGAGCGCGCGAGCCTGAATATCCGTGTCTATCACGGGACGCGGGATCAACTCCCCGATCCCTTGATCGAAGCCGTCGAAGGCACCGGCAATGTCCCGGCCTATCGCGGTACGGCCTATGTGGTGATCGAAGATTTCCAACTGGCGTCCTTTGGCAACCGGGTGCCTCAGTTCTCGTTCGAAGTGGTGCGCCCCACACAGCCGGAAATGCCGGATCATGTGTCCGCGCTGGGCCAGATCGTCAAGGGCGTGGCCCTGATGCCGGGCACTGGTGAATATGCGCTGGCCAGCACTCAGGTGAACTATTCGCAAGGACGCGGGCGCAGTTGGGCGGCCAATGTAAACTCGGCCTCAGGCGAGGCGGATCTGGTCACCTCGACCAAAGCGCTGGCGCGTGAGCTGCCGGGCTGTGAGGCGGCATCCCTGATCGTGTCGTGGTTCGGGAATGACCTGCGCTGCGGAGACTGTCAGATCACGCCCAAGGTGGTGCGGGATGACATAGATGGTGTGAACATGCCGTGGGTCGTGTCGGGCTTGCGGCGCCATACGGCCGAGGTGGTCCAGCATCAGGATGACCGGCCTGTCTACGGTGGCACGCCGGCGGATGGTGCGGTTGTGCAGGCGATCCAGCATCTGAAGGAGACCGGCAAGGATGTGATGTTCTACCCGTTCATCCTGATGGATCAATTGCAGCAGAACGGCTTGCCCGATCCCTGGTCGGATGAAGAGCAACCGCATCTGCCGTGGCGCGGGCGGATCACGCTAGACGTGGCTCCGGGGCGCGACGGGTCGCCGAACCAGACAGCTGCCGCCGACGCGCAAGTCGCCGCGTTTTTCGGGGCGGCTCAGCTCAGCGATTTTGGCATCAGCGCGGGGCAGGTGACTTATTCTGGTCCGGACGAATGGGGGCTGCGGCGCTTTATCCTGCACTATGCCACCCTCTGCCAGATTGCAGGTGGCGTAAGTTCCTTTTGTATCAGTTCGGAAATGCGCGGCCTGACGCAAATTCGCGGAGAAAACGGCTTTCCTGCCGTCGAGCAGCTGCGCCAGTTAGCTGCGGACGTTCGGCAAATTCTCGGGCCGGATACCAAGATCGGCTATGCAGCGGATTGGAGCGAATATTTCGGCTATCAACCCGCGGGGAAAGGAGACAGGTTCTTTCACCTCGATCCTCTTTGGGCGGATGACAATATCGACTTCGTCGGTATCGACAACTACATGCCTCTGTCCGATTGGCGCGATGGAGAAGACCATCAGGATGCCGATGCCGGGTCGATTTACAATCTGGACTACCTGCGCGCCAATGTCGAAGGTGGCGAAGGCTATGACTGGTATTACGCCTCGCCCGAGGAGGCCGAGGCGCAGATTCGCACTCCGATCGAAGACAGCACCCATGATGAGCCCTGGATCTGGCGCTACAAGGACCTGCGCAACTGGTGGTCGAACTGGCATCACGAACGGATTGATGGCGTGCGCCAGAATGATCCGACCGATTGGGTGCCGGGGTCCAAGCCGATCTGGTTCACCGAACTCGGCTGCGCTGCCGTGGACAAAGGTACCAACCAGCCGAATAAGTTCCTCGACCCCAAATCTTCTGAATCGAGCCTGCCGCCACATTCCAACGGCCTCAGGGATGACTTCATTCAAGTGCAATATCTGACGGCAACGCTGGGCTACTGGTCCGAGCCGCAGAACAACCCGATATCCGAGATCTATGACGGCCCGATGCTGGACCTCTCCAACGCCTATGTCTGGGCCTGGGACGCGCGCCCTTATCCCACCTTTCCGAACCTGCGAAGCCAATGGGACGACGGCGAAAACTATGCCCGAGGGCATTGGCTGAACGGTCGATCCGGCGCGCGCACGCTGGCCTCGGTGGTGACCGAGATCTGCCATGGGGCAGGGGTCACGGACATTGACGTCTCGCAGCTCTATGGCGTGGTCCGGGGCTACGCGGTCGAGGACGTCTCGGACGCACGTTCGGCGTTGCAACCGTTGATGTTGCGCTATGGGTTTGACGCGATCGAACGGGACGGTGTCCTGCGGTTCCAGACACGTGATGGCTTTGGCGCTGTGGCGCTGGACCCGGATCATCTGGCTGTCAGCTCCGATCTCGACGGCACCGTGGAATACCGCCGTGAGGCCGAGGCCGAGATGACCGGACGTGTTCGCCTGCGCTTTGTTCAATCGGATGCCGATCATGATCTGGTCGCGGAAGAGGCCGTTCTGCCCGACGCGCAGACCCATTCGGTTGCGGTCAATGAGATGCCCCTGTCCATGACCCGTGCCGAGGGTCGCCAGACCGCCGAACGCTGGCTCAGCGAGGCGCGTGTGTCCCGTGACACCGCCCGGTTTGCCTTGCCCCCGTCCATGTTGCATCTGGGCGCCGGAGACGTGGTGCGCCTGTCTGAACAGGATGGCAGTGCGCTCTACCGTATCGACCGGTTGGAGAAAGCCGACCTGCAACTGGCCGAGGCGGTGCGGATCGAACGTGGCGTCTACACGGCCAACGGATTGCAGGATGACCCGGTCGCGATCCGGCCCTTCGTCGCCCCTGTACCCGTCGTGCCGGTGTTCATGGACCTGCCGCTGTTGACGGGGACAGAGGCTCCGCACGCGCCCTATCTGGCCGTATCGGCCGATCCTTGGCCCGGTAGTGTCGCGGTACACGCTTCTGCCAGGGATGAGGACTATGCGCTGCGCGACGTCATTTCGGACCAGGCGGTGATGGGCTTTACGGAAACGCCGCTGCATCGCGCCTCTGCCGGGATCTGGGATGAGGGCGCGCCTCTGCGGGTCAAGCTGATTGATGGCATTCTGGAATCCCGTCCGCGTACATCCCTGCTGAACGGGGCGAATCTGGCGGCCATCGGTGACGGAACACCGGGCAATTGGGAGGTGTTTCAGTTTTCTGACGCCGCTCTGCAAGAGCCGGGCGTCTATGCCCTGTCCGGCCGTCTGCGTGGTCAGCTGGGAACGGACGCCCTGATGCCCGACGTCTGGCCCGAAGGATCAACTTTCGTCCTGCTGGACGAACGCGTTGCGCAGACCAGCCTGTTGCCAAGCGAACGGCGCGTGGCCCGGCACTTTCGGATCGGCCCGGCCTCGCGCGGGTATGACGACCCATCCTACGAGTATATGGTTGAGGCTTTCGACGGGAACGGCTTGCGCCCCTATGCGCCGGTGCATGTGTCTGTGCAGACCAAGTCGGATGAGGATGCGTTCAGTTGGATCAGGCGCACGCGGATCGAAGGGGATGACTGGGCGGGTCTGGATGTCCCACTGGGCGAGGAAAGCGAGTCCTACCTCATCCGTGTCCGGGCCAACGGTGCCTTAGTCCGCGAAGAAATCGTGGCCGAGCCGCGCTGGGCCTATACCGCAGCCGCGAAGTCCGCCGGTGGTTTGACAGGTGGGTATGCGGTCGAGATCGCGCAAATCTCGGCCATATACGGCGCCGGTCCGGCGGCGCGCATTCAGGTCGCGTAGGACTTATGCGCCCCGTCCTCCACGGAGATGTCAGCGCCGCGGCACGTGCCTTGTTGGCCGTGCCGGAGCGCAGCCGCCGAAAACTCTGTATCAAGATGGTGGCAGAGGCCGAACTGGCCGACCGCCATGTCCAGCGCACTGGGCGGATGCATCCCGTCTATGGCAATGGATCATTGATGACAGCCGCCCGCACTCGGGTGCTGGCGGATGAACCGGACTTTGACGATCCGACCTATTGCCAGTGTTTTGAAATGGTTTTGCGTCAGTTGATACGGCATCAGACCCGGCGCGCTTTGGGCTGACTGTCTACATTACCAAGAGGCGCAATACCCCTCTCGGAACACATTCATTTTGGTTAAGTTACAGATCACGGGTTTGCGTTTGGCGTTTTTGCCACTAAATGGCATGCTAGGCGCAGCAAAGGATCAAAGCCATGTTTGAAAAGCGCAGCCACGTGACCCCCGTCGACCCGGTCTGGAACCGGATCACGACCGAGGCCCATACCGCCGTTGAGCAAGAGCCCCTGATGGGCGGGCTGGTGCATGCCTGTATTCTGCATCACCGCAGTCTTGAGCGGGCATTGTCGTATCGAGTGGCGGCCAAGCTGTGTTCGAACGAGATGTCGATGATGGTCCTGCGTGAGATCGTGGACGAGGCCTACGCCGACGACCCAAGCTTGATTGAGGCCGCGCGCGCCGACCTGATGGCCGTTTACGAACGCGACCCGGCCTGCCACCGCCTGCTGCAGCCAATCCTTTATTTCAAAGGTTATCAGGCAATGCAGGCCTATCGCGTGGCCCATTGGTTGTGGCGCAAGGGACGGCATGATCTGGCCTATTTCTTCCAGATGCGGTCGTCTGAGATTTTCGGCATCGACATTCACCCCGCCGCCA
The DNA here is from genome assembly GCF_056538485.1 of Ruegeria sp. BG3. Lineage (NCBI taxonomy): Bacteria > Pseudomonadati > Pseudomonadota > Alphaproteobacteria > Rhodobacterales > Roseobacteraceae > Ruegeria > Ruegeria sp. BG3. Next base: position 262,970 of record NZ_JBQFTE010000002.1, on the reverse strand, counting down.
GGATCGGCAAAGGGATCATGATCGACCACGCCCATTCCATCGTGATTGGTGAGACTGCTGTGGTTGGTGACAATGTCTCGATGCTGCATTCTGTGACGTTGGGTGGGACCGGCAAGGAAGAAGAGCAGCGCCACCCAAAGATCGGTGATGGAGTTCTGATCGGTGCCGGGGCCAAGGTTCTTGGCAACATTGAGGTCGGCCATTGCAGCCGGATCGCCGCCGGATCGGTGGTGCTACAAGAGGTTCCCGCCTGCAAGACAGTTGCCGGCATCCCGGCCAAGATCGTGGGCGAGGCGGGGTGCGATCAGCCCTCGATCTCGATGGACCACATGCTGGGCAAGGACCAGTAAACCTCAGTTTGAGCGGTTGTTCTTTCTGTTCAACCGCTCCTGCCGTCTTTGTTCCCTGCGTTCCTTACGCTCGTCGATGCGTTGCTGGCGCTCAGCCTTTTGCTGGGCGATGACGGCTGGATCACTGGATTTGAACCTGGAGTTTTCGCCCGGATAACTGTTGGGTTTTGCCAGCGCCGTGTCAGCCGCAGTTGCGGACGCGGCAACGACAAGCAATATCTTGGGTAAATTAAAAAAGCGCATGGGCCACCTTTGGTTTTCAAAACCGTCTGGTTCAAAGGTGGGAGAGCGAAGTTGCGGAAGCAACCTTTGGGGCTATCACGCATGCTCACATCGTGGTCGTGATCGTGAGAGCACCCGCCGAGGTCGGACCCCGGCGAGTAGAGTTTTTTCAGGCCAGCATGACCATCGGATTTTCCAGGTTTTCGACGATGGCTTGCAGCAACTGTGCCCCAAGCGCGCCGTCGATGACCCGGTGATCCACCGACATCGTGACGGACATCACTGTGGCGACTGTCAGCTCGCCGTCGTCGCCGACAACTGGCTTCTTCAGGCCAGTGCCGACTGCAAGAATACCTGCATGCGGTGGGTTCACGATGGCGTCGAAATTGTCGATGCCGAACATGCCGAGGTTCGAGACCGCAAAGGTGCCGCCCTGATATTCATGCGGAGCCAGCTTGCGTTCGCGCGCGCGCCCGGCAAGGTCCTTCATCTCGGTCGACAGCGCCGACAGAGACTTGGTGTCGGCATCCTGAAGGACCGGAGTGAACAGACCGCCTTCAATAGCGACCGCAACGGCCACGTCCGACGGTTTCAGCTGTAGCACCCGGTCGCCCGCCCAGACGGCGTTGCACTCGGGAACCTGCTGCAGCGCGTTGGCGACAGCTTTGATGATGAAGTCATTGACGCTGAGCTTTACGCCACGGCCTTCCAACTGCTTGTTCAACTGGCTGCGGAACTTAAGGAGCGCGTCCAGTTTGATATCGCGGCGCAGGTAGAAATGCGGGATGGTCTGCTTGGCTTCGGACAGGCGCGCGGCAATGGTCTTGCGCATGCCGTCGAGCTTGATTTCCTCGTAGTCGCGAGTTTCGTACATCTTGGCTACTGCATCTGCCGATGGGCCAGCCGGTGCCGCCGCTGCGGGCGCGGCTGCTGCGGCAGGCGCAGGAGCGGCTGCTGCTGGTGCTGCGGTTGCGCTTTCCACATCCGCTTTGACGATGCGACCATGCGGGCCGGAGCCGGTGATTTGTGCCAGATCGAGGCCCTTTTGCGCCGCGATGCGACGGGCCAGCGGTGAGGCGAAGATACGACCACCATCGGCTTTGGCAGGCGATGCCGGGGCAGGGGAGGGCGCCTCTGATGCCGCTGGCGCGGCGACCTCGTTACTCGCGGCGGCCGCAGGTGCAGCCGCTGGGGCCGCGGCCGGTGCTGTGCCAATATCATCGGCACTTTCGCCATCTTCCAGCAGAACTGCGATGGCTGTGTTGACCTTAACCCCTTCGGAGCCTTCCGGGATCAGGATCTTGCCGATGGTGCCTTCGTCGACAGCCTCGAACTCCATCGTGGCCTTGTCGGTTTCGATCTCGGCCAGCAGGTCGCCGGAGGAGACGGTGTCGCCCTCTTTGACCAGCCATTTGGCAAGGGTGCCTTCTTCCATGGTCGGAGACAGGGCGGGCATTAGGATTTCGGTGGGCATTTCAGCGCTCCTCAATCAGAGTAATTTGGTCAAAGGGCGCCTTGGGGCGCCCGGTGCCGCGTGCGAGCGTCGCAATCGCAGCCTCGATTTTCTCTTTGTTTTCAGCCATCCAGACGTATGCGGTCTGATGAGAGGGGCGTGCACCGATCAAACGCATATCCGCCGCCAGTCGCTCGGGCACAAGCGCCCGTACGATGCGGTTGTCGATGTCAATCTCGACACGGTAGCATTCGGTTGCTGGATCGCGGCCCCTGATCTCCATTATCGGTAGGTCACCTGTTTGACGGCAGCGATCACCTCATCCGTGGTGATCAGGGCCAGCTTTTCGAGGTTCGCTGCATAAGGCATCGGAACATCCTTGCCTGTGCAGTTGATGACCGGCGCGTCGAGATAGTCGAACGCTTCCTGCATCACGACCGAGCTGATGTAGCTACCGACCGATCCTTGTGGCCAACCTTCTTCCACAGTCACGAGACGGTTGGTCTTCATCACCGAGTTGATGATCGCGCCAGTGTCCATCGGACGGATGGTGCGCAGGTCGATGACCTCCGCGCTGATGCCCTCTTCGGCCAGTTTATCGGCGGCTTCGAGGGCATATTGCATACCGATGCCGAAGCTTACAATGGTCACGTCTGAGCCTTCGCGCCAGATACGAGCCTTGCCCAGAGGAATGGACAGGTCATCCACTTGCGGCACGTCGAATGTGCGTCCGTAGAGGATTTCGTTTTCCAGGAAGATCACCGGGTTGGGGTCGCGGATCGCCGATTTCAGCAAGCCTTTTGCGTCGGCGGCCGAGTATGGCATCACGACTTTCAAACCAGGGATCTGCATGTACCATGCGGCGTAATCCTGAGAGTGCTGCGCGGCCACGCGGGCGGCGGCACCGTTGGGGCCACGGAACACAATGGGGCAGCCCATCTGACCGCCGGACATATAGAGCGTTTTGGCGGCGGAGTTGATGATCTGGTCGATCGCCTGCATGGCGAAATTGAAGGTCATGAATTCGACGATGGGTTTCAGGCCACCGAAGGCTGAACCAACCGCGATACCTGCAAAGCCATGCTCGGTGATCGGGGTATCGATCACGCGTTTGGGGCCGAATTCGTCCAGCAGACCTTGGCTGATTTTATAGGCGCCCTGATATTCGGCGACTTCTTCGCCCATTAGATAGACATCTTCGTCGCCGCGCATTTCTTCCGCCATCGCGTCGCGAAGCGCTTCACGGACGGTCTCGGTTTTCATTTCCGCGTCGGCTGGCCAATCGGGCGACAGGTCCACAACCGGAGCGGCCGGGGCGGCAGCTGCAGGAGCGGGGGCCTCAATCGCCGCAGGGGCGGCCTCGGTCACCGTTGCGGCTGCGGGGGCAGCCGCGGGCAGGGCGGAGGCGTCTTCGCCTTCTTCCACAAGGATCGCGATGGGGGTGTTGACCTTGACCCCTTCGGTGCCCTCGCTGATCAGGATTTTGCCGACGATACCTTCGTCAACGGCCTCAAACTCCATCGTGGCCTTGTCGGTTTCGATCTCGGCCATGATGTCGCCGGAAGATACGGTGTCGCCTTCCTTGACCAGCCATTTGGCCAACGTGCCCTCTTCCATTGTGGGCGAAAGGGCGGGCATGAGAATTTCGGTTGCCATGTCTTATTCGTCCTCTCAGGCGTAAATGTCAGTCCAAAGCTCTTCGACGGAAGGCTCGGGGCTTTCTTTCGAGAATTCGGCGGCTTGGTTCACGACTTCTTTGATTTCTTTGTCGATCGCCTTCAGGTCATCCTCGGTCGCATGTTTGCCGGTCAGCAGCAGCTCGCGCACATGTTCGATCGGGTCGCTTTGCTCGCGGACCTTCTGAACTTCTTCGCGGGTGCGGTACTTGGCCGGGTCGGACATCGAGTGACCACGATAGCGGTAGGTCTTGACCTCAAGGATGTAGGGGCCTTTGCCTGCGCGGCAGTGGGCGACGGCTTTCTCGCCTGCGGCTTTGACGGCCAGAACATCCATGCCGTTGACCATTTCGCCCGGGATCCCGAAAGCCTGACCGCGGTGGTAGATATCCGCCGAAGAAGTCGAGCGCGCTTGTGCTGTGCCCATCGCATATTGGTTGTTCTCAATTACGAAGACGACTGGCAGATCCCAGAGGGCGGCCATGTTGAACGTCTCGTAGACCTGACCCTGGTTCGCAGCACCGTCACCAAAATAGGTGAACGTCACGCCGCCGTTTTCCTTATACTTGTCTGCAAAGGCCAGACCCGCGCCTAGCGGGACCTGAGCGCCAACAATGCCGTGGCCGCCGTAGAAATGCTTCTCTTTCGAGAACATATGCATCGAGCCGCCTTTGCCCTTGGACAGGCCGCCCTCACGCCCGGTCAGTTCGGCCATCACGCCGCCCGGATCCATTCCGCAGGCCAGCATGTGGCCGTGGTCGCGATAAGATGTGATGCGTTTGTCGCCTTCTTTTGCTGCAGCCTCAAGGCCGACAACAACCGCCTCCTGTCCGATGTAGAGGTGGCAGAAACCACCAATCAGACCCATACCGTAAAGTTGCCCCGCCTTTTCTTCGAATCGACGGATCAACAGCATCTCGCGGTAGTAGGTTTTCAGCTCTTCCGCAGAAACGTTTGGTTTCTTTGTGGTTTTTCGCGCAGCCATTGTGGCGATCTCCCCCTTTCGGACAGATAGTTTAGCGTTAAACTATCTTTTAGAGCATTTCTTGCGATCTGGCGAGCGTAAATATGACGCAGCGTAGCTTTGCGCAATTCATGCAGGGGGAGAAGGGGGTTAGCGGATGACGATTTCATCCGCGCGGATCATGCCCAGTACGGATCGGGCCTGTTGATCCAGCAGGTCGAGATCAAGGTAATTGTCCGAGAGGCGACGGGTGAGGTTTTCCATCTCGGAAATCTCAGATTTGAGCGCCGCGAGGTCGCGTGACAGGGCGTCCCGTTCCGCCGAAATCTCGACCCGTCGGAACAGGCCATAGTCTCCCTGGACGGCGGCGAAGGTGAAATATACACCCAGCATAAAAGCCACCGAGAAGAAAAAAACTGCGCCCAAACCGGGCCGATGGGAACGGGACACTCTGTTGACCGCCGTATGAAGTCTGCCTCAATAACGGGCCCTTTGTGGGCCTCTGATTGCACTATGTCACAGGTGATTCGGGATGTGAATCCCCTGATTCGCAAAAATTGTGCGGTTGAGTCAGATTGTCTCGCGGCCCGGTTTTGAGCGCCGCGATGATCATTGCTCCAGTGCTGCGACGCCGGGCAGGGTCTTGCCTTCCATCCATTCCAGGAAGGCTCCGCCTGCGGTCGAGATATACGAGAAGTCCTTGGCCGCGCCCGATGCATTCAGCGCGGCAACGGTATCCCCGCCACCTGCGACCGAGATCAACTGACCCGCGCGTGTCAGCGCAGCGGCTTTCAGGGCGGCGGCGTTGGTGGCGGCGTCAAAAGGCTCCAACTCGAACGCGCCGAGCGGGCCGTTCCAGATCAGGGTCTGGCTTTTACTGAAGATCTCGGTGATGGCGGCGACGCTTTCAGGGCCTGCGTCCAGGATCATACTGTCTTCGGGGCATTGATCGGCGGGCAGGACCTGATGCGGGGCGTTTGCTTCGAATTTCTCGGCGACTACCACATCAAATGGCAACACGATGCTGCAACCGGATGTTTCGGCCTTGGCCAGAATCTCTGCGGCGGTGTCTTTCATCGCGGTTTCGGCCAGCGATTTTCCGACATCAACGTCCTTGGCGACAAGGAACGTGTTCGCCATGCCGCCGCCGATGACCAGATAGTCGACCTTGTCGATCAGGTTGCCCAACAGCTCCAGCTTGGTCGACACTTTCGCACCGCCAACAACGGCTGTCACAGGGCGTTTTGGTGCGCCCAAAGCGCCCTCCAGCGCCTCAAGCTCGGCCTGCATCAAGCGACCGGCGCAGGCGGGCAGCAAACGGGCCAGCGCCTCGGTCGAGCTGTGGGCGCGGTGCGCGGCCGAGAACGCGTCATTGCAGTAGACATCGCCGAGACGCGCCATGCCAGCGGCCAGATCGGGATCGTTCTCGGTTTCAGCCGCGTGGAAACGGGTGTTTTCCAGCAGCAGCACCTGACCGGGCTGTAAGGCGTCTGCGGCCAGTTCCGCCTCAGTGCCCACGCAATCGGCGGCGAACAGGACCTTCGCGCCGAAAGCAGACTCCAAGGTCGGGACAAGTTGGTTCAGCGACAGGCTTTCACGGCGTTCACCGCCGGGACGACCGAAGTGGGCCAGCAGGATGGGCTTGCCACCGGATGCCAGAATGTGCTGCACCGTGGGAACAATGCGCTGAATACGGGTGGCGTCGGTCACAACACCGTCAACGACCGGCACGTTGATATCCACGCGCACCAGCACGCGTTTGCCGTTCAGGTCCATATCGTCCAGTGTTTTCCAGCCCATCGCGCAATCCTCGTGTTTTGATACCCTTTGGGCGGTTCTTTTCCTGCATTTTGCCCTCAGGTCAATGCGTCACTTGGCATTCAGGCGCTTGGCGCATAGGTATTTGCGCAAGACAAACGACAGGAGGGCCAGATGGCCGAGATCAAGGATCCCGAAAACACAATCATCATCGAGCTGAAAGACGGCAATGTCGTCATTGAGCTGCTGCCCGACGTGGCGCCTCTGCACAGCGCCCGGATGAAGGAGCTGGCCCGTGGGGGCGAATATGACAACGTGGCCTTCCACCGTGTGATTGACGGCTTCATGGCCCAGACCGGCGACGTTCAGCACGGCGACATGGAAGACGGATTCAACATCCGCATGGCGGGCACAGGCGGGTCGTCTCTGCCGAACGTTCCGGCGGAATTCTCGAAACTGCCGCATGACCGTGGAACTCTGGGCGCTGCGCGCTCGCAGAACCCGGATTCGGCAAACTCGCAGTTTTTCATCAACTTCAAAGATAACCACTTCCTGAATGGTCAGTACACGGTCTATGGCCGCGTGATCGACGGGATGGAGCATGTAGACGCTATTGTACGGGGCGAGCCGCCTGCGAGCCCGGACCGCATGATCAGCGTCAAGGTAGCGGCAGATGCATAAGCTCGCCGCCGCTTTTGTCCTGCTGGCCAGCCCCGCGCTGGCCACTGGGCTGCAGATCGAGGTTGAGGGGGAGGCCAATGGCACCATCACCGTTGACCTGTTCGAAGATGTCGCACCCAAGCACGTGGAGCAGATCACCGCGCTCGCCAACGCAGGTGAGTATGACGGGGTCGTCTTCCACCGCGTGATCGAGGGGTTCATGGCCCAGACCGGAGATGTTCAGTTCGGCAACCAGACCAAGGGCAGCTTCAACGCTGCCAATGCAGGTCGTGGTGGCTCGGACCGTCCTGACTTGCCGGCCGAGTTCTCGGACATCACCTTTGATCGCGGTGTGGTCGGCATGGCGCGGTCTCAGAACCCCAACAGCGCGAACTCGCAATTCTTCATCATGTTCGAGCCGGGACCGTTTCTGGATGGCCAGTACACCGTTGTCGGTCAGGTCACGGACGGGATGGACGTAGTTGATGCGATCAAACGCGGTGCTGGTCAGAACGGCGCCGTTGTCGGCCAGCCCGACGCGATGAAAAAGGTCACTGTGACCGAGTAACGAAAAACCCCGGCGCAAGTTCATGCGCCGGGGTTTTCTTGTGGGCTAGGGATTGAAATCAGTCGTCGCCCATTGCTTTCCAGATCAACGCACCGATAGCCCCCCCGATCAGTGGGGCGACCCAGAACAGCCAAAGTTGTGCAAGGGCAGGGCCATCCGCAAACAGGGCCACGCCCGTGGACCGTGCCGGGTTGACCGACGTGTTGGTGACAGGGATCGAGATCAGGTGGATCAGGGTCAGGGCCAGACCGATGGCAATCGGGGCAAAGCCCGCAGGCGCTCCGCTGGAGGTGGCGCCCAGAATGATGACGATAAAGAAGGCGGTCAGCACGATCTCGATCACCAGCGCGGACATCATGGAATACCCTTCGGGTGACGCCTCGCCATATCCGTTTGAGGCAAATCCGCCCACGCCTTCAAAACCGGGCGCGCCGCTGACGATCACGTACAGCACCACCGCTGCCGCAATTGCACCCAGCACCTGAGCGACCCAATAAGGCAGCAGGTCCTTGGCGGGGAAGCGCCCTCCGATCATCAGGCCGAGGCTGACCGCGGGGTTGAAATGCCCGCCCGAGATATGGCCCACCGTATAAGCCATGGTCAAAACGGTCAGGCCGAAGGCGAAGGATACACCAAGCCATCCGATGCCAACATCAGCGACCCCTGCCGCCAGAACTGCGCTGCCGCAGCCGCCCAGAACCAGCCAGAACGTGCCGAAGAATTCGGCCGTGAGTTTTGATGACATGAATAGTCCTCCGTAAATCAATGAGGACCAGAGTAATTCAAAAACTGTGATTTGTGAAACTAGCGTTTGGGGGAATTTTCACGGTTTGCAAGTCAGTTATGCACTTCACCCCATGCTGCGGGATCGAGATTGAACAGCGCGGACAGCTGTTCGTAGACCTGAGGCACTGCCTTTTGCAGGGCGTTAGGACGCTCAAAAAACACCTCGACCGAGACGGCGAAGAACTCCTCATGGCCCTCGGCTCCGTAAGGATCGATGACGGTGCGATGCCCGGCCTCTACTGCTTTGACATGGTCGGAATAGGCCGTCAGGAAGACATGTTCCCACTCGGCATAGCTCTGCCCCTTTGCAAGGACCGGAATGCCGTTGGTGCCGCCCGACAGGTCGTCGATCTGATGCGCAAACTCGTGGAACACCACGTTGTGCCCGTCATGGTCATTCATCGCGCCCTGCTTGCTATGCGCCCATGACAGGATCACCGGCCCACGATCCCAGCTTTCGCCGGTTCGGATGATTTCCTTCTCGGTTACGACATAGCCGCTGCGCCTTTTCTGCCGAGACTTGAACGCGTTGGGATAGATCAGAACGGTTGTCAGGTTGTCGTACCAGGTGTCGGTGTTCACCACGAGCAGGCAGGCTTGCGCGGCGATGGACAATTGCATCTCATCGGTGACTTCCAGCCCGTCGCAGCCGTAAAAGCTCACCTGCTCGAGAAACAAGTTGATCTTGCCATCCAATTTCTCACGTAGGTCGGATGGGACGCGTTGGAGGATAGGGACCTGTGCCGCGATGATGCGCCGGTCGTCTTCGCTGAGCGGCTCGGCCAGAAGTGCTGCACGCGCCTTTTTCTTGGACCAGGACCAATACAGAAACGCGCCTGCGACGGCTGCGACAATAGCAAAAAACATCCACATGGGCGGAGTTTATCTGGATCAGTTCAAGCTTGGAACTGGAATCAGAGCAAGGCCCACAGTTGAATCGAAAACGCCGCAGGATGACCTGCGGCGTTTCGAAAATCCGGGTTGGATTTGCTTTACTGTTTGACTTCCGCAGCCGGGTTGGCACCCGGTTTTGCGCCGCGGCCAGGGTTCAGGGGGTCGTCCTGACGCTGAACCGAACCTTCGAAATGCGCGCCGCTTTCGATGGCGATTGTCTTGTGGATGATGTCGCCTTCTACCCGTGCGGTCGAGGTCAGGCGGACCTTCAGGCCACGCACGCGACCCACGATGCGGCCGTTGACCACAACGTCGTCTGCAGTGACTTCGCCTTTGATGGTCGCGGTTTCGCCGATGGTCAGAAGATGTGCGCGGATGTCGCCTTCGACGGTGCCTTCAACCTGAATGTCACCGGTTGTCTTGATGTTGCCGGTGATGTGCAGGTCCGAAGACAGGACCGACGCGGGCGGTTTGGGCTTGGGCGCCGTGCTGGCCTTGGGTTCGGAAGGGGCAGGGGCCGCCGGAGTCGCCGGAGCAGCAGGTTTTGCCGCCTCAGAATCCTTGGATGCGGGCTCGTTGATTTTGCTCTTAGAAAACATTTCTCGCAGCCTTGATGTAAGTCATTGGGTTTACAGGTTTTCCGTTCACGCGCACCTCATAGTGCAAATGCGTGCCGGTGGACCGTCCGGTGCTACCCATATCAGCAATATGATCCCCGCGCGAGACCCTTTGGCCGACCTTGACGTTGATCTTGGTGTTATGAGCATAAAGTGTCTCAATCCCGAAGGCGTGTTTGATCCTCACAAGGCGTCCAAAGCCCGACTGCCAGCCGGCATGGGTGACCACGCCATCTGCGGTTGCAAAGATATCGGTGCCTTGGGGACCCGCGAAATCGACGCCGTTATGCATCCGACGTCCGCCCGTTTTGGGGTCGCGGCGGGAGCCGTAGCCGCTGGTGAACCGCACAGCGGAATGAACCGGGTTCGCAAAGGGCGCTTTTTCGGCCGCCAGACGATACAGGTTCAACTGATCCATTTGTTGTAGAAGCTGGTTTGCGCGCACCTCGTCGGCGGAGATGTCACTCTCCTCGCCGCGGGTGCTCAGGGATAAAGGGGTCAGCGGACCGCCCATACCGCTATATCCGCGCCGCACCTCTTCGATGATGCGGTCCGTGGGCATGCCCGCCTGACGGAACATCTTGTCCAGAGGCTCGACCGAGATCACCATCGCCTCTTCCAACTGGCGGAAAATCTCGTCACTGCGTTCCTGCATCAGTCGGATTTCCAGCTCCAGATCATCGCGCTGGTCCAGCGCATCGCGTGCGTCAGCTGCAATCTGATCCCGCTCTTCCGCGGTGCGAGCCAGCGCGTCGGTCATGAATTCCATCTGCGCCGGGGCCGAGGCGGCCACGACATAGGCGTCCGTTGTATCCGCATCCTGTTGCAGCTTCGCCAGTTCGCCACGGGCCTCTTCGCGTTGCTTCATCGTGGCGCGCAGGGTCGTCTGGATCACTTCGATTCCGGTCTCCAGCTCGCGCCGACGGTTTTCCGAGGCCAAAAGCTCGGACTGCATCGCCGAGACCTGTGCCAGTGCAGCGTTGAACCGGTCCTGTGCGGCCAAGGCTTCCTGAGCGCGGGCGTCACGCTCAGCGGACAGGATGTTGAGACGTTCTTGATAGGTGGCCTGATCGCGTTTGGCTTGTTCGCGGAAGTTGCCAGATCCGATGCTGTCCATCAGCAGAATCGCAGTGGCGACGGCGGTCCAGCCAACCATGACGGCCACACCGGTCACCGCAGCGATCTGCGTTTCCGAGCTGAGTCGGATGTACCGTGTGTCTTTGTCAGATTTCAGAAAAACCCGGCGTTCCGGGAAGTGCCGTTCGAGCAGCGAGTGAAATTTAATTGCCAGACGTGTTCTCACGCGTCTTACCTCTCATCCCCAAGATCGGGACCGGTCGTGGTGCAATAGCCGTCCCTTGGACGGGATGCTTAATAGGGTCTCAGCATTCGGGCAAGTTTGTTGACCAATTTGTCGTCGAAGGTGCAGTTTTCCCCCTACGTATCGGCGAAAACCTGCCGAAATTAACCTTTAACCTCAGTCTGAGACCTGACCCGGCGCGGGCATATCCTCGGTTAGCGGCCAGTAGAAGTCCGGCGGCAATCCTGCCTCGGCGCGTTTCTCTTCGTTAAAGGGGGGTTTTAGGGCACCGTGGAAATAGCGCCGAACCAATTGGTGGAAGACGTCCTTGGGGTCAGCGTTTTCGCGTCCGCACAAAAAATGGAACCATTTGGAACCATAGGCGACATGGCCGACCTCTTCCGCATAGATCACCTCAAGCGCAGCGATGGCTTGCTCGGTCTTGGCCTTGCGAAAGATGTCGATCATGCCGGGTGTGACGTCCAGCCCTCGTGCCTCTAGAACCATGGGAACCACGGCTAGGCGGCCCATCAAATCCTCGGCGGTGTCTTCGGCAGCGCGCCACATGCCTGCGTGGGCGGGCAGGGCGCCGTAAAAGCTGCCCATCTGTTCCAGACAATCGCAGACCATCTCAAAATGGCGCGATTCTTCCTCGGCGCATTTGACCCAGTCATCATAAAAACCGATCGGCATGGGCACATGACCGAAGCGGGCAATGATGTCCCAATGCAGATCCACGGCATTCAGTTCGATATGTGCCACGGCGTGCAAAAGCGCGATCCGCCCGGCCTCGGACCCCGGTTTGCGCTTTGGCACTTCGCGGGGTGAGAGCAGCTCGGGCTTTTCAGGGCGTGCAGGGGTCAAAGGCGGGGTGGCGGTGCCGATTTCAATCGCGTCACCTTCGCCCTTGCGCGACGCGACCCAAGCGGCGGCATGGCGTTTGGACAGGGCGGTTTTTTCCCGCCCGTCCGCTGTTGTCAGAACTTCGGTTGCCATCTGGGTCAGTGTTTGGGGCACTGGTACGCTCCGCCTTGTCGTATCGAGGCTGGGGATAGACCGGATGGCGCTCGAGGTCGAGGGGGGCTACATCGCCTTAACGGCTTCAAGCACTGCATCCACGTGGCCAGGCACTTTGACCTTGCGCCAGACCTGTGCGATGCGGCCCTCGGCGTCGATCAGGAAGGTCGAGCGTTCGATGCCCATGGATTTGCGGCCATACATGTTTTTCTCGACCCAGACGCCGTAATCTTCGCAGACGGTCGAGTTTTCATCCGACAGCAAAGGCGTAGTCAGGTCGTGTTTGGCGACGAACTTGTCATGTTTGGCCACGCTGTCGCGCGAGATGCCGAAGACCTGAGCACCCGCATCGGCAAAGTCCTGAAGCTGCTCCGAAAAACCGATGGATTCCTTGGTGCAGCCCGGCGTATCATCGCGTGGATAAAAGAATAAAACGACGGCACTGCCGCGCAGATCCGCGAGGGATACCTCACCACCGCCGTCTCGGGGAAGGGTGAAGTCTGGGGCCATGTCTGAAACGTCGGGCATTGGAAACTCCGCTAAAGGTTTTTAAACGCTGCCCGATATCATAGGGCAACGCGGACGGGTTGAAAGGCGTGGAACGCAAATTGGTGCAGCAGGATCAGGACAATAGCGAAGAGGCGAGCCAACCGAAACGTCGCCGCTCGCGCCGTCGGACGGCGGGCATCTGGACGTTGCGCGGCGTTGTTTTGCTGGTCGTTCTGGCTGTGGTCACGGGGTTCATGGTTCTGGGCCAGCGTATGCACGCCCCGGCCTGGCTGCGCAGTCACGTTGAGGCGCGGTTGGAAGAAAATCTGGGCGGTCTCCAGATCCGCTTTGGCGATGTCAGCTTTATTATTCACGAAGGCTGGCGGCCCCGTTTGCGTCTGACGGATGTGTCCATCAGTGATCGGGCCGGACAACAGATCGCCCAAGTGTCGGATATGCGGGCCAGCCTGGCGATGCGGCCCTTGCTGCGAGGTCATGTGCGACCCAAGCGGATCATACTCAGCGGGGCACAGATCGCCCTGACTCGGGGTGACGACGGTGCGCTGACCCTGACGGTGGGCACTGGCAGCGCGCCCGTGCAAAGCGCATCGAACCTTGCCGAATTGATCGAGGCCGGGGATGAGGTGTTCCTTTCTCCGGTCCTGTCCGCGCTGACCTCGGTGCAGTTGGACGCGATCACGCTGGACTATCGCGATCTGCGGTTGGGGAGGTCCTGGATACTAGACGGCGGCCATATTCAGCTGACCCGCAATGACGATGACATGCGGTTGGCCACCGGCTTCTCGGTCCTGTCCGGGCGCGATTATGTCAGCCAGATTGAGGCCAATTACACCAGCATTCTGGGCACGCCCGAGGCACGTTTTGGCGTGACGATCACCGACCTGCCGGCCGAAGACATCTACGGCCAAAGCCCGGCATTGGCGTGGTTGCAGGTTTTGAAAACGCCGATCTCGGGCGCGGTGCGGGGCAGCGTGGATAGCTCAGGGGCGTTCGGCCCTGTTTTCGCGACGCTCAATCTAGGCGCCGGGGCGGTGCAACCCAACCCAGAGACACGTGCCATCCCGTTCGACTCAGCGAGCACCTACTTCACCTATGATCCCATCCGGCAGGAGCTGGACTTCAACGAGGTCTCGATCGATTCCGCCTGGGGATCGGTGCAGGCAGCAGGCAAAGCCTATCTGCAAGGGGTGGAAAACGGGACGCTCGACAGTCTGGATGGGCAGTGGAGCTTGACGGGGATCAACGTCAACCCGGCCAACCTGTTCCCCGAGCCGCTTAACCTGAAAAGGGCCGATCTGGACGTTCAGATGAAATTTGCCCCGTTCCGGCTGCGCGTGGGTCAGATGACGATTGAGGATGGCGGCCACCGCGTGCGTGCCTCAGGTCTGCTAGTCGGTCTAGCGGACGGCTGGTCGGCCGATCTGGATGCGCATCTGAACCAGATGGATTCTGAAGAAGTCCTAAACTATTGGCCCGAGCGTCTGGCGCCGAAGCCGCGGGAATGGGTGACAAAGAACCTCTCCAAGGGGGCGTTGTCGGATATGGATTTCGCGCTGCGTTTGCGACCCGACAACAAACCCGATATTTATCTGGATTTCGGGTTCGAGGATGCCACCATCCGTTTTGCCAAGACCCTGCCTCCGGTCGAAGGCGCGCAGGGGCAGGCCAGCCTGATTGACGACCGCTTTACCGCAACCGCGCAGCAGGGCGTGGTGATGGCCGATCAGGGTGGGTTCGTGGATGCATCGGGGACTTCTTTCATTATTCCCGATACCGAAATCAAAAAAAATACGCCGGGTATTGCACGGATAAGCGCGACGGGGGGCGTCACTGCCGCGCTATCCTTACTGGATCGCCCGCCGCTCAGCCTGCTCAGCAAGGCAGGGTTGCCGGTCGATATGGCCGAGGGAAATGTGGCGCTTACGGGCACGTTGTCCTTACCGCTGATCAAGGGCCTCAAGTTTCAGGACACCCAGTTTCACTTTACAGGCACTCTCGGAGACATGAGCAGCGATCGTCTGGTACCGGGGTTTTCCGTTAGCGCACCGATGCTAGAGCTGTCCGGAGACCAGACTGGAGTGCAGATCGAAGGGCAGGGCCTGTTCGGCGATGTGCCCGTGCAGGCCAAATGGCAACAGCCGATTGATGGCGAAACCGCGCAGCGCAGCACCTTGACGGGGCAGATCGAGCTGTCTCAGCGCCTGATGGCTGAATTGAAGGCCGGATTGCCGCAAAGCTTCCTAAGCGGGTCTGGCACGGCTGATTTTACGCTCGGTATCGGTGCAGGCGCACCGCCGCAACTGTCGGCCTATTCCGATCTGGTTGGCGTCACGCTTGCTATCCCCGAGCTAGGATGGCGCAAACCCGCGTCGACCAGCGGCACGCTGACTGCTGATGCAACGCTGGGCGATGGTCTGAAGGTTGATGCCTTGAACCTGCAGGCGGCGGGGTTGAGGACTGCGGCGTCGATCACCTTCCGGGAAGGAGAGTTTGACCGCGTGTCTTTTAGCTCCTTCGATCTGGGCAACTGGCTGGCTGTTCCGGCCGAGCTGATCGGGCGGGGCAACGCCGCACCCGACATTCGCGTTCTTGGCGGGGTGCTGAACCTGGGCCGCGCCACATTTGGCGAGTCCGAGGGTGGCGGCAGCGGGTCGGGCGCTGGCCCGAATCTCGACGTAACGCTTGACCGCCTCCAAGTCACTGAGAGCGTGGCGCTGACCGGCTTCAAGGGCACGTTTCAAACGACCGGAGGGGTCAACGGCACCTTCAACGCCCGTGTCAACGGAGGGGCTGCCATGCAAGGGCGCCTCACCCCGCGGGGCGCGCGGAGCGCGGTAGAGCTGACCTCGAACGATGCCGGCGCCGTCTTGCGCTCGGCGGGTTTGCTGACGCAAGCAAGGGGCGGAACGTTGGACGTACAGTTGGAACCGGTCGCGGCGGCTGGTAGCTATGACGTGATCCTGAGTATCGTCAGCACCCGTATTCAGGATGCGCCTGCGATGGCTGCGCTGCTGAACGCAATCAGTCTGGTCGGGTTGCTGGATGAGATGGCTGGCCAGGGCATTTTCTTCTCGTCCATCGACAGCCGGATGCGGATCACCCCGACCGAGGTCAAGATCCTCAGCGGAAGTGCTGTTGGCCCGTCCATGGGCCTGTCTTTTGACGGAACGGTGAATACGGTGGCCGGGACGTTGAACCTGCGGGGTGCCATTTCACCGATCTATTTGCTGAATGCGGTCGGCAGCGTTTTTACCAAAAAGGGCGAAGGGGTCATCGGGTTCAATTATTCTCTTACCGGGCCGTTGGCGGACCCGAAGGTCTCGGTGAACCCGCTGTCGGGCCTTGCGCCGCTGTTCCTGCGCAACCTTCTGCGTCCTCCGGCCCCTACGGTTTCAGATGGGCCGAACGCTCAACCGCGCAAACCTGACGAACCCAAGCGTACTTACGGAGCCCCGAAAAGCGACCGCTAGGGATATGGCCGAATCTCTTGCGGCCTTGTATGGCGCGGCCATGAAACTAAGCGATTTTGATTTCCACCTGCCCGAAGACCTGATTGCCACCCGGCCCGCCAACCCGCGCTCATCCGCGCGTTTGCTGGTGGCCGAGGGTAGGTCGATTTCGGACAGCCATGTGTTCGATCTGCCCAACTGGCTGCGCCCCGGCGATCGGCTTGTGTTGAACGATACGCGCGTGATCCCGGCAAGGCTCAGCGGGCGGCGGCACCGCGACAGCGCGCAGGGGCCGGTTTCCGCCGCGATCGAGGCGACGTTGCTGGAGCCTCAGGCGGATGGGTCCTGGACCGCGCTGATCAAGCCGCTGAAAAAGGTCAAGCCGGGCGAAGAGATCGTATTCTCGGACGATCTCAGTGCGACGCTGGACCGGGTAGAGGACGGGCAGGCCTATCTGCACTTCAACCTCAGTGGCGAGGATTTTGACGCCGCCCTTGAACAGGCCGGTGCGATGCCCTTGCCGCCCTACATCGCTGCCAAACGTCCGGCGGATGAGCAGGACAAGACGGATTACCAAACCATCTGGGCGCGCAACTCGGGCGCTGTGGCCGCACCAACCGCGTCGCTGCATTTTGACGATGCGCTGATGGCGGCACTGGCCGAGCGCGGGGTGGAGTTCAGCCACGTGACCCTGCATGTGGGCGCGGGCACGTTTTTGCCGGTCAAGGTCGAGGACGTGACAACCCACAAGATGCATGCCGAGTGGGGCCGGGTCAGCCAGCAGGCCGCTGATGAGATCCGCGCCACCAAGGCGGAGGGGGGGCGGGTGGTCCCGATCGGCACCACCGCCCTGCGCCTAATCGAAAGTGCAGCGCGCAGTGGTCAGATCGCGCCTTGGGAAGGGGAAACCGACATCTTCATTTATCCGGGCTTTAAGTTCCACGTGACGGACGCACTGATGACCAATTTCCACCTGCCCAAATCGACCCTGCTGATGCTGGTTTCGGCTCTGATGGGGCAGGAGCGTATGCGGTCCGTCTATGCCCATGCGATTGAACAGAAATATCGCTTCTTCTCATATGGGGATTCATCCCTTCTGATCCCCTAAAACCCTCAGCCGCGACACTGTCAGACAGGGAATGTCGTAGACAGGCGCGATCTGCATTTGTTTTGATCACATAACGACTCGCAATTCAGCTTGGCACATCCCGGAGGCCCAAATGATTCAGGTTCTGTCCACCGCTTGGGCGCTTCTTCTCGGCATGGGATTGCTGATGGTCGGCAACGGCCTGCAAGGCACGATTCTGGGTGTTCGTGGTGAAATCGAAGGTTTCTCGACCCTGGAGATGTCCTTTGTGATGTCGGCCTATTTCATGGGGTTTCTGGGCGGATCGCGCCTCGCGCCTGAGATGATCCGCAGGGTTGGCCATGTGCGTGTCTTTGCAGCCCTGGCCTCGTTCATTTCCGCGGTCATGATCATGTATCCGATGCTGACCGACCCGATCGCGTGGTTCCTGGGGCGTGCCGTGATCGGCTTCTGTTTCTCGGGCGTTTATGTGACCGCTGAAAGCTGGCTGAACAACGCGGCCAGCAATGAGAATCGGGGGCAGGCATTGTCGCTCTATATGATTGTGCAGATGCTGGGGATCATTTCGGCTCAGGGATTGGTTCTGCTGGGCGATCCAGCGGGGTATGAAACATTTGTGATCGCGTCGATCCTCGTTTCTGTCTCGTTCGCGCCGATCCTCTTGTCGATTTCTCCAACCCCCGCATTCGACACCACCAAACCCATGACCCTGCGCGAGTTGATGGGCAAATCCCCCTTGGGCTGTGTGGGCATGTTCCTGTTGGGTGGGGTGTTCTCCGCGCAGTTCGGCATGGCAGCGGTCTATGGCGCGCGCGCCGGGCTAAGCCTGATCGAGATTTCGACCTTCGTGGCCGCCTTCTACATCGGCGCTATCGTGCTGCAATACCCGCTGGGATGGTTCTCGGATCGGATGGATCGGCGTTTCCTGATCCTGCTGGCGGCAGCCATAGGCGGTGCCAGTGCCGTAGCTGGCATGCTATTCGGGGTGAATTTCCCGATCCTTCTGGTTACCGCTTTCTTTATTGGCGGTATGTCAAACCCGCTCTATTCCCTGCTAATCGCCCATACGAACGATTTTCTAGATCGCGAGGACATGGCCGCTGCATCTGGTGGTTTGCTTTTCATCAACGGCCTGGGCGCGATTGCTGGCCCGCTGATTACAGGTTGGTTGATGGGGGACGGGATCTTTGGACCTCCGGGCTTTTTCCTGTTCATCGCGGCGTTGCTGTTCGCGATGGCTGGCTACGCAATGTATCGCATGACGCAGCGCGCGGCGATCCCAGTCGACGAGACCGGCACCATGTCGCCCCTGTACCCGTCCGCATCCCCTGTTGCGCTTGAGGTGGCCCAGGAAGTGGCTATCGAAGCCGCCGAGGCCGAGGAAGACGCACAAGATGTTTCCGCTAACGCCTAAATATGTCCGAAATGTAGTAATATTTTACTGTTACAAATCTGTAAAACAGCCTTAAATGACCTTACGTCCCTGGGGAGGGCAACACACGGAGTTAAGGGCAATGGTTGGTCCTGAAGACGTATTGAGTTTTTGGTTGGATGAGGTCGGCCCCAAGGGGTGGTACATGCAGGACGACGCGCTGGATCAGCAGATCCGCGATCGCTTCCTGACCACTTGGGAAGCCGCGACAGAGGGCAAGTTTTCGCTCTGGCTGACATATCCCAGCGGGTCTCTGGCTTATATCATCCTAACAGACCAATTCCCGCGCAACATGTTCCGCGGCGAGGCACGGGCTTTTTCGTCGGATCGGGCGGCTCTTGCCGCTGCGAAATGCGCGGTGGACAAGGGCTGGGATCTGAAAATCGACGAACCCGCGCGGCAGTTCTTTTATCTGCCGATGATGCATTCCGAGAACCTGTGTGATCAGGAGCGCTGTGTGCGTCTGATGTGCCAGAACCTCAGCAGCGAAGATTCCAGCAACCTGCTGCACGCGCGCGCCCATCGCGAGGTGATCCGGAAATTCGGACGCTTCCCCTATCGGAATGAGGCCCTGTCACGCACCCCAACCGTGCATGAGACCGCCTATGTCGATATGGGCGGCTATGGCTCCACTGTGCGTGAGTTGCAAGCAGCCGGTTAACTTTCGGGCCCGCATCCACGGATGGCAATGATCCGGTCGGCTACCACGTCGGCCGAGGTCTCAATTGCATAGTCAATTAATTGGTCAGGTGATTCCGCCAACTCTTCAAACCTGGTCTGAACGGTCTGCAGCTTGGTTTCTATCGTCTCCAGCTTGTCTAGCGTATTGGACATTCGCAGAGAAACGGCGGTGTTGCTCACCACACCGTCCTCTTGAATGCGGGCCAAATCACTGCGCAGTCCGGAAAGCTGCTCGCGAATACCCTGCGCCTCGTCCCGCAACGGGGCGACAACTTGCAGCTTTTCCGACAGCCCCGAGGTGACGTCCTCCACCGTCGAAGCCAGTTTCCAGCCCAAAAACAGGCAAAGCGCCACTAGGATCAGCGTTGCATTCAGAAGTGCAAGGAGAAGGTCTTTGAGGGTCTTGGCCATGATAAGTCTTTCGAATGCTTTGTGAATATAAGACGGGTGGAGGCCCCGACTGTTCTTTTCTAGCCTTTGAAAAAGCTTGGGTATAGGCTGAAAACTGCACGTATCGACCATAACATACCGGCGTCGCTTTTGTCGCGGTATGTCTATATTGATGCGCTGTGAAAAATAGTTTAATACTAAACTAAATTTCAAACCGACCTGGGCCGAGAGGGACACATGGCTGAAAAATCTTTTGATCTGATCGTAATCGGCGCTGGTCCGGGCGGCTATGTGGCCGCAATCCGCGCGGCGCAGCTGGGCCTCAAGACCGTCGTGGTCGAGCGGGAGCATCTGGGCGGCATTTGCCTGAACTGGGGCTGTATCCCAACCAAGGCAATGCTGCGCTCTTCGGAAGTCTTCCATCTGATGGAGCGCGCAAAGGACTTTGGTTTGACGGCAGACAAGTTCGGTTACGATCTGGAAGCGGTGGTCAAACGCTCACGTGGCGTTGCCGGCCAGTTGTCGGGTGGGATCGGCCACTTGCTCAAGAAGAACAAAGTCAGTGTCGTGATGGGCGAGGCGACGATTTCCGCAAAAGGCAAAGTCTCAGTCAAAACCGAGAAGGGCACCGAAGAGCTGACCGCCAAGAACATCGTCCTCGCCACCGGCGCACGTGCGCGTGAGCTTCCAGGGTTGGAAGCAGATGGCGATCTGGTCTGGACCTACAAACACGCCCTTCAGCCGCCGCGGATGCCGAAGAAACTGCTCGTCATCGGCTCGGGCGCCATCGGGATCGAATTCGCCAGCTTCTACAACACGCTGGGCGCGGACACGACCGTGGTTGAAGTGATGGACCGCGTGCTTCCGGTTGAAGATGCCGAGATCAGCGCCTTCGCTAAGAAAGCTTTCACCAAGCAGGGCATGACCATCATGGAAAAAGCGATGGTCAAGCAGCTTGATCGCGGCAAGGGTAAGGTCACCGCGCATATCGAGGTCAAAGGTAAGGTCGAGAAGCACGAGTTCGACACGGTAATCTCGGCCGTTGGCATTGTCGGCAATGTCGAGAATCTGGGACTGGAAGCACTCGGCGTGAAAATCGACCGTACTCATGTTGTGACGGATGAGTTCTGCCGCACCGGCGTTGATGGTCTCTATGCAATTGGAGATATCGCCGGCGCGCCTTGGTTGGCTCATAAAGCCAGCCACGAAGGCGTCATGGTAGCAGACCTGATCGCAGGTAAACACGCGCATCCGGTCAAACCCGAAAGCATCGCAGGTTGCACCTATTGTCACCCACAGGTGGCCTCGGTTGGCTATACCGAAGCCAAAGCCAAAGAGTTGGGCTACGACATCAAGGTCGGCCGCTTCCCCTTCATCGGGAACGGTAAGGCGATTGCGCTAGGAGAGCCTGAGGGCATGATCAAGACGATCTTCGACGCCAAGACCGGTGAGCTGCTGGGCGCGCATATGATAGGTGCAGAAGTGACCGAGTTGATTCAAGGTTACGTAGTCGGTCGCCAGTTGGAGACAACTGAAGAAGACCTGATGAACACAGTCTTCCCGCATCCGACGCTGTCAGAAATGATGCATGAAAGCGTTCTCGATGCATATGATCGCGTGATCCATATGTGATGGGTTAGGGGCGCTCCCAAGTTGTCGATTTCACTGTTGTTTGGCGAAGCCTCAAGCTTTTCAACTTAGGCCGAAAGCTTAGGCGCTCTCGCACATTGCGGAGCGCCAAGGCGACATTGGTTTTTCACGCAGCATTGGTTTGCAAAAACAGAGAACGGACGTTTGCCGCCGATGCGGTAAGAAATTATAGGTAATGCGAAAGAGGACCTTCACCGGATTGTTAGTTGGATATTGGCGGCTGTTTCAAGAAGCGCTTTTTCGATGGTTGATCTCTGTTTTGCAAACCGAGTAGTGGGCACCGGGATAGAGATCGCGTGCAGATCGCCAACCCAATCGACGAAAGAAAACCCAATTGCGGATACACCTCCAGAATGCTCATCTAAATCATAGGCTAGGCCGTGTTCTCGGATCACATCCAGTTCTGACAGGAACTCATCTATATTCCTATGTATGCCATTCCGGTCCCATTCGTTTTTGATTAGCTTGATCGCATCCTCTTTTGTGAGTTGCGCAAGACAGGCTTTACCATTTGCCGTGGTGGTTAGTGGAAATACTTCGCCTACTTGCGAGACCGTGGTCAAACGGTAAACGCCCGGAACCTGATCCAAAAAAACCATGCCAATTCCACGCATCACAGCGAGGTCTGTGGTTTCCCCAGTTTTTTGGGTTAGTTCCATCAATAGAAGCCGGCAGTGTTCCACGATGCTGTACTGCGCGGCGCCTGCGAGAGCGCTTAGTTCGGGGCCGAGCCTCAAGCCACCTCCATTTGCATCTGCTATGATAAGATTTTCTTCAGCAAGTGCACTTGTGATTCTCTGTACCGTAGAGCGGGGCAGGTGAACACGCTCGGCGATTTTCCCCAAGCTCATTCCGGATTGGTTTTCTTTCAGTACACGTAAAATCGAGGCCGCTCTGGAAATGACCTGAATGCCACCTTTATATGCTTTTTCAGACATTTAACCCATCCCATTCTGTCTTCGCATTGTAGTTCTGGATGTTTAGCGATTTCTAAGTGTTGTACCACAATGCGGTGCAAGTCAACCGTATAGTGAGTTTTTAGTTGACCGTAATACGGTGCGTATGCATCATCATACGGGACAGGTGGGGAGGCCACCCAGACAATTGAAAACCGAACACCGCCGCGTTGTCGGCGAACAGAGGAGATATGCCCAATGGTCGAAATCCGCGGCATTGAGTTTCAGGCAAACACCGACAACGACATGGGGCTCGAGTTCTATAACCTGAGCCACAGATACGGGTTTCAGTGTCCCAACTGGCCGTATTTCAAAGACGTCCAG
The DNA here is from genome assembly GCF_056538485.1 of Ruegeria sp. BG3. Classification (NCBI taxonomy): domain Bacteria; kingdom Pseudomonadati; phylum Pseudomonadota; class Alphaproteobacteria; order Rhodobacterales; family Roseobacteraceae; genus Ruegeria; species Ruegeria sp. BG3. The sequence continues at coordinate 240,226 of NZ_JBQFTE010000002.1, read as the reverse complement.
ATCGACCGAAAGCACTATATGGCCAAGTCCGGCGTATTGTCTCAGACGATTACGACGACGATGCACGTGACCACGCATATTGATGCGCCAGCGCATGTTGTTCAGGGAACGCCGTTCATTGACGAGGTACCGCTCCCCCATTTCTTTGGCTCGGGTTTAGTGGTTTCCGTACCCAAGAAAAAATGGGAGCAAATCACCGAAGATGATCTGGAAAAGGCCTGTGGTCATGCAATCCGCAAAGGCGATGTGCTGATCATCAACACTGGTTGGCATAAGCAGTACGAAGACGGTGACTACTTTGCTTATTGCCCGGGCCTTGTTCCTTCCGCTGCCGAGTGGATGATCGAGAAAGGTGTGAAAGTCGTTGGCCACGATACGCAGGCGAACGATCACCCTCTGGCAACTGCAATCGGTCCGCAGCGAAACGGTCCGATCATGCCACACCTCGAAAAAGAGTATCTTGAGTGGTCAGGCGGGACACCGTGGGAAGTTGATTTCCCCGAGTGGGAGCCAGTGCACAACATGCTGTTCTCTAAAGGCATTCTTGGAATTGAAAACGTCGGCGGCGATCTGGATGCCGTGACCGGCAAGCGGTGCACCTTCGCGTTCTTCCCGTGGAACTGGGACCGTGGCGACGGTTGCATCATCCGATTGGTTGCAATGATCGACAAGCACCAGTCCTACCGCATCGAAGCTGGTGAAGAATTCTGAACACACACGGACCGGTCGCCGGTTCGCCGGTGGCCGCCAATAACCTTGAGCGGAGACGGACATGCATCTGAAGCGTTTTCAAGACGCGTCACCCTACGAAGCACCGAACCACTTCGGGTGTCATGGGCTTCGCTTGCAAGGGTTCGAAGAGGGTGGGCCGACAAATCAGTGGATCGGCTTCAGCCAGTTTTTACCAGGAGGTGGCGCAGGCCCCGACTCTACACCTTTTGAGAAAGTCTACGTGGTTTTGGAAGGCGAAATGACCGTCATCGTTGATGGTACAGAAACCACTCTTGGACCCATGGATAGCTGCACGATCGCATCGGGCGAAATACGCAAAATTGAAAACCGCGCCAACCACACCTGCAAAATGCTGGTGGTCATTCCGTATCCGCCAGAAAGCTAAGGACGAAAAGAATGTCTGATCCACTTAAGATGTTTGACGTAAAAAATGACGTCGCACTGATCACTGGAGCGTCGGGCGCCTTTGGCATGGTTGCTGCCCGCGTGTTGGCTGGAGCTGGTTGCAACCTTGTTTTAGCCGCGGGAAACCAAGAGGCAGTCGATGGCATTGCTAAAGAGTGCGAGGCGCTTGGTGCGACCGTAGCCGCAATAAATATGCGCCCTACTGATGAAGCGTCCTGTGGCGCATTGGTCGACGAAGCCATCAAAAGCTTTGGTAAGCTCGACATTCTGGTCGTTGCGTCAGGCATGAATAAAGTTGCGCCGATCAACGAAATGGCGCCAGAGACTTTCGATGCAGTGATGGACGCCAACGTGAACCAAACCTGGCTTTTGGCACGCGCGGCGGCGGCGCACATGAAGCAAAGCGAATACGGCAAGATCATTTTCGTCAGTTCTGCTCGTAGTATCCTGGGCCACCCGGCCGGTTACACGGCATATTGCGCTTCAAAGGCTGCTGTGAACGGGATAACCAAAGCCTTGGGATGTGAACTGGGTCCAACTGGGATTACCGTCAACGCGATCGCGCCCACGGTATTCCGTTCGCCTTTGACCGCTTGGATGTTTGAAGACACCGACGATGCAAAGGCAGTGCGCGATGGCTTTCTGACTCGTGTTCCCAAAGGACGACTTGGTGAGCCTGAAGACCTTGCGGGTCCGCTTTTGTTTCTCGCGTCGCGGGCATCTGATTTTTACACCGGGCATATCCTTCATGCCGACGGCGGATACACGGCGGGTTAAAGAATGGTGCGTAAGAAGCAGCAGATAGCGGTAATTGGCGCGGGTCTAATGGGGCACGGTATCGCCCTGACTTTGGCAAAAGCCGGTCAATACGTCGCCATCACAGATCCCGTTGAAGAGGCGCGAGCCACCGTACCCGACCGCATTCGCGCCAGTATGGCCGCGATGGGGGATGACGAGGTCACAATCACGAAAACCCTCAAGATGATTGAGATCTTTGCGACAACGGAAGGTGCGGTTCGAAAAGCGGACGCCGTGTTCGAAGCGGCACCCGAAAAACTGGAGCTCAAGCAAGCGATTTTTGCTGAGATCGAGGCGCACGCACCAGAAACTTGCATACTCGCATCCAATACCTCGGTCATGCCGATTACTCAGATCATGTCCGGTTTGCAACAGAAAAACCGAGCTTTGGGAACCCATTGGTGGAATCCCCCGCACATGATCCCGCTAGTTGAAGTTATCAAGACGGAATGGACTGACCCCAAGATTGCGCAAACCATGTTCGATCTGCTGAAGGACGCTGGAAAAACTCCGGTGATGGTCGAAAAGGACGTGCCGGGTTTTATCGGCAACCGCCTTCAGCATGCGCTGTGGCGCGAAGCTGTCAGTTTAGTGGAAAACGGTATTTGCGATGCAGAAGCTGTTGATACTGTGATCAAGTCCAGCTTCGGGCGACGCTTGGCTGTACTCGGTCCGCTGGAAAACGCTGATTTGGTGGGCACCGACCTGACGCTCGATATCCACGAAAACGTGCTGCACGATCTCGAAGTGCAAAAGGGGCCTTCAAGTTACCTCAGGTCGCTTGTCGATGAAGGTAAGCTTGGCATGAAATCAGGCGAAGGGTTCAGGAAATGGGCCGAGGGCGAAGCAGATCAGGTTCGCAAACGTGTCGCGAAACATCTGAAAAATCTCGAGAAGACTTTGTAAGATCAATCAAACACTGGCGGGAGGCCGGTGAAGGGAGGACGCAATGACAAAGACTTTTAAGACGGCCACAAGGCGCGGTTTTATTGCCGGGGCTACGGCGGCAATCGCTGCTCCGGCCATCCTCCGGGCAACGCGTGCTTATGCGGCAAACCCGACGCTAAGGATTGGCAATGTCAGCCCGCGTACCGGTCCACTGGCTGGTTTCGCCGAGGCCGACGAGTACGTGCTTCAAGCCATCCAGCAGGTCTTCTCGGCCGGGTTGGACAACAATGGAAAGACCTGGAATGTCGAGATTATCTCAAAAGACAGCCAGTCCAACCCCAACCGTGCAGCCGAGGTCGCCGCTGAACTGATCTTGGGCGATGAGGTCGATATCATCGTGGCGGCTTCAACGCCGGACACGGTGAACCCTGTCGCTGATCAGGCAGAGATCAACGAAGTTCCCTGCATCACGACCGACTGCCCTTGGCAGCCCTATTTCTTTGGCCGCAATGGCGTTCCGGGTGAGGGTTTTGAAACGACCTATCACTTCTTCTGGGGTTTGGAGGATGTGATCGCGGCGTTCCTTGATATGTGGGATAAAACGGGTGTCACAAAAACCGTCGGCGGTCTATTCCCCAACGATGCCGACGGTAATGCTTGGGGCGATGCGGAACTGGGCCTGCCTAAACCGCTCGCCGCAGCTGGCTACACGTTGACCGATCCCGGTCGCTATCAGCCTTTGTCCGACGACTTCTCAAACCAGATCGCAGCGTTCAAGGCTGCCGGCTGCGAAATCGTCACGGGTAACATGATCCCACCTGATTTCGCTACGTTCTGGAGCCAGGCCGCCCAGCAAGGGTTCAACCCAAAGGTCGTGACCATTGGCAAGGCGCTTCTGTTCCCATCCGTCATTGAATCGCTGGGAGACCGCGGTGACGGGTTGTCGACCGAGGTCTGGTGGTCCCCGCATCATCCGTTCTCGTCCTCACTCACCGGCATTTCCTCGAAAGACCTTGCCGAAGGTTATTCAGCAGAGTCGGGTCGACCTTGGACGCAACCGCTCGGCTTTAAGCACGCGCTGTTCGAGGTCGTCGCGGATGTCATCAAACGGGCGGATGATCTGGAAGACCCGTCTTCGATCATTTCGGCAATCACGTCCACCAACCTGAACACAATTGTCGGGCCGGTGAATTGGGGTGATGGGCCAATGAACAACGTCACCAAAACGCCGCTGGTCGGTGGCCAGTGGCAGAAGTCCGGAGACGTCTATGAGCTGCAGATTGTTGCGAACAGCACGGCGCCAGAGGTTCCGGTGACGGCGGACATGAAACTGCTGGGCTAACCAGACATTCGGCGCCGATCTTAGCGCCAAATCCTCCATCCGAGAGAAGCATGACGACAATCTTGAGACTCCAAGACCTGAGCAAGGCATTTGGCGCGGTCACTGTCGCCGATGCACTGAGCTATGAGGTCCAGCAAGGCGAGGCACTCGGGGTAATAGGTCCTAACGGTGCCGGCAAAACCTCGATGTTCAACCTGATCACTGGGACGCTCAAATCGAACTCGGGTGCCATAGAATTCAATGGGCAGAATGTCACCAAATGGAGCGCAGCAAAGCGCAGCCATGCAGGCATCGCGCGTTCTTTTCAGGTCCCGCAGCCGTTTTCGGGCATGACTGTTTTCGAAAACGCGATGATCGCCGCCACGCAATCAGCTGGCATGCATGGACACAAGGCCGAAAACTTTTGTCTGGAGGTTCTGGACCAAACAGAACTGCTGCCCAAGGCAAACGTTCTTGCCGGTAGCCTGACTTTGCTGGAGCGCAAACGCCTGGAACTAACACGTGCGCTTTGCGCCAAGCCCAAACTGCTATTGCTGGATGAGATTGCAGGTGGTTTGACCGAAGCCGAGTGCAAGTCACTGGTCCAGACCATCAAAGACATCCACGCCTCTGGCGTCACCATCATCTGGATCGAACATGTTGTGCACGCCCTGCTGGCCGTCGTGGATCGTCTGATCGTCATAGACTTCGGAAAGAAGATCGCCGAGGGCGAGCCGCAGGCAATCATGGAAAGCGCTGAAGTCAAAGAAATCTATCTGGGGATCGAAGCCGATGCCTGATCCTATTCTCCAAACACGGGGCTTGAACTCCTACTACGGCGATTTCCAAGCGCTCTATGATGTCGAATTGGACGTTGGTGAAGGCGAAGTTCTTGCCATTGTCGGTGCGAACGGCGCAGGCAAGACAACCCTGATGCGGTCTATCACCGGGCTACTGACGAACGGAGTGGATCAGATTCACTACCGGGGTCAGGATATCAGCCGCCTTCGCGCAGACCAGGTTGCAGAGCTTGGCTTGGCGATGGTCCCAGAGGGTCGACAGCTATTCCCCTCTTTGTCTGTCAAAGAAAACCTGATGATCGGGGCTCAAGTTGGTCGCTCAGGCCCTTGGGATTTGAAAGCCGTCTATGATCTATTCCCGATCCTTGAAGAGCGCAAAGATCAGGCCTCTACATCGCTGTCGGGTGGTCAGCAACAGATGGTCGCCATCGGGCGTGCATTGATGGCCAATCCCGATCTGATCCTCTTCGATGAAATCAGCCTCGGGCTCGCGCCGATCATCATCAAGGACATCTATGAGGCGCTGCCCGGCATCATCGGCGAGGGCATGAGCGCGATCATCGTCGAACAGGACATCACCAAGGCGCTGTCGGTCTCGAGCCGGGTCTACTGCCTGCAGGAGGGGCGCGTATCGCTGGAAAGCGCGTCTGACACCGTTTCGCGCGAAGACATTTCGCGCGCGTATTTCGGGATTGAATAGTATGGAATGGCTGAACGCTATCGTGCAGGGAACTTTGCTGGGCGGGCTATACGCGCTGTTTGCCGCAGGTCTGTCGTTGATCTTTGGGGTCATGCGACTCGTCAATATTGCCCATGGCGATCTAATCGTGTTGGCGGCATATCTCGGGCTGACCGTGACGACTGCGACCGGGATGCATCCGATGGCCGCCCTGGTGATCGTTGTGCCCGCCATGGCGGCAATCGGGTATGCCCTTCAACGCGGCCTGCTGAACCAAACTCTGGGCGACGATATTCTTCCACCGCTGCTTGTAACCTTTGGGTTGAGTGTAATTATCCAGAACGGATTGCTGGAGGTCTACACGGCCGACCCGCAAACGTTGAACGCTGGTGCACTGGAAACAGCCAGCGTTGCAGTAGGTGGTGTGACCCTCGGAATACTACCGCTACTAACCTTCGGGATTGCGATCGTTGTAGTCTGGGGGCTGCAATGGACCTTCTATCACACCGCGCTTGGGCGCGCGTTCCGAGCGGTTTCTGACAATCAAGACATCGCACAGCTCATGGGTCTCAATCGTCGGCATATCTTTGGACTGGCCATGGCGCTGGCCCTCGGCGTGACAGCTGTCGCTGGTATCCTGCTTGGTATTCGGACAAGCTTTGATCCGTCCATCGGTGGTGGTCGCCTGATCTTTGGCTTTGAGGCTGTCATTATCGGCGGGCTTGGCAACCTTTGGGGCACGCTGATTGGCGGCGTTATTCTTGGCGTCGCGCAAACCATCGGAGCCAAGATTGATCCGGGCTGGCAGGTGCTTGCCGGACATATCGCTTTCCTTGTCATTCTTGCCGTTCGTCCGAACGGCCTCTTCCCGAGGGTTTCCGGATGAACCTGCAGGACTACTCTGTTTCTCGATCGTCTAAAGCAGCACGAGTTGCCGCGATCCTTGCGGCAATCGGTTTGCTTGTTCTGGTTGCAGCGCCCTGGTGGGCAGGCCGCGCCGACATGCGCTTGATGGGAGAGCTGTTTCTCTATCTGTCACTCGCCACCCTTTGGAACCTCATGGCGGGTTACGCCGGTCTCGTCTCTGTTGGGCAGCAAGCCTATGTGGGCTTCGGCGGCTATATGCTCTTCGCACTTACGATGCTGGGTGGGCTGAGCCCGTTGGTTGCTATTGCAGCAGCGGGACTGTTAGGGGCTTCGATTTCGATCCCGGTCGCAGTTCTGATCTTCAGGCTTCGGGGCGCTTATTTTGCCATAGGCACCTGGGTCATCGCAGAAGTCTTTCGGCTGAGCTTCGCGCAAATCTCAGCGCTTGGTGGAGGGTCAGGATCTTCACTGCCCGTCGCCATCGTTAAATCAATGGCCTCCGGGCGCGCGATGCGAGAAGCGCTCAGTTATTGGCTGGCGCTTGGAGCCGCTGTGCTGGTGGTGACAGCCGTGTATCTCTTTCTTCGTTCGCGCCAAGGGTTGGCGCTGACGGCAATTCGCGACAATGAACTGGCCGCCGGAAGCCTCGGCATCGATATCTGGCGCACGAAGTTCATTGTATACGTCGTCACGTCGGCGTTCACGGCGATGATCGGCGCTCTCATCTTCCTACAAAAGCTGCGCATATCGCCGGATGCTGCGTTCAGCGTCAACGACTGGACCGCCTTCGTCATCTTCATCGTAGTGATCGGGGGCATCGGCACCATCGAAGGACCAATCATCGGCACACTCGTCTTCTTTGCGCTACGCGAAACGCTGGCTGACCTTGGAACAACATACCTGATCGTTTTGGGCGTAGTCGCAATTGTCGTCATGCTCAAGGCACCTAAAGGCATCTGGGGCGTGATCCGTAGCCGCTATGATCTGCAACTTTTCCCGCTGGGCTATCGCGTAAAGCACACCGGACAATCCAAGGAAAACTGAACCTATGGCCCGTCAGAAAAAGACTATCATTACATGTGCTGTAACAGGAGCGATCCACACACCAACCATGTCGGATGCGCTCCCGTACACTTACGACGACATCGCACGGCAGGCGATCGAGGCCGCCGAGGCCGGAGCGTCGATCCTACACCTCCATGCCCGCAACCCTGATAACGGGTCGCCATCCGTTGATCCGGACGACTTCGCGCCATTCCTGCCCCGTATAAAACAGGCAACGGACGCTGTTGTGAACCTATCGACCGGTGGGTCGCTGACATTGTCCATTCAGGACCGGATCAATCCGGCCAAGACTTTCAGCCCTGAAATGTGCTCGATGAATATGGGTTCGATGAACTTCTCGTTTCACCCATTGGCCAACCGGTATGGCGACGACGACTGGAAATTTGATTGGGAGAAAGACTATGTCGCGAACTCCGATCAGAACATCTTTCGCAACACGTTCCGGGACATTCGCGAAGCGGCAGAAACGCTCGCGCCGCATGACATCAAATTCGAACATGAATGCTACGATGTCGGCCACTTGTATAACCTGAAATTCTGCATGGATATCGGGTTGTTCAAAGCACCTATTTTCATTCAGTTCATCTTTGGAATCCTCGGTGGTATCGGGCCTGAGGTCGACAACTTGATCTTCATGAAACGCACGGCCGACAGGCTGTTCGGTGACGATTACCGGTGGTCGGTGCTGGGCGCAGGTGGAGCACAGATGTCGCTCGCTACGACAGCCAGTCAGATGGGCGGTAACCTTCGCGTTGGATTGGAGGACAGTTTGTTCATCTCTCGCGGCAAATTGGCCGAAAGCAATGCTCAGCAAGTCGCTAAGGTTCGACGTATTTTAGAAGATCTGGGCAGTCAGGTCGCGACCCCTGATGAAGCAAGGGAAATCCTAGACCTAAAGGGAGGAGACCGCGTCGCCTTCTGAAGGTAGGATGACCAAAATCAACCCTAGCCGATTAACATTTTTGGAATTTCCGAAAGCCCAAGGAGATTGAGCCATGCGATTGAAAATTCTGATATTCAGTGCGCTTTTGACGGGATCTGCTGCCGTTCAGGCTCATGCGCAAAACGAAGCTCAAGACATCACCAACCTTTTGCTCAGCAACCGGTCCGGAGATTGCGCGGACTATGTGGGAGTTTACTCTGCTTCAGTCGAGGACGTCACGCGCCAGCAACGGTTTAACTCCGAAATCGAAATCTCGGCAGAAAGCCAGCACTGCACCCTCAAGACCAATGGCATTCCCAACCATGATTTCAATGGGCCTACAGCCAACTTCGCTAACAATGTACGCGAGTTGCCTGGCACTTTTCGGATTCCCAGAAATCCGGAGAAGGCCCGCAACCAAACCGCGCTGTCGCAACGGAGTTACGACGCCATTTTGTTGAATGGCGTGCCGGTCGATTTGCTTTCGGCTGGGTGTTATCGCCCGAGCGGCCCGCGAGCAGATAAGAACGGCAATGTACTGGCGGGGTGTCGAGACACTGATCCCTGGCTGCTCGATCCGCCGTCCTACGATCAGTATTTTGGCGTAGATCTTCACAATGCTCACGCCCAGCCCGATGGGAGATATCACTACCATTCCAATCCAAATGCTCTGTTTTTGGATCACGACCTTGATAAACTGTCACCTGTTATTGGCTTCGCAGCTGACGGCTTTCCGATCTACGGGACGATTTTCAAAGACAGCAATGGTACGATAAGACCTGCGATTTCCGGCTACCAACTCAAAACAACGCCTCGGCCTGCGCCGCCTAACGGGCCGGGCGGTACTCCGGACGGGACATATATCGACGACTACGAGTTCACTGGGACCGGCGATCTGGATAAGTGCAATGGCATGACTGTGGATGGCCAGTACGGATACTATGTCACGACAAGCTACCCGTGGGTACTGAACTGTCTGGTAGGAGAACCTGATCGCTCATTCGAAAAAAGGTGATCGTTGCCCCGAAGTTTGAGGCGCGATGTTGAACTATGCCAGAGAAATGTTTCGGATCGAAGAACCCGGGACTTACCCCTACAACGCGCTTAACTCCGGCGCTGAGCCGCGATACTCTCTAACCCGTGCAACGCTTAGAGGAGCCGCCTGATGTCTCTTTTGTCAAAACTATTCGGAGGCGTTAAAGAGCCCGAGCCGGCTTCCGTCTCGTACAAAGGGTTCGAGATCTTACCCGACCTTATGGCCGAAGGTAGCAAATACCGTCTGTCGGCCCGTATCGAAAAGATCATCGACGGAGATCGCAAAACCTGTGTGGTGATCCGGGCGGATGTTTTTGACAGTCGGGATCAGGCCGAAAGTTTCAGTATCGCTAAGGCGAAACAGGTAATTGACGATCAGGGCGAACGCATTTTCGACTAGGGCAACTGACAGCTTAAGGCCTATTCCGCGATCGGGGCCGCAAATTGACAGAAGTCTCGTGCCCACACTGGATAGCCAGGGCGGAAAAAACACGTCGAAAAAGGCAGGGTTTGAACCGCCCCCTTTTTTCTATACTTTGTGCTTGCCTTTAACCGTTTACCCCTTGGTTTCTGGATTTGGTCTTGCCGTCACCTGCGGCTTACTCTTTTTCGCCCCTAGCAGTTTCTCGAATTCTTGGTCGATGCCTGCTGTACGCGACGGATGATGTTAAGTTTTTTGCTGCGCTGTTTTTAGCGGTGGCTTCAAAGTGTATGAAGACTTTTCGCCCAAAACCCTTCTCAAGCTGGCCTCCGAGAAACTGCAAAGCGGTGTCGGCACCAGGTTCAGGATGCCCAGTAGCCCGCTGGCGGCACGCACCATGCTGATCCTATGTTTGGATTTGGCTATTACGTCTACAACGATCAGGCCGTCGCGCCGCTCCACTTGTTTGCGGCTAGCATGGTCGAAATCATCGATCTTGATGCCCATCAGGACGACGGTAGCGCCGCCAATCCATCGGTTTTCCTCTCTTCAATGCACAGAGAAAGAATTTTTCCGTTCGGCAAGTTTCCGGTGGACCTCGAGGTTGCACTGCCGGATGGCTCCGGCAACGAATATTACCTTCGAGCTTTGCCCGACCAATTGCCGACTGTATTCGAATTTCGCCCCGATTTCATTCTATACCAAGCAGGCGTTGATCCGATGTTAGAAGTCAGCCGGGACGGCTTGAGCTGACCAAAAACGGCAACATCAAACTCGACGAGGGGGATGCAGCACCAATGCAAAGACCGCGGTATCCTGGTCTCAATGGCCATTGCAGGCGGTTGTGCTGACCTCGCTCAGGCTTCCGTCATGGCCTATGCCAAAACCTATCGGGTTCCAAAGAACGTTCTCCGGTTTTGATGACGGATAGTAACTCTGTGATTTGTTATTCACACTACATTTAGATAGCCCGCTCTGAACCGAAAGCACTTAGTTCTTTCTGGTTAGTGATTGCCCTTGAACATCTTGGGCCAGCGGTTGGCACAAGCCCGATAGTAGCTGCTTTAGTTGCCCCCTAGCTTCCTGAAAATATGCAAATGGAGGTTTACTAGAGCTTGATGCGGAAAGCTGCGAAACCGTCTGTGCCATCTCCAGCGTCTTCGATTGAAACGTCTTTGACGTCGCCAATGTAGTCTCGGGCCTTTGGGCCGGTCTCGAAAAGCACGGTTGTGTTCTCAAGAGGTGCAAAAGACCAATTGGCGTCCGCTTTTGGGTTGATCGTTCCCTGTTCAACAATATAGCGCACAATGACGTCGCGATTGGTGTCCGGGGCCTCGAATACAATTGTATCACCCAGTGCACCGGGGAATGAACCGCCACCCGATGCGCGATAATTGTTGGTGGCGATGATGAACTCCATGTCATCAGTGACCGGTTCACCTTGGAAGGACAAATTCACAATTCGGGCTGCATCGGGGTTCACCTCTTGGCCCTTTGGTCCAAAGCGCGACGGTTGTGAAAGGTCGATCTGGTAGGTCACACCATCCACTACATCGAAATTGTAGGACGGAAACTCAGGATTCAGTAGAACCGCGTCCTCTGAGCCTGGCTCGATCTTGTTGAACATTCCGGCCGAACGCTCCAGCCAACCACGCAGTTGAACACCGTTCACGCGCACCGCGCGCACCGTATTTGGATAGAGATACAGATCAGCCACGTTTTTTATAGCAACATCCCCGACCGGGACGTCGGTGTAGTAGTCGGGGCCTCCGCGACCACCCGCCTTGAACGGCGCTGCCGCTGACAGGATCGGCAAACCTGCGTGCTCGGTACCTTTCAGCATTTCTTCGACATACCATTTCTGTGCGATTGAAACGATCTGTACAGACGGATCGTCAGCAACCAGCGCGAAATAACTATGCAATGGAGCAGATGTCTTTCCGACTGCTCGACGGACATAGGCGAGCGTTTCGTCGTGATCCTTCGCAACCGAGTCGAGAACCTTCTGATCGTCTCCGACCAAAGCGGTGATTGAGCGGTCTTCATTGCGTTGAGAAATCGCACGGGCCTCGGACGTCGTGGTAACTACGCGCCACTCATTTCCGTCCCTTTCTAGCAACAGATCTAGCAAACCAAGATGTGAGCCCCAGAAGCCGCCCATGACAGCAGGTTTGCCCATCAGGGTGCCCTTTTCGACATCGATGCCGGGGCTGTCCGAAAAGGTCGGCGAGGGGAAGACAAGGTGATTGTGGCCCGTGACCAACGCGTCGATCCCGTCAACACCCGCCAAAACGACTGAGGCGTTTTCCATACCGTCGACATGGTTGGCGTCGCCGATCCCAGAATGTGAAAGGGCGATGACTAGGTCACACCCTTGTTCTTTCATCTCTGGCACGTATGCCCGCGCGGTTTCGACGATATCGCGGGCTTGAACATTGCCTTCCAGGTGCTTTCGATCCCAGTTCATGATCTGCGGCGGTGTAAAGCCAATTACGCCGATTTTGATTGAGTGTTTGGTCCCGTCGCCCGTTTCGATTTCACGGTCGATGATCGCGTAAGGTTTGATCAGCGTTTTGTCGTCACGTGGAGTTGCGCCTTGTGCCTTTGAAACATTGGCCAAAACGACTGGGAACTCTGCGCCTGCGAGTGATTTTTCCAGAAAATCCAGCCCGTAGTTGAATTCGTGATTGCCCAGAGTGGCGGCATCATAGCCAACTGTGTTGAACGCGGTGATGATAGGGTGGGCGTCCCCTTCTTTCATACCACGCTCATAGGCGATGTAGTCGCCCATCGGGTTCCCTTGCAGAAAGTCACCATTGTCGACCAAGATCGAGTTCGTCGCCTCAGATCGAATTTCGTTTATGATTGAGGCCGTACGGGACAAGCCCACGGTGTCACGTGGTTTGTCAGCATAATAGTCATAGGGGAACACGTGAACATGGATGTCCGTTGTTTCCATAATGCGCAAATGCGCTTGGTTGTTGGCAGCCAAGACTGAAAAAGGATGCAAGGTGATAGCCGCTGCACCGGCAGTTGTTGCAAGAAATTGGCGACGCGAAATTGACGAGAGGCTGGAAAATGACATGGGTGACCTTTCGGATTGGCTGGCAACGAGAATTGTTGCCGCTTTTGCATAACGATCTTATGACAGTTTTTCCTACCACACTTTGCAGACTTATTTCAGGTGGTTCGGACAAGCACCATGCACCTACTCCCGCGAAGTTGCTCAGTGATTGTCTGAAGTGAAATCAAGCCAGAAGTGTTTTGATAACTTATGGGTAACTTGCTCGGTGCTTCGTACCATTGTCCGTGCTGCATTGACGGCGCAAAACTATTCTGAAGGGAATTGCAGGAGCCTGTTCTGGCCGGTGCGTTGCCCAGGCCTGCCAGTGACGTACACTAACCGATAGTCGGCTTAAGCGGCATTGCCGGTGTTGCCTCCGCCTTGACCCATGAAGGACCCACTGGCATGCACCACCTATTTTTGCGCGAAATCCGGGCTTGAGACCCAGTGAAAGTTGTCTTTGAGCATTCGCCACCCGTCGATCCAGAGCAGGGGGCGGAACAATGTTTGGAGCCGCCGCGACGCTTTGAATTTCGGGCGCTACTGACGGTGAGTTATGATGTTGAAACCTTCTTCGGGTGATGGTGGCACGAAATGCCGCGAAATTCGGCGATATTGATCTTCCGTTGCTGCAAAGGCATGAGCGCCTTCTCTGTTGCGCTCGTGCAGGCGTTGCAGACAAACCTCATCTGGCACATCCAAAAAGTGAAGGTGGTGCTTCGCAGCAGTGTCTTCCAGCAGGTCGCGCATCCAAACCCTATTTTCAATTGTGTTCGCTGGAAAATCGAGAACAACGGAAACGCCAGCCTTCAGCAGAGAAGCCACGTGACGCCCCATGACCGGTCGCAGTTTAAAAGCGCAATTCACATAGTCCTGAAGGGACTTCATCTGTTCGCCAAACAGGGTGCTAAGCCATTCATCTTCTGAGATAAGCACGGCCGCATCTCTTTCCGCGAGTTCTGCTGCCAGAGTTGATTTCCCAGAAGCTACTTTGCCGCATAGCAAGTGAAGCGTTGGAATAGCCTGTGACATAAAGCGAACTCCCGGATTACCTGATGGTCCCTGCGCTAAGTTGGTCCGCCAGTTGATCAAACACCAACCTGATCCTTCTTGCGGTGTGTAACTCGGAGTGCGTCGCCAGCCAAATCGGGAACTTAAACGGCTCACGCTCGGGAAGCACGCGCTCCACACCCGGCGTTAAGGCAGCCACATCATCCGACATTACACTTATGCCAAAACCTTGGCGTACCAGTTCCCAGGATACAATCCCGCTTTGTGAGCCAATCCTGAAGCTTTTTCGGGTGACTTTAATGCCCGCCGGATCGAGAAAGCCGATCATCGTGTCGATGTCCCCGAACCCGACAAAGTCCAATTTCGCAAGTTCATTTTCATTTTTCGGCCGTCCCACCTGATCAAGATACGAAGGTGCTGCGTAAAAATGGGCGCTGGCCTCGGCGACAAGCTTTGCTGTCAGATCCGGCTGAGTTGGGCGTACATGTCGGATCGCGATATCAGCCTCACGTCGCTGTATGTCTCGTATGTCATTTGCAGCAACGATGTCTATCTCTAGTCGAGGTGCTGCAAGTCTGATCTTTTTCAGTATCGGTGGCAGCTGGTATGCAGACATCACATCGGATGCAGTAATCCTGACTTGCCCTTCAACAGCTTGCGACTGGCTTGTCGCAGTAAGAGAAATCCTGTTTGCCACATCCGCCATTTCTCTGACATGCAACAAAAGCTCGGCGCCAGCTGTCGTCAACTTTAGCGACTTGCCGACTCTTTCAAACAGGGTGATGCCAAGCGCAGTTTCCAGTGCAGCAACTTGACGGCCGACAGTGGGTTGAGTTTGCTCAAGAACGCGCGCCGCTGCGGAAAATGAGCCTTCTTCGGCTGTCGCAAGAAAGGACCGCACCTGATTCCAGTCGAAGTTTATAGCTTTCCAGTTCATGCATTTATGCATAACAGTTCTGCGGATTGTAGCAATTCCATAAATGATTGTTTGGACGTAAAGGATACGGCAACAATTTTGTAAGAGAGTAATGAAATGACTGCTTTGTCCAAGGATGCCGCGTTCTGGAGCAAAATCTCGCGAAAGTACGCGGCAGACCCAATCCGCAATATGGAAGGGTATCTGAAAACACTTGAGCTTACGAAGTCGTACCTGAAAGCAGACGACAACGTACTGGAAATCGGGTGCGGGACGGGTTCAACAGCGCTGCTGCTTGCACCGCATGTTGCCCATATCACCGCGACGGATCTCGCTCCGGGCATGATCGAGATTGCCGATGAGAAGCGTGCGAAAGAAGGATTGGAGAATGTCACTTTCAAGGTGGCCGAAGTTCTTGAGCACGGTCTTGACGAAGGGTCTTACGATGCGGTCCTGGCGCACAATTTACTTCATCTCCTGCCCGATTTGGACCAAGCGCTTGAGCACATTTCCGCACTTACAAAACCCGGTGGGTTTTTCATATCCAAAACCGTTTGCGCACCTGAGAACGGTGGTTTCAAGTATACGATGATCAGTCGGGTCGCGATCCCAATCATGCAGGCTATTGGGAAAGCCCCATTTGTGTATTTTGTGTCTGGATCAGTGCTTGAAAGTAAAATTGCGTCCGCAGGCTTCGATATCCTCTATACGTCTGATCAAGCCTCAATGCTCCAAAGCCGCTATATTGTCGCGCAAAAATCTTAAAGTTATAGTTCGTTTAGCGGCATGCATTGAAACGATCTTTGCGTCATATTACGCGTTACTCTTTTACTGTAATGAACGGAGTTACTTGGCTCTGCTTCTGCCTAAGGAAAGATATTGCGAAAGGCTGTTTTGTTCGCCCCAACGCCATCCGATGTTCTTGTAGCTAGGGTTGGCTTGGGCTCCTGTCGCTGTGGCAATCAAAAACTCAGATGGTACTAAGTATTGGCGCGATGATCGAGTTGGTTATTTCGAAGCTAAAGTGGTGATGGGTGCTACGGTTTTTGTGACAACACCTGACCTCGACTTGTAAACGAGATTCCTTGAGTGCCGCTTCCACCAACCATGATAGCTTCAACAATAGGGGGTAGTACCGGCACTTCCGCCGACCAAGTAACTACGAAATTCGCGCCAATCCCGTCTCCGACGCTACCGATAGGTACAAGAGCATTCATCGACCCAAATGGCATCAGTTGCACAGGCTCATTGATGAGAGTTTCAAGAAGCTGCCCCGCTCTGTCGTAATATTCGACACGCTCAACTTTGATCTCTGATTGAAGACTAATGTTGTGCACAACAAGGGTAGACGCGAGCGGCTCGCTGCGGCCCTCCTGCGTGAAAACGCGCGAGTAAGACGGAACATAAATGACTTGAGATGTTACAGTCTCCGCAACCTGTGCGAATGAAAGGCTTGGTACGGTCATCAACGAAGCCAAAACCATTGAGAAAGTCCAGAAAGATTTGCGGGAGAAAAACTTCATGTAGGCGAATGCTCCGTTTCTTCTGTTGTCAAAATGAGCATACGGATGACAAGATTCGGCGCAAGAATATGTCTGCTTTGTCCCCCGTCCTGTCATCTGCGGGTCTTGCGGATAAGGTCCCCACTTGAGCTCTTGTTGCAGTTGTCGGCATCGTAGCATCAAGTGAATTGACTGACAGCGAGACATAGAAATTTAGTTGATTTGACTCGTAAGTTTGTTCTGCTGACAGGGTGTTCTGGCGGCCGAAGATCAACTCCGCTGAAGGCTTTGGAAGGGCGCGGTTTCGATCCGGGTAATGGTTATGTTTTATGTTTTCTCAGTTGGGGAAGTTTTTTGGGGGGTATTGGCGGAGTTAGGATAGGTCGCTTGCCAACTCGTTTTGGTACCCAAAGAGTGCAGGCAACCCACCCGTGTGCACCATGACTACTTTCTGCCCCGGTTGAATTTTTCCTGCGTTTACCAAATGCAACAATCCAGCGAAGGTTTTCGCGGTATAGACGGGGTCAAGGAATATTCCTTCCGTGCGAGCCATCTTGTCCAATGCAGCCCGCGTCCCTCCACTGAGTTTGCCGTAGCCGGGAGGCAGCGCTTCATCCATAACGTTAAGCCTGGCATGCAACGGCGCTGCGTCGATATCCAACAAATCCGCCAGTTTCTGCAGAACGGTTTTCATTCGGACCATTTGCTTTTCGCTATCCCGGCGTACGCAAACGCCAAACACAGAAGCAGCTTTTTCTTCCAAGGCTACTCCAGTCAACAAGCCTCCATGTGTGGCTCCACTACCTGAGGGTACGACAATCGCATCGATATCAGGCATCTGCTGACACAATTCTTGTCCAGCGACGACGTAGCCCAAAGCACCCAAAGGCGGGTGGTTTAATCCCAGATGAATGACATAAGGTTTGCGTCCTTCAGCTTTCAGTTCGTCTGCACGTGCGTGCAACGCAGCATCTGCTCCGGCTTCGTCCTCACCCTCAGGGTAGGTCATGTGTTCGGCGCCCAGAATTTGTGCCAAAAACACATTCCCAGAGCTGTAATACGCATCGCCCATATCCGGCACGCGCTCTTCCAGTTGCAGGACGGATTGCATGCCCAATTTTGCTGCGGCGGCTGCAGCAGACCGAACAAAGTTTGACTGAACTGCGCCGGTGATCAGAATAGTATCCGCACCTTTCTGCAGGGCATCACCGAAATAGAATTCAAGCTGACGCGTTTTGTTTCCGCCAAACCCAAGCCCGGTGAGGTCATCGCGTTTCAGCCAGAGGTCGATGCCCAATTCCGAAGACAACCTGCCCAGCCGATCCAATGGGGTTGGGCCTGACATGAATTGGGCCCGCGGAAATCTGTCTAGTTTATTGTCTTGTGTCATCGTCTGCCCTTCGAGTTTACGCGATCGCAAATGCGCGATGAAAGAGAACGCCACAGGCTATCAGAGATACCACGCGGATCGCCGTTGTGACCAAGGTCTGCGGTAAATGTGGCCCCATTGCACGACCAAAAAAACTGCCGATCAATGTGAGCGCCACGAAGCCCCATAGCTGCGGGCCATAAGCGAAGGCTTGAGTCTCGGACAGGCTATGCAACAGGAATGCGATGCCGTATGCCACCAGCGCAATGGGTTGAACCAACTTGGCAACTTCTTTGGCAGGGCGGCCTTTCGCAATCAATCCAAAAACCATTAGCGGGCCGGGCGTCGCTGCCCAAACAGTCGCCAACCCGGACAAGCCGGAAACGGTCGAAAACCCTGCTGTTCCAATTGAGCGGCGCAGGGGCAGCAAGGTCGTTACAAGCCCGATCAGCAACAGGCTGGCTGTTAGGGCAAGGACAAACGCCTCGCTCAGCCAGGGGTATACGACAAGGCCCGCGACCACTCCGATGAGGCATCCGATGATTGCCGTTCGAATGGTCTGTCGGTCGGCCTTCAACACATTTCGGTCTGTCGCGACCGCTGAAACGACGGTATTCAAAAGCAGCAACATTGGAACAGCCGTTGACGTACCAAGCAGGATCATCATCGGCGGTCCGGCAAGGATGCTAAACCCGATGCCGACGCCGACTTGCAGCATTGCGCCAAGGCCGATGGCAACCATCAGGATGGCTAGATCAACGGACACTTAAATCCTCCAAGTCCCGCGCGATACTGCTGTTCCTTTAGGTCCAAGGCATGATGCCAACATAGGATTTGCGCGTCGCAACGGTATGCGCCATCTGCGCCAGTGTCGTCAAATCGAAGACGGGAAGCTGCAACTCGTCCTGAAGACGCGCGGCATAAGGCGGCAGATCGGTACATTCCAACACTAGCGACCGTATGTTCGGCGCTTTGTGTTTGAGTCGCCGCGCCGCCTCAAGGACTTCTGCCTCAATTAGATCGGTGTCCATGTGTGTGCGCGTGTTTCGCAGGATCACCTCAGCGAATTCGCTGGTGTCCTCTAGGCCTTGTACCGCGACGGGAATGCCGACCGCGCCGACCCCTTCGAAATGCTTCGGTGTCAGGGCAGATGCATCTGCGGTTAACACGCCCACCGGGGCATTCGCCCCGGTCATGTGAAAGGCCAAAGGCACCTGTATCAAACTGGATGCAAAGACGGGTACGGAAACAGCTGCAGCCAATTCCTTTTGAAACAAAGCCAGAAATCCGCAGCTTCCCGTGATTGCCCGAACGCCCTCGGCCTCAAGCCGTTGCGCGCCCTCGATGAAGGGTGCCAGTAGATCGGGTGTCGGGTTGTTGAGTAGGGTCGGGACAGTGATGCCGTCGATCATTTCGTAGAGAACGGGAAACGGAAGGCTGGACGGATTCTTAATGTGCCCGGGCGGTTTGGGAAAATAGCTTTCAAGGCACAAAACCCCGATCGATGCCCCGCAGATGTTTTGGCCACCTTCGTAAATTGGCATGGTGCTCAGGTCCTTTCGAATAGGGGATTTAAAAACGGGCCAGCGAGAACGGGTCCAGATTGATATTCGGGCTGCGTCCGGACACCAGATCCGCCACAAGCTCTCCGGTCTTTGGCGCCATCATCAGCCCGTAATGAGAATGGCCGAATGCTGTAAAAAACCCGTCCTTTCCGTTCAGCGGCCCAATCGCTGGCAGGCTATCGGGAAAAGAGGGGCGTCGGCCCATCCAGAACTTTGCCTCACCAGTATTTAGGTCCGGCACCAAAGATTTTGCCTGATCGGTCAGTATCTTTTCCTTGCGCGGATCGGCTGGCGCATCAACGCTGCCAAACTCGGCCGTACCGGCGACCCTAAGGCCGCCCTGCATCGAACTTGCGACGACCTTTGCGTCCACATCCATGACCGAGTTGTTCAGTACAGCCGAGGGGATCGGAAATTCAACGTGGTAACCTCGCTCGGCCACCAACGGCACGGGTAGGCCAAGGGGTTTGAGCAGGTCGGCAGACCACACTCCGGCTGCGAGGACAATATTGCGCGCGTGTAGCGTGTCATGCGATGTAGCAAGCTGCCAAATGCCGTCTTCGGTGTGGCTCAGCTTGGTGACTTCGGACCGCACAAACTCGGCCCCTTGCGCACGCGCTTTTTCGGCCAATACAGCTCCCAAACGCCCGGGAGACGTTGCTCGAGCCTGACCCTTGATCACAATCGCAGCCTTGAGGTCTTTTGACAGCGCTGGTTCCAGACGCTGCAATTCAGTGCCATCGACACGCTCCAATTCACCGCCTTTTTCCTTGCGGATCAAATAGCCAAGGTCGTTCAGCTTGGCCTGTTCAGGGTTCCGGAACGCGTGGATGTAGTAACTGTCCACAATTAGCGCTTCGTGGCCCGTGCCCTGCAGGTGCCGACGGTACAGATCAATGGACGGACGACACAAAACCTCCATTGCATCTGAGATCTCGCGAACCGACTTTTCGCCGGACTTGCCCAAAAAGCGCAGCCCCCACGGGATCATCTTCGGCCAGAAGGACGCCCGGACCGAAAGCGCGCTTTTCGGGTCCAAAAGCATTTGAGGCAGCTTTTTCCAAATGCCCGGAACGGCCTGCGGAATGATCGACCAGGGCGACACAACCCCCGCATTGCCAAACGAAGTTTCCTGTCCAGGGTCGCTCCGATCGATTAGACGGACCGATATGCCCCGTTCTTGCAGCGACAGCGCGCAACAGATGCCGACGATCCCCGCGCCGATGATGGTCACTTGTTCTGTCATCGTATCAGGCCGGGGAATGGCTGCGATTGCGCGCGATCAGTTGGGAGACAATGACCGGCGACGCGACGGCAAGCGCTATCAGGTCAGCCGTCAGGCTGGGCGCAACAAAGATCACCCCCGCGATGGCCATCAGGATACGCGACGCGATGTTCAGCGGTTTCAGCCAGTATCCGACCACAGCTGCGGACAGGGCGATGACCCCGGCGATACAACTCGTGGCGGTGTAGGTGAATTCCCACAGGTTGAACCCGGTTGAGGACACGAACAATAGAACCGGCGCATAAACGAAGGCCATTGGCGCGATCACCTTGCCCAACCCAAGGGTAAAGGCAGAGAGACCAGTTCGGAAGGGGTTTGAGTTCGCAATGGCCGCCGCGGCATAGGCCGAAGTGCAGACGGGTGGCGTGATCTCGGACACAACACCGTAGTAGAGTACGAACAGGTGGCTTGCGATCGGCGGGACACCCAGCTGCGCCAGCGCGGGCTGTGCGACTGAGACCAGCATGATGTAGAGCGCGGTGGTGGGGATGCCCGCGCCCATCAGGATGCAAACAATGGCAATGAAGACCAGCGAGATGAACAGTTGCAGGTCTTCCATCGCAAACAGCTGCCAGCTGCCAAACGAGATCATGTTGTACAGGTCAGCGGCCAGATTGCCTGCGCCTTGAGTGACCATGAACCCGATACGGAAGCCAATGCCGGTTGTGTTGATAACACCGACGACAATGCCGACGGCGGCAGCAGCGGCGCCCACGGCCAGCGAGTATTTCACTCCCAACTCAACCGCTTGCAGCATCTCGGGTACTTCGATGCGTTTCTGCGGGTTCAGCGTGGCGATCACCGACAAGGCACACAGGATCGCTGTCATCGTCAGATCGAACCCGCCATCTGAGAATTTCCATAGCACGAAGGCCAGAAACGCCGCGGCATAGATCAGCGTGGGTGGTTGTTTGATGCGCGACATGCCTGCGATCACTGCCAGAGAAATCCCGCAGAAGGCGGACATGAACGGCGTATATCCTGTGAACAGCACGACCAGCAGACCGATCAGAGGTACAATGTTGGCCCAACCTTCGGCCCAGACGGCCTTGAGTTGCGGCAGTTGCTCTTTCGCCAAGCCTTGCAGGTTCAGCTTGCGTGCCATCAGATGCACCACGGCAAAGACGCCGACATAGTGAAGGATCGCGGGGAAGATCGCGGCGATGACGATGGTAGTGTAGGGCACCTCAAGGAACTCTGCCATGATGAAGGCCGCTGCCCCCATGATCGGCGGCGTGATTTGCCCTCCGGCTGACGATGCAGCTTCGACGCCGCCCGCAAAATGGCCGGGGTACCCAAGGCGCTTCATGTTGGGAATGGTCAGCGCGCCGGTCGAAACGGTGTTGGCCACCGAAGAGCCCGAGATCGTGCCGAAGAACGCCGAGGATACCACCGACACTTTTGCCGGCCCGCCGGTATAGCGACCCGCCAAAATGGTTGCGTTGTCGATGAAGAGTTGCCCCAATCCGGTGCGCTGCGCGATCACGCCGAACAGGACGAAATGGAACACGATGGTCGAGACGACCCAGAGGGTGACGCCATAGATGCCTTCCTGCGGGAAATACATCGACGACACGAAGGTTTTGAAGTTGACACCTGGATGCTGCAGCAAGCCGGGGAAATACGGACCCAACAGGGCGTATGAGATAAACACACAAATGATCAGTGGCAGCACCCAACCCAGCGTGCGGCGTGCGATGTCCAGAACCAGCAGGATGATGATTACGCCCAAAACCACGTCATAGGTGTTCGGGTTGCCCATTCGGAACGTCTGTTCCTCGATCCCCAGAAACGGGATGCCGCGCCATGCGACCCCAACATAAAGCGCCGCGATGATCCCCAGCGCCATAAAGACCAAGTCGTACAGAGGAATGTTGCCGATACGGAACCGGCTGACCTTAAGCGCATAGAGGTTTTTGGAGCCGACAATCGGAATTGTCGCGTAGACCAGAATGAACAGCAGCGCCAGATAGATACCCATGTGCCAATGGTCGGCGGGCAGGCCAAAACCGGCCGTGAAGAATTCGTAGAACGCAAGGATCAGGGCAACAACGCGCAGTACCTTGCCTGCGGTGGGCGTGACCTGCCGGACGGCGGCGCCTTCGTCGAACTGTTCTTCGATGGCGGCCAGTTCCTCGGCCGTCAGTTCGTGGTCATCAAGTTTCTGGGTCTCGGACATGATGGCCCCCCGATTTCGCATAATTCCAGGGTGCGGTGCCCCACGCAGGGGCACCGACGACAATTGTCAGAAAGCTACGATTACTGAAGCAGACCGGCTTCTTTATAGAATTTCTCGGCCCCAGGATGCAGAGGCACACCCAGCGCCTCGACACCATCCAGCGCTGTATCGGGCGTAATCTGCTTGCCTTTGGCGTGACCATTGTCCAGCAGCTTGCGGGTATTGTCGTTCCACAGCGCCTTGGTCAGGCCGTAGACCAGTTCGTCGGACAATTCCGAAGACACTACCAGCATCGCGCTGACCGCCGGGGTTTTGGTTTCACCGTCGATACCTTCGTAAACGCCACCCGGGATGGCCGAGGGGATGTATGCCGGGATGATCTCATTGATCTTCGCCATGTCTTCGTCGCTGAAGGAATGCAGATTCATGCCCTTGGTTGAAGACAGCTGAACCATCGCAGCTACGGGCCAGCCTGCAGCGTAGAAATAGGCGTCAAGCTGACCGTCAGCCAGACGCTCGGCGCTTTGGCTGTTGTTCAGCTCGGCCTCATCCATGTTGTCACGGTTGACGCCCCATGCATCGAGCATCTGAAGCACGGCAACCTGTGTACCGGAACCGGCTTGCGCGATGCCGACGCGCTTGCCTTCCAGATCGCTTAGGTCGTTGATTGTTTCACCTGCCGGCAGAACCAAGTGCAGGTCTTCGGGGAACAGGTTGGCCACGATGCGAAGGTTGGGGTGAGGTTTGCCCTCGAACTTACCCTCGCCCAGATACATCGAGCGGGTGACGTCTGCTGCGGCCAGACCGGCCTCAAGCTCTCCGTTCTGAACGGCGGCGTTGTTGAACACCGACGCGGTGGTGGATTGAGCGATAGCAATCAGCCCCGGTACGCCGCATTGGCCGCCTTCTTCGCAGGGGCGCGAACCCGGAGGGGCGGAGATACCGTTCGCGATGGTGCCGCCGATGGGGAAGTAAGTTCCGCCTGCGCCGCCTGTGCCGATGCGGAAAAAAGTTGGGTCCTGTGCCAGTGCCGGGGCGGCAAGTGCGCCTGCCAGGGCCAGTCCCGTCAAACATTTCACAAATTTCATCATCATCTCCCTTGTTGGATCGTCGGATTCGGTTCGGCCGAATTTCGATCCTGCAAGCGTAGTAGCAATTTTCATAAATACAAATTTGTTATATTTCATAAAACTAAGGTTTAGCTTATATATTAACCATGAACCTTATGCAGTTGACTGTTTTTCGCGAGGTGATGGAGACCGGCTCTATCTCTCAAACCGCCAAGAAACTGAATCGCACCCAGCCTGCGATCAGTCTGGCCTTGAAGAACCTTGAAAAGACCCTTGGCCTGACACTGTTCGAGCGTAAGGGACGGAGATTGGTCCCGGTTCCCGAGGCGCATTACCTTTTGGCCGAAACAACAGGTATTCTGGACCGCCTTGCAACGATTTCCAGTACAATGGAAGGATTGATTAAGGGGCATTCCGGCAGCCTGAATATCGCTACAATGCCAGGCCCATCCGCTTTCTTGTTCCCGCGTTTTATCAGCCAATCAGTCGGCGAAAACCCCGAGATACGTATCACTTTGTCGACACGCAGTTCGCCTCAGATTATTGAGCTCGCAGGCACGCAGAATATTGATTTCGGCTTTGCAGACTTCGATCATTCAACCGGGAAAGAGCCTCAGTATTCAACAGAACTGATCCGGGCAGATTGTTTTTGCGCCGTTGATCGTGACAGCCCACTTGCTTCACGCGGGACCATATCCATTTCTGATCTCGACGGAGCGCCTATGGGAGGATTGCATGCCACGCACCCGTTCCAGCGTAAAATTCGACAAGAGTTTCAAGATGTTTCAGCTGACTACAACCCAACAGTGACCTGTCAGTACTTTCTACCCCTGATACCCTTTGTGAGCTCAGGTCAGTGTTATTCGATCGTGGATCCGTTGACCGTAGCGACTGAACGAGAACTAAACCTGTCCAACGGAAAAGTCGCGTTCGTGCCCTTCCAAAAGCCGCTCAGATATGAATATGCGCTCCTTGAGCCAGACCACCGACCACCGTCTCAACTGGCTTTAAAGATCAAAGCGGGCTGGAAAGCTGAAGTTATAACGAAGTTGACAGGTGTGAACGCCAACCCTCATGCAATTGGGATGGATGAAACAGTAAGCGAGCAAACTGAATAGCATTGTTTTAAAACGAAAAATTGATCGGAGGGAATGTCGACTTGGATCGACTTGCGACAAGTAAAAAAACGTCCAATGGCAGGCTTAAGCCGTTCGAGGCTTTGTTGCATGCAACGTTCAAGCTTGCCATTGAAGTGTCTGCTAACGTCTTCTGCACTCGCCATCCATGAAGGACTCATATACGTCCTTGTAGTCCGGATGCCAGCGGCTAAGCGTGGGGCGGTTTTCAATCATTTCCGCCAAGTTCCATGCGATGCGTTTTTCGTCGATTTCCCGCGTCACGTCGTTGTCCGGGCACAGGATGTAAAAGTTACCCCGCTTCACACTTTCAATGAAGAAATCAACAGTCTGCTCAGCGGTCCAGGCAGAGGCGGATTTTTCCGGTGCAGAGATCATACCGGTGTAGACAAAGCCGGGAACCAGCAGATGGGCTGTGATTTTGTGTCCCGGGCCGGTTCTCAACTCGTGTGACAGCGCTTCAGTAAAGGCCTTCAAAGCCGCTTTTGAAACATTGTAGGCCGGGTTTCCGGGCCGGGTGGTAATACCCTGTTTTGAGCCGGTGTTGATGATTGCGCCCGGCCTGCCTCTGGCGATCATATTTGGAGCAAAGACCTGCGTGCCATGGATCGGCCCCCACAGATTGACACCCAGCATTTTCTCCCAGGGTTCCGCAGCGCCTAATGTGGATGACTTGCCGACCACACCGGCATTGTTCATCAGTATATCTGTGCCGCCAAAACGGTCTGACACCTGTTTTTCAAGCGCTTGCAATTGTGAGCGATCGCTGACATCGACCTCGGCGGTAATCACATCTGCGGCCCCGGCAGCCCTGATCAGATCAGCGGCGGTGGTCAGCTTCGCAGCATCCCGATCAACGACAACAGCACGCATGCCCATTTGAGCGAATTTCATCGCGGCAGCTAGACCAATGCCGGATGCCCCGCCTGTGATGACGGCAACAGAGTCGGAATGGAATGCGGGATGGGTCATACGGTACACCTTTTCGATTGCGGAAATCTGGCGGCGAGCCCGGACGCCAACCCGAGCCTGCTGCGTGCATCACGCTGCGTCAACGACGTCGGAGTTCAAGGTCATCATGCCTTCTATACCATAGGCGATAAAGAGCGCGTTGGTGGCCGCTTCCGCCTGCTCGTTCATTGGAACAACAGGCTCTGCCATGCCGCTTTTGTCCACTTCATTGCGGAATTTGCGCTCGCCTGCGGGCGTATGGATGACCTCCAACACCGCGTCCGCTACGATTTGAGGCACCTGCAAGGGATTGTTAGCGAGGGACTCTCCCATGCCTTGAAGCATGGCCTCAGGTGCACCGGCGAACTCGCCATAACTTGCATCCCGATCACGCGACGTCGGAGCAATAAGGTTGGCTAAGAAATTCGTCGGGAAACCCCCCGGCTCAATCACGGCCACGTCTACACCGAGTTGGCTCAACTCCCAGCGATAATTCTCGCTCATGGCTTCAACCGCCCATTTTGCTGCATTGTAGGGCCCCAGGAACGGAACGGTGACCCGACCAAGAAGGCTGGTGACATTCAAGATCAGCCCGGATCGCCGCTCTCTCATCTTCGGCAGCACTGCGCGCGTCATGCGCTGGACCCCAAAGACGTTGACGTCGAAGATGCGTTGGAAGTCTTCGCCGGAGAAGTTTTCCTGTAGGCCGTGTGCACCGGCACCCGCATTGTTGACCAGAACGTCGACATGGCCAAAGGCTGCCTCGACCGCGGCGACGCCTGCTTCGACCGACGCGTCGTCGGTCACATCGATATTGACCATTTCCACACCGATCTCACGCAACGCCTTGGCAGCGTCTTGGTTGCGTCCGTCCGGATCGCGGACTGTCCCGGCGACGCGATGCCCGGCCTTGACCAAGTCAGCCACGATCAGATTGCCAAACCCGCTGCTGGCTCCTGTGACGAGAATGTTCATTTGCTTTCTCCTGCATGTGATCCCGGTCTGGGACCGTCTGATGAGCCCAAGTTAGGTATTGCCAAGAAAAAGCAACAGATGTATCAAAATGAACCAATGGTTGTGAATATTAGAACAGTCGGCTTACATGCTCTCATCAGCTTTCACACAGTCGCGCGTCTGGGAGGTATCAGTGTTGCAGCCGACCATCTGAATGTGGCGAAGTCCGGGGTCAGCCGACACATCTCTCGGCTCGAAGAGCATTTTGGTGTCAAACTGGTCGAACGCAGTGGCAGGTCAGTCAAGTTGACTCCTATAGGCATTCGGCTGCATCAGCGCATTCAATCCATTCTGGCCGATATCGACCTCCTCGAAGACATTGCGCGCGAAGAAATTGGCGATGTGTCGGGACAGGTCAATATCGCTGCTACCGCTGAATTCGGGTCGCTCATCGCCTCGACGCTACTTCCGGCTTTGCGAAACAGGTTTCCCGATCTTACTTTGGTCATGCGTCCGGCCTATGACTTTGAAGATATGCAAGACCCGAGCACGGATCTGGCTTTTCGCATAGGCACGTTCGATGACGACCGCCTAGTTGCAAAGGAACTCGGCAGCTTTTCATGCTGGTTGGTTGCTGCACCGGAGCTCGCGGCACGCTCCCCTGTAAGCGCGCCAAGCGACCTTAGCGACAAACCCTGCCTGACATTCCGCAGTGATATTGCAGAGACCACATGGACATTCTTCTCACCCAAGGATGTATCTCCAATACAGGTCTGCGGGCCGTTTGCAACGCGAAGCTTCCCGGTGTTGTTCGACTTGGCAGTGACCGGACAAGGCTATGCTTTTCTGCCAGAGTTTATGCTGGCGGAGGCCGTGAGCAATGGTCGGTTGGTCAGATGTCTTCCCAACCACGTATCGCGACCATATTCGGTTTTTTTGACCTATCGCCCAGGAACGCGTCGCATCGCGCGCGTCGACGCGGTCGCATCGCTGGCTGAGAAACTGATCCCCACACTTCTGCAGGGTGTCGAAACGGGATAGGGCACAAGGTGGCTACTCAATAAGTTATTGACAACAGCGGCTTGGGTGACGGGTTGTGCCGCAGGTTTTTCATTCAGCTCTTTTGGAATCGCGCGCAAGCAGCGAAGGTCCGGATCAAATTGCTGTAATGTAGCGGTGTTGCGCATAGGCCAATCGTAGGTAAGGGCTCATTTTATCGTTCAAACCCGAGCAATGCCTAAGAAATCGCAATCAAGGTCGATATCTGCTAGACCACAACCGCAAGAGCAACTATCGAGCGGGCCAAGGGCTTTGCCCCCTCGGCCTGCGTCCTCACCCCCAAGATATTTTTAGCCAGATGAAGCTCGGATCAACATTTTAAGGCTTGGTTCAGGCTTTTGCGGCCTGTGAAAGGGCCGAGGTCTGATGTGGTCCATCCACTGGTGTAGGTGACGCTGATGATGCGCGTCCAATCGGCGCTGGCTGTGATCAGTTCTGGCGTCTCGCCGCAGTCACGCAGGCCACCAGAGATATAGTCTTCGCCGATGCGATGGTTGGTTAAACCGGGTAGAGAGGTGATCTCGGCCAGCGCGCCCTCTTTGTAGCGCCAGATGCGTAGGGTTTTGGCGAAGTGGGGGCGGTCGATATAAGCGATCTCGGTATAGCCATCGCCATCAAGGTCGGCGGCTCCGATCGGGGCAAGCCAGCGGAAGCGGGTTCCGATATGCGGGGTGGCAGCGATCTTTGTGCCGCTTGCGTCGTAGATTGCAAGTTGTGCGCCAAGTTGAGCGTGCGACTCGACCACGATCACTTCGGGCGTTCCGTCGGAGTCGATGTCCACCAGTCGAGGAGAAAGGTCTTCGAAAACCCGATCCTGCGGCAGGCGCATCGTTTGCACATTGTCTGAACCGCGCGTTTCAACCCGGATTTCCAATGCGCCGTATTCCACCTCGTCCCCCAATACGCCATGGGCATAGCGTGTTGTGGGTTCGATAAATCGGGCTTCGATGATTTCTTCTGATGCTGCGGCGGAGCTTGCGCCCGCCAGCCAAAGGCACGACATCAGTGTCGCGCCGCGTGCCCGACGGTGCCAGGGGCAGGCTGGGGGACGCGGCGCTTTGGAGTGCATCAGATCTGTTTTTCCGGCATTTGCACGACCAGTCCGTCCAGTGCGTCCGTGACCTTGATCTGGCAGGTCAGGCGCGAGCGGGCCGGATCGGGCTCATAGGCAAAGTCCAGCATGTCCTCTTCCATGTCGTCCTTGGCGGGGATTTTCTCTACCCAGTCGGGGTGAATGTAGACGTGGCAGGTCGAGCAGGCGCAGGCGCCGCCGCAATCTGCCTCGATGCCGGGAATGTTGTTGTCTCGGGCACCTTCCATAACGGTCAGCCCATTGGCGACGTCGACTGTATGTTCGGTACCGCTATGCTCGACATAGGTGATCTTTGCCATGGCTTGCGTCTTCCTTTTGCGATGTTCGAATTCTTCCTTAATCAAGGCATTTAGCTCTTTCTAGCCTCATTTGCGACTCTGTGCGCCGCGTCTGGACTTTCTGTGCAATTGTTCTATTTTTGTTCTCATGCTTGTTGCCGCGACTTACCCTGATGTTTCAAACCGAACCTGGCCCCGACCGCCGGCCTGTTTGCCTGCCAACCGGTTGGATCAGCCGCCCGAAGGCGCGCGGGTGGCGGTGGCGGGTCTAGTGATCCTGCGGCAGCGACCCGGAACCGCCAAAGGGGTGATCTTTCTGACGCTTGAGGATGAGACGGGGATCGTGAACATCGTGGTCTGGCGCAAGATCTACGAACAATTCCGCCGCGCGGTGATCTCGGGGCGTTTGCTGAGGGTCACGGGCCGAATGCAGAAGGCCGACGCCGTGATCCATGTAATTGCGGAAGAGATCGAGGATATCTCGGGAATGCTGGATGTGCTGGTGCGGGGAGAGGGGTGATGTCTACAAAGGCGACAGCCTATCTGCCGATTACCACCGCCCCGAAGCGCCACCTCCGCCTGAACGCCCTCCGCCAAAACCACCACTGCTGCCGCTGTTATTGGAAACCTGTGCGATGTAATAGGAAAACTCTTCATTATACCCACAGTAAGAACACTCGACCCGGCGCGCACCCGAGCCAGGCATTGAGGTGGTCGGCCGCAATATGACACGACGGCTCTGACGAATGCTGCGTTGACCACAGTTTGGGCATTTGCGGAAACGAGCCAGCACATCGCCCAAAAAATCGCGCCCTTTCATCACAACAACAAAGATTGCAGACGCCGCAAAAAGAAACAGTGGAAGTTCATCATCCTGAGATTTGACCGGGCTGTCTTCGCCGGCTCGAAATGGCATGATGATATCGTCGATGACTGCCTTTGTTCCCGTCTTGATCCCGCTAGGATAATCACCGTTTTTGAACGCCGGCAGGAAATCGCTGTTTACGATATCCCGAGCGGTAGAATCCCACGTCCGGGCATAGGCCGCCCCTAGTTCGATACGCATCTCGCGGTCGTCGCGTAAAACCAAAATCAAAACACCATCATTGCGTGTGGCGTTGCCGATTCCCCAGTTGTTGAACAGCCCGGTGGCAAACTGCTCAAGGGTTTGATTCTGAGAATAATCTGACTTTCTAGCAAGAGTTACCACAGTCATTTCGACGCCGGTCTCATGGCGCAGTCGATCAAGCTGTTTGGACAGAGACACCTCTTCAGGTGCAGCTAACAAATCAGCAAAATCGTTTACTGTCGTAGTTTGCGGATCCGGATAGGTTTGGGCCGCAGCTGCACTAGCGAAAAACAAAAGGAAAAGAATCAGTCTCATTTAAATCGAATTATTTCAACAATATGTTTGCATTTAGACGCGACAATTCATCGCTTGAACAAAACACTCTGCGCTTGTTTGCTACTGTGATCCCCACGCAGCTCGGCGTGTAGCGCGCGTCCGGCTTGAACGGCGGGGCGGGCGCTGACGGCCTCTAGCCAGCGGGTGAAGTGAGGCTTGTCGTCCAGAACCTGCTGCTGACCCTCCCAAAGGCTCGCCCAACCCCAGATAGATATATCGGCGATCGAGTAAAAATCACCCGCAACATACTCGTTCTCGGCCAGACGCCGATCCAGCACGCCGTAGAGCCGGGCGACTTCGGTCCGGTAGCGGTCTTTGGCGTAGGGCAGGTCCTGCGGAGGCTCTAGGTTGGGAGCATATTTCAGGAAGTGATGCGCCTGACCCGCCATCGGGCCAACGCCGCCCATCTGCCACATCAGCCACTCTTCTACCGCAACCCTGTCCCGTTCGGTCGCGCCGTAAAACCGGCCGGTTTTACGGGCCAGATACATCAGGATCGCGCCGCTTTCGAAAACCGTGATCGGCGCACCATCGGGGCCGTCTGGATCGACGATAGCGGGCATGCGGTTATTGGGCGAGATCTTAAGGAACTCCGGTTCGAACTGGTCACCCTTGCCGATATTGATCAGATGCGTGGTGTAGGGCAGCTCCATCTCTTCCAGGGCGATGGAGCCTTTCCAACCGTTTGGGGTTGGCCAGAAATACAGGTCGATCATGATGTCTCCTCAAGCTGACGGGATCATGAAGCTTTCTGAGCAAACGGCAAGAGGCCCTGTGGGCGGGGTAGGGCAAAAAACCGTGACCAGCGCCTGTGCGGTTTTTCGGGGATACCGCGTTTGAGCCTTTGCAGGCAGAGGCGCTCGGGGTCGCGCAGCAAGGCGTTGTAGACGCGTAGCACGCCTGGGCGTGTGTAGCTGGACCAGTGGCAGATACGCCGCTCGGGCGCGGCGAGCGGGGAGATTAGCGCCGACAGGTGATCCACCGTGTCCGGGCAATCGATCTGCAATGTGACCGAGTTTGGTGCCGTCAGGCCCGCGCCAATGCTGACATCGCCACGACAGGGTGGCTGGATGAAGGTTTCGTAAAGAAAGTCGAATAGATCGTTCTCGCGGCTGATGATGTTGATGAAATCAGCTGCGCGCCCGGCAGGTGTTTTCAGGGCCGCGACGGTGCGGGATTGATAGGCGGCTCCGGTGAGAGAAATGATCCGACTGAGAGCGCCGGGTGGAATGTGATGCAGAGCCTCCAGCGCCACTTCGATACCCATGGAATGGCCGATGAAATGGATCGGACGCTTTGGATTTAAATGATGCACTTTACGAATGACGTCAGCCAGTACTTTGCCCGCTTCAACGGCACGACGTTGCGCTGACCAGAGCGGGCCCCGCGCGTCCCAACCAACGGCAATGGCAAGACCTTCGTCCTCAAACCCGCTACCAAAGCCCAGATGCTGCGGCCAGCTGGGGCTGTACCAGGGCATCGCCTTGGGGTGCAGCGATAGAATATGCCGGTGTGGGCAAGCACCGGCATCGTCGGGCCGATACTTGTATCCGTGGGTCATTAAAATGACTGGCCCGTCGGATTGCTGGGCCTCTTGCACAGCATCGATCAGGGGTCGGCAACTACCATGCAACTCAGCACGTCCATTGACAGCCTTGATCCTGACTACTGGCATAGCTCTGCCCCATACAAGATGTTGTGGTGTCGCTTTGTCATGGCGCTATGACGTTTCCGTGAATGAACGATTACAGAACCGTGACGTTGCAGGTGTCAGGCTTGACGAATTCGCAACTGCGGCGTAAGGGCAACAACACCACGTGGCGATTTGTTACCGGATTGCGGGCCACGCTAAACAACACCGCTAAAAGGTCAGGATGAAAGGCCCCTTTCGCTTGACCGCGTCTGGGGTTTTTTTGATGCGCCTCGGGGATCGAGGCCGAAAGGAATGACATGAGCGAGAACTGGACCAAACGCACCCAAGCCGTCCATGGCGGCATCCGTCGCAGTCAGTACAATGAGGTGAGCGAAGCGATCTTCCTGACCCAGGGCTTCGTATACGACACTGCTGAGCAGGCCGAGGCACGGTTCCTGGAATGTGGCCCGGATGAGTTCATCTATGCCCGCTATGGCAACCCGACAGTGTCGATGTTCGAACAGCGCATCGCCGCGTTAGAAGGGGCCGAGGATGCCTTTGCCACCGCGTCTGGCATGGCGGCTGTCAATGGTGCGTTGACCTCGATGCTGAAAGCGGGGGACCATGTTGTCTCGGCCAAGGCGCTGTTCGGGTCGTGCCTGTTCATCCTGGAAAACATCCTTACCCGCTACGGTGTCGAGGTGACGTTTGTCGATGGCACCGATCTTGACCAGTGGAAGGCGGCGATCCGCCCCGACACCAAGGCCGTGTTCTTCGAGTCCATGTCAAACCCGACGCTCGAGGTGATCGACATTGCCGCCGTTGCGGAACTGGCCCATTCGGTTGGTGCTCTGGTTCTGGTGGACAACGTGTTCTCGACCCCGGTGTTCTCGCGCGCGGTCGAGCAGGGCGCGGATGTGGTGATCTACTCGGCGACCAAACATATCGACGGGCAGGGCCGGGCGCTGGGTGGTGTGATCCTGGGCACCAAGGAGTTCATCCGCGGCACGGTCGAACCCTACATGAAACACACCGGCGGTGCGCTTAGCCCGTTCAGCGCGTGGATCATGCTGAAGGGTCTCGAGACGATGGCGCTACGGGTCAACGCGCAGGCCGCAACGTCGCAGGCCGTGGCCGAGGCGCTGGAAGGTCACTCGGCGCTGGAGCGGACGCTTTATCCAGGTCTGAAAACCCATGCGCAGAACGCTCTCGTGCAGACGCAGCTCGGGGGCAAGGGCGGAACCGTACTGTCTTTGGACATCAAGGGCGGCAAGGACGCGGCCTTTGCGTTTCTCAATGCGCTGACGATCCCGGTGATCTCGAACAATCTGGGGGATGCGAAATCCATCGCGACCCATCCGGCAACCACAACCCATCAGCGTCTGAGCGATGAACAGAAAGATGAGCTGGGCATCACACCCGGTCTGATCCGCCTGTCCATTGGTCTTGAGGATGCAAACGATCTGTTGGCCGATATCCAACACGCATTGGACGTCTCGCAGGGGCAGTAGAAAACGCCTCAAACTGGTGACGCTACAGGCAGAGAGGTGGTGCAACCTGCCTCTATGATCCACCGAGGTTGGCGTAAACTGTGTCGCTGCCGCGCGCAGAATGCCGGATTTACGCTGGGTTTTTTCGATCCATCCTGTTAATTGGCCCGTATCGGGTTAAACTGGATACTGAACTTCAGCCGTTTTTATTTCGACGGCCAACCGAGGAACCTCAGCCTATGAATGTTCACCCCCGTGACATCGACGACGCACCAAACCGGGAACAGGCCGCAGAAGCGCTGAAATTGCTGCGGCAATGGGCCAAGACCGCGCCTGCGGCCGAGATCAGCCAGCTGGACCCGTCCTTGGCGCGGCTCGTGCCCGGCATGTCGGCGGTGAACTATCCGTCCCTGTCACGTGAATATCCCGAAGGTTTTGTCGCGGATGAGGAGTACCGGGCCACATTGCCCGACCTGCAAAACGGCCCGTCCAGCCTGATACGGGGCGCCAAGCAGCAGATCCAGCACGTGGGCATCTCGAACTTTCGCCTGCCGATCCGGTTTCACCGCAAGGATGGGGACGACCTGACGCTTGAGACTTCGGTCACCGGCACGGTGAGCCTTGAGGCGGAAAAGAAGGGCATCAACATGTCCCGCATTATGCGGTCCTTCTACAAACACGCTGAGCGGACTTTCAGCTTCGAAGTAATGGAAGCCGCGCTGAGCGACTATCTGACCGACCTCGACAGTTTCGACGCGCGCCTACAGATGCGCTTTTCCTATCCGGCCAAGGTGAAAAGCCTGCGCTCTGGCCTTGAGGGCTACCAGTATTACGACATCGCGCTGGAACTGATCGAACAGAACGGTGTGCGCCAGAAGATCATGCATCTGGACTATGTCTATTCCTCGACCTGTCCTTGCTCGCTGGAACTGAGCGAGCATGCCCGGTCGCAGCGCGGACAGTTGGCGACGCCGCACTCGCAGCGC
Source organism: Ruegeria sp. BG3 (assembly GCF_056538485.1). NCBI lineage: Bacteria > Pseudomonadati > Pseudomonadota > Alphaproteobacteria > Rhodobacterales > Roseobacteraceae > Ruegeria > Ruegeria sp. BG3. The sequence continues at coordinate 205,347 of NZ_JBQFTE010000002.1, read as the reverse complement.
TCGGTCGCGCGGATTTCAGTGTTGGTGGATTGCGACGCTGATTGCCTGTGGTTTGAAGACCTGATCGAGTTGTGCCGCCGTGCGGTCCCGACGGAAACACAGGTCATGGTCAAGCGCGAGGATGAACAGGCCTTTGCCGAGTTGAACGCGGCCAATCCGATCTTTGTCGAAGACGCTGCGCGCCTGTTCTGTGCCGAATTGCTGGCCGATCATCACGTGGGCGATTTCCGTGTGATCGCCAGCCATCAGGAGAGCCTGCACAGCCATGATGCGGTCTCGATCCTGACGGAGGGGCCCACATTCGCGGCCTCCAGCCTTGATCCGCGTCTGTTCACGACCTTATTCCACGTGGGTTAACCCTCCGGAGATGCGGAAAATTTAGCCGCGTCCTCCCAAAAACAGCGCTTTTTCGCCGCAATGCAGCAAAACTTGCTGCGTATGCGCAGTAAATGGGCTATGAAGGCAGGGAATGCAGCTGCCGCTTGCCCGTTGTCAAACGGGTGTGCCGCCCCCGGAAGGAAGCCGAGACGTGCGACGCCTTGGACTGCAAGACCCCGCCAACCGCCCGAGTGATCGGCGCGGACTGGGCATCCCTCTCTCAGTGTTCCGGCTGCATCGCATTTACAGGAGAGACATGTCATGAACCCAATTTCCCAACCGTTGGAGCTGCAGGCGGCTGCAATGCGCGTGGCTGGATACGCCGTGGTCAGCCAGATGAAAATTATGCAGATCATGGCCCGGTCGGCCATGGAACTGCCGATGGCGCCCTTGCACGCGCTGCGCAATACTGCATCGGAGCCGGCACCGGCCAAACCTGCAGCAAAACGTGCGGCTGCACCTAAAACTGCTGCAAAACCTGCTCCGGCTAAGCGGGCATCGACTGCTAAGAAGGCGCAGCCCAAACCCGCCGCGCCGAAGCCCAAGGCCGAACCGGTTGCAAAATTCACTGCCAAACCGCGCCCGGCGGCAAAACCCGCAGCCGCCAAAGTTGCCACCGCACCTGCAACGCCTAAACCGGCGGCTAAGGCAGCTCCGGCTGTAGCAAAGCCCAAACCGGCTGCTAAGACGACCCCCGCAACAGCAAAGCCCAAAACAGTTGCCAAGGCGGCGCCTGCACCGGCGACATCCAAACCCGCGGCCAAGGCTGCCCCTGCGCCCGCAACACCTAAACCTGCGACTAAGGCAACTCCGGCAAAGACCGTGGCAAAAAAGGCGGCACCGGCCAAAACTCCGGCGGCCCCCAAGACTGCGCCAAAACCCGCGGCCAAGGCACCAAGTGCGGCACCGGCCAAAGCGGCTGCAGCGACGACAGAGTCCCCTAAACCGGCCCCTCGCAAGACGCGCGCGCCGTCTAAACCGCCCGCGATGCCCAAGGTCGTAGCGAAATCCGACGAGTAATCGGGGTCATCTGCTTGACACGGTCGGGCTGGCGCGCCAACGCTGCGCGTCATGATGGATCTTCGCCCGGTCGGATATGTGATTGGCATGCTGGTCGCCATTCTGGGGGCGACCATGCTGCTGCCTATGCTTGCCGACATGATCGAGGGGCGGGGCGAGTGGCATGTCTTTCTTGAAAGCGCGATCATCACCGTTCTGACCGGCGTTGTCCTTGCACTGAGCTGCGCTAATGGCGTGGGTGAGGGTCTGACCATCCGTCAGACCTTTTTGCTGACCTCGGGCGTCTGGGTCGCGCTGCCGGTGTTCGGGGCTATCCCGTTTCTGTTTGGCGAGACCGAGCTACGCTTTGTCGACGCATATTTCGAGGCGATGTCGGGTCTGACCACCACGGGATCGACTGTGATCTCGGGGCTGGATGACCTGCCGCAGGGCCTGCTGCTGTGGCGAGGAATCCTGCAATGGCTGGGCGGCATCGGGATCATCGTTGTCGCTATGGTTTTCCTGCCTGAGCTGCGGGTCGGTGGTATGCAAATCTTCCGCTCGGAAGGGTTTGAAACCATGGGAAAAATCCTTCCCCGCGCACAGGAGATCGCGGGCCAGATCTCATTAATCTATGTGTTTCTGACGCTAGCCTGCGGCCTTGTCTATGCGGCCGTCGGGATGGGGTTCTTTGACGCGACGGTCCACGCCATGACGACCATCGCAACGGGCGGATTTTCGAACTACGACAGCTCGTTTGCAACCTTCAGTGGCCCGGCGGAATACGCGGCCTCGGTCTTTATGATCCTCGCGGCATTGCCGTTCGTGCGCTATGTGCAACTGGCCAATGGCAACACCTCGTCGCTATGGCAGGACAGTCAGATCCGGGCCTTTTTAGCTACCATTCTGGTACTGGTCGTGGTGATGTCGGTGTTCCTGACCTCGGTCTTTCCGCACCATTGGGAGAGGGCCCTGCGCGAGTCGCTGTTTAACATCACTTCGATCATCTCGGGCACCGGCTATGCCAGTGTCGACTACATGCTCTGGGGCAGCTTCCCGATTATGTTGTTCTTCCTGATCGGCCTGATCGGGGGCTGCGCCGGATCGACCGCCTGTTCGATCAAAGTGTTCCGCTATCAGCTTCTGTTTGCGTCGATCAAAACGCAGATCCGGCGCATTCGATCGCCGCATGGGGTGTTCGTTCCGCTTTATGACGGGCGCCCCGTCAGCCGGGACGTTCTGACCTCGGTCATGAGCTTTTTCATGTTCTTCGTCCTGTCGATGGGGATTCTTTCTTGGGCGCTGGCGCTGACCGGGCTGGACTTCATCACATCCGTTTCGGGTGCCGCGACGGCGCTGGCCAATGTCGGGCCGGGGCTGGGGAGTCAGATTGGCCCTGCGGGCAATTTCGCCGGCTTGAACGACACCGCAAAATGGCTGTTGACCGCAGGCATGCTGGTTGGTCGGCTCGAGTTGCTGGCCGTCTATGCAATCTTTACCGTCCAATTCTGGAGAGACTGATGAAAAGACCCCTTGGCGCGCAAATCTCCCATATGCTGAGGGATCGCGGCGTGGATGTGATTTTCGGCATTCCCGGCGTCCACAATCAGGAAATGTATCGCGGCATTGAAGAGGCCGGGATCACCCATGTGCTGGCCCGGCATGAGCAGGGTGCTGGTTTCATGGCCGATGGCTATGCGCGCGCGACGGGTAAGCCGGGCGTTGCCTATGTCATCACCGGTCCGGGGCTGTGTAACATCATGACGCCGATGGGGCAGGCCTATAGCGACTCGGTCCCGATGCTGGTGTTGTCATCCTGTCTCGATGAGACGCAGGCGCAGCGCGGTCAGTTGCATCAGATGAAGGACCAGCAAGGCGCCGCGGGCACGGTCGCGGACTGGTCGGCGCAAGCGAACACTGCGCAGGCTGCCTATGGCCTGGTCGAGCGGGCATTTGAGGAATTCGAACTCTCGCGCCCGCGACCCAAGCACATTCAAGTGCCGATTGCTCAGCTTGAGGGCGATGCCGATCCCGCGCCATTTCCGAACCAACCGGCCCTGCGCACCAAGGTGTTTGCCCCGGACGTCGCGCCGGTTGTGTCCTTGCTGAACATCTCCAAACGACCTTTGTTCATTCTGGGCGGAGGCTGCAAGTCCAACGAATGGCGGCAAATCCTGACCCAGCTGGGGGCGGCCTGTTTCACGACTTATGCCGGACGCGGCATGGTCGGAGCGAACTATCCGCTGGATTTCGGGGCGATGCTGCCTCGTCCCGGCAGCGCCGAGGTGATCGCCTCGGCCGATCTGGTGATCGCTGTTGGGGCCGAGCTGGGTGAGGTTGACCTCTGGCGGGAAGAGCTTGGCCATTCGGCGCATCTGGTCCGCGTCGATCTGGACCCTGAGGTCCTGTCAGACCGCCACCGCGCCGCAGTCAAAATTCAGGCCGACAGTGCCAGCTTTGCCCGCGCCCTGTGGGCTGTGACCGAAAGCGCCAAACCTGCGACAGGCTGGACGGCGGAGGAAGTCGCCGAGACCCGCAACCGCTGGCGGGCCGAGGTCGATGCAGAGCGCCCGGGTATCGTGCCCGTCGCAGATATGCTGCGCGCCGCGATGCCTGCTGACACCATGATCTATTCCGACATGACCCAATTCGCCTACGCCGCGAAAGAAGTCTGGGACATGGCCTATCCCCATCATTGGCACCATCCAACCGGCTTTGGCACCTTGGGCTATGCGTTGCCCGCTGGTATCGGTGGGGCAGTGGCGCGGCGGGGACGACCGACGGCGGTGATCGTCGGGGACTATGGGTTCCACTACACGATGCAAGAACTAGGCTTGGCGGTGGAACTGGGCCTGCCGTTGCCGATTATACTCTGGGACAACGGCAAACTGAAAGAGATTGAGGACAGCATGGTCCGTAGCCAGATCGCGCCTAACGCGGTTGTGGCGCGCAATCCTGATTTCTGCAAACTGGCTGAGGCGTTTGGGGCGCTGTCCAGTGCCCCGAAAACTGTGGATCAGATGCAGGAGGCGATCAAAGCTGCATTTCAGGCCTCAGGGCCAACTCTAATATACGTCACGCCGGACATTCTTTAGTCGGGAAACAAAGAAGCCGCCGCGCAGAAGCGCAGCGGCTATTTCAGTCTTAGGACGTTGTTAGTCCCAGCAATGCACCAGAACGGTCATTCCATTTGCGCGGCGGCTCAGCTCATTGGGTGAGATCTCAGCCGTCTCTTGCGCCGCTTGGCCCGAGATGCCCGCTTGCGACAGGACATCATTCAGCCCTTGGGTCGAAACCGCCAGGCTGACCGAGCGGGGCAGGGTGCGGCCCTCGGACGGGGAGGGCAGCAGCATGCCGACGACGCTACCACTGTAGTCAAAGACCGGACCACCGGCATCGCCCGGCTGGGCGGCCAAAGCGAGGCGCTTTACACCGGTTTCACCATTTAGGCCGCGCACGTCTGCGATTTGGCCGAAGGTCAGGGTAGGCGCCCCCAAAGCCCCTTCGTAAGAGAACCCGGAGACCGCGACCTCGGACTGAATACGCGGCTGGTCTGAGCGGAACTCGGCTACGTTGATCGGGGCCAAAGACTTGCGCGGGCGCAGGACAGAGACGCCCAGAACGGCATCCGTCCAGGCCACCTGAAGCTCCTGATCACCGTCCAGCGTGACACGGCTGCAGCTGTCGGCGGCCTCGGATACGGTCAGAACAGTGCCGGACGCATCCGCAAAGAAGCCCGAACGAGACAGGCGCGGTTTGCGAACCTGAAGACCCGAGACCAGATCGACGCGTTGCTCAGCATCTGCGCCTGCGCTTGAATCCAGAACCGCATCCGTGGTGGCAAAGCTGGCCTTCATCGCGGCCAGAACGCGGGCGCGGCGGGCCTCATCGCCCTCGGGCCAGACCAGCGTGAAGCCTTTGATCTTGCCATCCTTCAGCGCCGCTTCGGTATAAGAGACGATGCCTTTGCCGCGCCCTTCAAGAGTAAAGCGATCACCGCGCAGCTCTCGCAGGCCGACCAGCGGCACGATTTCCAGCGACTGCATCACCTCATAAAGCGCGCGCAGCGTGGATTTGCCGCCCTCCTGACTGATCAGCAGCGCCTGTGCGTTCAGGTCAGAGGTGCTTTTGAAATGCGCGAAAGGGGCCTCATAGCGGTCAAAGGCGATGGCTCCCAGCGGCAGATCAACCGAGATCCCGGCCTGACCGTCGGTGTATCGCTTCATTCCAACGCTGATCAGCGGCGCGTTATAGTCTTCAATCAATGCGGCGCGTTGGACAGTGGTCAGAACGCCGGTTGCCTCATATCCGTTGAAGCTCTGCCAGTCAGCCATCGACCGGCGTGTACCTTGGCCGAAGGCTCCGTCGATGGTCGAGTTGTAGAAGCCGGCAGCCTGAAGTGCAGTCTGCAGGTCCCTGCGTTCCTGCGACGTGAGTAAACGTTCGGATTGCAACGCCTGGGCACGGGTTTCATCCGAAGGCTGCGGGGTTGCGTCGGACAGCGTGTCGATGGTGGGTTGTTCGGGTTCTAACGGCGGGACAACGGTGCCCCGGTTCAACACATTTGCCCCGATCGGCCAGTACTGCTGGCCCAAGGAACTTGAGAAAGTAATGAAGCTGTCGCGCGGGATTTGTCCCTCAGAGCGGTAAACCCGCAGCACCTGTTCTGCGTCGCTGCGCAGATAGGGGCCGATCACAATGGCGTACCAACCGCTGTTTAGGCGAAAGCCGTTCACGTCAGGCAGTGCGCGGGCGTAATCCTGCGCACGATCCTGTGCCTCACGCAGGGATGGCTGCGCCTCGACCTGAACCCAGACGCCCTGATCTTGCTGGGCGGTTGCGGCGCGTAGGCCAACTAAAAGAAACAATAGAATTGCCGTAAATACTCGTGTCATTTTCTGCCCGTTTATGCAGTTTTGATGCTTTTGCTCAGAATACCCGATTTCGGGTGGCGAAAGCCATGGTGGGAATGCGGGGAATTTGCGGTGTGGCAGCGCAGATACAGCAAGGACCCATTGGCCCGTTGACGCCCCTCGGCCCCTTGCATAGGAAGGGCCAAACCCATCGGAACCGGGCGCAGGCGCGCCCAAAGGGAATGTCATGACCGATCAGTCCAGCGCACCTCGTTCTTTTCAGGAGATCATCCTGCGGCTTCAGACCTATTGGGCCTCGAAAGGCTGTGCGATTCTGCAGCCTTATGACATGGAGGTGGGCGCTGGGACGTTCCACCCGGCGACAACCCTGCGGGCGCTCGGGTCCAAGGCATGGGCCGCGGCCTATGTCCAACCCTCGCGTCGTCCGACCGACGGGCGCTATGGTGAGAACCCGAACCGTCTGCAGCACTACTATCAGTATCAGGTTCTTATCAAACCCAGCCCGCCGGACCTGCAAGAGCTGTATCTGGGCAGCCTCGAGGCTATCGGCATCGACATGGAGCTGCACGACATCCGTTTTGTCGAGGACGACTGGGAAAGCCCGACCCTTGGGGCATGGGGTCTTGGATGGGAGGTCTGGTGCGACGGTATGGAAGTCAGCCAGTTCACCTATTTTCAGCAGGTCGGTGGTCATGATTGCACGCCGGTCTCAGGTGAACTGACCTATGGATTGGAGCGTCTGGCGATGTATGTGTTGGGCATCGACCATGTGATGGATATGCCGTTCAACGATCCTCAGTCCCCCAGCCCGCTCACATACGGTGACATCTTCAAGCAGACCGAAGAGGAATACGCCCGTTGGAACTTTGATGTGGCCAACACTGAGGTTCTGCTGCGTCATTTCGAAGAAGCTGAGGCCGAATGCGCCACCATTCTGGCGCAACAGCATGATGATCCGAAAACCGGCAAACGCATCGTGATGGCGCACCCGGCCTATGATCAGTGCATTAAGGCCAGCCACATCTTCAACCTCCTGGACGCGCGCGGGGTGATCTCGGTGACCGAACGGCAGGCCTATATCGGCCGTGTCCGAGCGCTGGCCAAGCAATGCGCTGATGCGTTTGTCCTGACCGAGGCCGCCGGGTACGAGGCCTGATGCAGCGTTCAGGCCAATCCGGGCAGCAATGCCTTGAGGCCGTCAGAAATCATGCCGATGGCGATGGCCGACAGGATCATACCCATGAAGCGGCTCATGATGACGCGTGCGTTGCTCGAAAGACGTTTGGACAGCCATGGGGCATTCCAGAAGGTGACCAGAAGCAAGGCGACGACGGTCAAGAATACACCCGCGAAAACAACAGCTTCAAGCGGCTTGTTGACGTGATGCGCGTACAGGATCAGGGTCGTGATCGTGCCCGGGCCAACCAGAATGGGAAAGGCCAGCGGATAGAACGCGACTGTGTCAGGCGCAGGATAGGCCTCTTTTTCTCCGTCCGTCCCGTGATGCGAGGTGCTTTCGTTGCCGTTCAGCATATTCAGGCCGATCATGAGCACGACCAACCCTCCGGCGACACGCAGATGGTCCACGCTGATTCCGAACAAGCTCAGCGTCTGACTCCCAATGGCTGCGAACGCGCCGCCCAGGACCAGGCAGTAGAGCGCGGTTTTAACTGCGACTTTACGTTGATCCGCAGGGGGCAGGTCCTGCGTAACACTCAGGAACACAGGCAGGTTGGTGATCGGGTTCATGATCGCAAACAGCGCACCAAAGAACCCAACGGCGAGGGTCGATTCCATGAAAACACCCTTGTGGTTTCCAGTTTCCACCCGAAACCTGTCCCATTTTTCAGGAACTTGAAAGAGGCAGCCTAAGACAATGACGGGAAAATTGCTTGCGATCATTCTGGGGCTTTCGGCCGTGCTTGCCGGGGCGGGCATGTATTACCTGCAAGTCTACGGCTTTTATTATGAGGTCGAACCCATGCCCGGACAGGACGTCGCCCTCTTGTCCGTGGGCGGTGAGACTCCTCAGCCGATTGCCTATTCGTTGTTTCAGGCGATTGATGCAGACAGCTCTCCGATCCGGTACCGGGCCTGCTTCAACACGGATCTCTCCAAGGAACAATTGTCGGGTTTCACAACGGTCGAGAATGCAGAGCCCTTGACCGCTCCGGGTTGGTTCGACTGCTATGATGCGGTCGCTATAGCCGATGCGTTGAAGACGGGGCAGGCGCAGGCCTACATGAGCGCGAAGAATATCCACTACGGGGTGGACCGCATTGTTGTGATTGCTGAGGATGGGCGTGGCTTTGTCTGGCATTCTCTGAACAATTGCGGTGAAAAAGCCTATGATGGCACCGTGGTCGGCGAGGAATGCCCACCCAGACCGCAGCAGTAAGGAGACCGCCATGCAGCACGTCGTCGAAATCCCTGAGTTTCTGACGGCGACCTTAGGTTTTGCCGTCTACCTGCTTGGCGCGCGGATCAATGATCAAGTCGCCGCACTTCGCAATTTCAACATCCCCGAACCCGTGACCGGAGGGTTGCTGGCTTCGTTTGCCGTTCTGGCGCTGTATTTGATATTCGATCTTGAACTCGCATTCGAGCTGGGTACGCGGGATTTTCTACTGGTCGTATTTTTTGCCGGGATCGGATTGAATGCACGTCTTTCGGACCTGATTTCGGGCGGCAAGCCGCTGTTTTTGCTTCTGATCCTGACCCTTGTGACGATCGTTTTGCAAAACGTGATCGGTGCGGCTGGCGCTTCCATGTTTGGTTATCCGGCGCAGGCGGGTGTTCTGTTCGGCTCGGCGGCGCTGATCGGCGGGCACGGGACCGCAATCGCATGGGCGCCCGAAGTTGCGCGGGCGACAGGGTTGGACAGCGCGACCGAGTTGGGTGTTGCCGTTGCAACGCTAGGTTTGGTTCTGGCCGCCCTGGTCGGTGGACCGATTGCGCGGTTGCTGGTTGAAGGGCGCAATCTCAGCCCCGACCGTCCAGACGAGGGGCCCAGTGTCGGATTGCCGGACGAAACAGAAGGCAGGTCGCTCGATATCGACCACGTGTCGATCATGCGCGTTTTGCTGCATCTCAACCTCGCGATCATTGCGGGTTATTCTCTGGGCGAAGCGATCTCAGCTGCCGGTCTCAAGCTGCCGCTGTTCGTGCCATGTTTGATCATGGGAATCGTCATCGCCAATGTGCGCGCCTTAGTGGCACCGTCGGCCCCACCGGTATCGCGAACGCCATCGCTGGCGTTGATCTCGGAATTTGCCTTGGGCGCGTTTCTGGCGATGTCACTGATGAGCCTTCAGCTCTGGACCATCGCCGAGCTTGGCATGGCCATTGTCGTCATCATGTCCGCCCAGACCCTTTTCACGGTAGTTTTTGTGCTGTGGGTGTTGTTCCCTGTCATGGGTTCAAACTACCGCGCCGCGGTTTTGGCTGCGGGGTTTGGAGGCTTCGCTTTGGGTGCAACCCCCACTGCTATCGCGAATATGACCGCAGTAACCAAGCGATATGGCCCATCGCCTATTGCCTTTATCGTGCTGCCCCTTGTATCCGCATTCTTTGTGGATATCGCCAATGCCATCGTCATCCAGACGATCGTAAATTTCTAAGGACCGAAAATGCCCGACCTGCTGATCGAACTGTTTTCCGAGGAGATCCCCGCGCGTATGCAGACCCGCGCGGGTGAAGACCTGAAAAAGCGGATCACCGATGGTTTGGTCGAGGCCGGTTTGACCTATGCCTCTGCCGCCGCCCTGACTACGCCGCGCCGTCTGACCTTGGCAGTCGAAGGCTTGCTGACCGAGAGCCCCACGATCCGCGAGGAACGCAAAGGCCCCAAGGTCGGCGCGCCAGACAAAGCGATCGAAGGCTTCTTGCGCGGCGCTGGTTTGACCCGTGACCAGCTAGAGGAACGCGACACCCCCAAAGGTGCGGTCTATTTCGCCCAGATCGAAAAGCCCGGACGCCCGGCGGCAGAGATTGTGGCCGAGGTGCTTGAAGCCACAATCCGCAACTTTCCATGGCCCAAGTCGATGCGCTGGGGCTCCGGTCCGATGCGGTGGGTGCGGCCTTTGCACTCGATCCTGTGCATTCTGACCGATGAGACGGGTGCGCAGGTTGTCCCGCTTGAGGTCGAAGGCATCACATCCGGTGACACGACCGAGGGCCACCGGTTCATGGCCCCGAACCGCTTTGCCGTTACCTCGTTCGAGGATTACGCCGCCAAACTCAAACGCGCCTTTGTGGTGTTGTCACCCGAGGAACGTGCCGAGCATATCTGGAACGATGCCCAGAACATGGCCTTTGCCGCTGGTCTGGAAGTGGTCGATGACAAGGGTCTGCTGGCCGAGGTAGCTGGTCTGGTTGAATGGCCAGTTGTGTTGATGGGGCAGATTGACGACGAATTCCTCGACCTGCCGCCCGAGGTGTTGCAGACCTCGATGAAAGAGCACCAGAAGTTCTTTTCCTTGAAGAACCCCAAAACGAGCCGGATCGAGCGGTTCATCACCGTCGCCAACCGTGAAACTGCCGACAATGGCGCGACCATTCTGGCAGGGAACCAAAAGGTGCTGTCGGCCCGCCTGGCGGATGCGAAATTCTTCTGGGAGAACGATTTGCGCGTCGCCAAAACGGACATCGCCCAATGGACCCGCGCGCTGGAAAACGTGACCTTCCACAACAAACTGGGCACGCAGGCCGAACGCATCGACCGCATCGCCGCGCTGGCCCGCGAACTGACGCCGGTGACCAGAGCGGATGCAGATCAGACCGAAAAAGCCGCGCGTCTGGCCAAGGCCGATCTGAGCTCCGAGATGGTCTATGAATTCCCTGAGCTTCAGGGGCTTATGGGCCGCTATTACATCGAATCCGCAGGCGAGGACGCTGCCGTGGCCGCCGTGGCACAGGACCACTACTCGCCGCTTGGTCCGTCAGATGACGTGCCGACCGCGCCGCTCTCGGTGACAGTGGCACTGGCCGACAAGCTGGACACGCTGACAGGATTTTGGGCGATTGATGAGAAGCCCACCGGTTCAAAAGACCCGTTTGCCCTGCGTCGTGCTGCATTGGGTGTGACTCGATTGATACTCGAAAACGATCTGCGGCTGTCTTTGGATCGGTTCTTTGACAGCCAACTGATACGAGCAGAAAGCGCAATCAATGAGGCGCTGCCGGAAGCCAATGTTCTTGATCTGTTAGAAGAAATCGCAGAACGAGGTGTCTTTGGCGCTGCGTTTCAGACCGTGCGAGACAAAATAGATGATTTGCCTGCGGCAGCTTTTCTTGAACTTGAGAAAAAGGTCCCAGACGCATCTGACGATCTTCTGTCGTTCTTCCACGACCGTCTCAAAGTCTTCCTCCGCGACGAGGGCATCCGACACGACATCATCGACGCCTGTATTGCGATGGACGGCAATGACGATCTCAACTTGCTGGTCAAACGCGCCCGTGCTCTGAACGCGGTGATCGCGACCGAGGATGGGGAAAACCTCGTGCAGGGGTTCAAGCGGGCCAACAACATCCTGACGCAGGCCGAAGAGAAGGACGGGGTCGAATACTCCTACGGTGCGGATGTGAAATTCGCCGAGACCGACAGCGAAAAAGCTCTGTTTGCGGCACTGGATGCGGCGCAGGCTCAGATTGATCCGGCGCTCAAGGCCGAGGATTTCCCGACCGCCATGGCGGCCATGGCCGCGCTGCGCGGGCCGGTCGATGCGTTCTTTGAGGATGTGCAGGTTAACACCGACAATGACATCCTGCGTCGCAACCGTCTGAACTTGCTCAGCCAGATCCGCTCGGTCTGTTCCAGCGTTGCCGATCTGACCAAGATCGAAGGCTAAAGGTCCGGGCGCGCGGATTTGCGCGCCCAGATCACCCTTGCGTGACGGGCGCAGGGGCCTATGCTGCGGTGAAACCAAAAGGTGCCGCAGTGCAGAATAATCCGCATACCACGCTCATCACGTCCACCGCACCCGTTGCCCCGCACACCCATGGGGGGCGGGCAAAGTGCCTGCAACGTCTGGTCCGGTTGGAGATGCCGGTGCCGCGCACGGTCGCGTTGTCTTTTGACGCGGTGCAGCGCATTGCCGAGGGACAAATCCCCGATCTGGCCGCAATCCTTGAGCAATTCGAGCCGACGGCGTTGTTGTGTGTGCGTCCCAGTTCCGAGGACCCCGATTGGGGCGGCCCCGGTGCGGTTCTGAATATCGGTATGAACGAAGCGCGGTTTGCTGAGTTGTCGAACTCGATGGGTGATGAGCCTGCCGCCGCCATGTATCTGCGCTTTGTGCAAAGCTACGCGATCCATGTGGCGCGTCTGGATGCGGATGTGTTCGACGAGATTGACGAGGATGGTGTCGCGGGGTTGAAGCGTACTCTGCACGCCTATGAGGATGAGACTGATGAGGTTTTTCCCGAGGATCGCGGTGAGCAGCTGATTGGAGTTCTGCGCTCGATGGCGCGGGCGTGGGATGGCACCTCAGCGCGCCTGTTACGTCAGGCCAAGGGCGCTCCGGCCGATGCGGGGTTGGGGCTCGTCATCCAAGAGATGATACCGGGCGTCGGACAGGGCGAATGCGGATCGGGTGTGTTGCAGTTGGTGGATCCGACAACCGGGATGCCTCAGATCACTGGCCGGTACCTGAGCCAGAGTCAGGGGCGGGATGCGTTGGGCGAAGACGTCTCGGCGCTGTATCTTGAGAAAGACCCGCGGGGACCGTCTCTGGAAGAAGTGGCGCCCAACGCATTTGCCGATCTGAAAGCTCAGGCCGCTTTGATGCGCGAGAAGCTGCGCGAGGAAATGCAGGTCGAATTCGTGATCCAGAACGGCAATGTGCATATTCTGGACGGCGTGCGCGTTCAGCGGACCTCGCGCGCGGCGATGCGGATTGCGGTGCGGCTGGCTGAAGACGGTATCATCCCGCCACAAGAGGCGGTGATGCGCGTGGACCCTCATGCACTGAACGAACTGTTGCACCGGCAGGTCCACCCCGAGGCAGAGCGGGATGTACTGACCACCGCGATTGGCGCAAGTCCGGGGGCGTCGACCGGCAAGATCGTGTTTACGGCCGCCGAGGCGCAAGCCAGCGCCGCGCGGGGCGAAGCCTGTGTTCTTGTACGCCGCGAAACCTCGCCCGAGGATGTTCGGGGCATGCATGCCGCCGTTGCCGTTCTGACCGAAAAGGGAGGGATGACCAGCCATGCCGCCGTGATCGGGCGGGGTTTGGGTCTGCCTTGCATCGTCGGTGCCTCTGAAATGCGGTTCCAGACCAAGAAGAAAATGCTGACGACCCCGGATGGGCGAGTGTTCAAGACCGGAGACGTTCTGACGATCGACGGAAGCTCGGGTCAGGTTCTGGCGGGGCAGCCCGAGATGCTTGAGGCCGCGCTGGACGACTGCTTCCAGACACTCATGGGCTGGGCGGATGCCGAGCGGGATATCGAAATCCGCGCCAATGCCGATACCCCTGCGGATGCGCAGACTGCGCGCAATTTTCAGGCGCAGGGCATCGGCCTGTGCCGGACCGAGCATATGTTCTTTGACCCCGGCCGCCTGATCGTGATGCGCGAGATGATCTTTGCGCAGACCTCCTCGGGTCGTGCCGCCGTGTTGGAGCGTTTGCTGCCTATGCAGCGCGACGACTTTGTGCAGCTTTTCCGCATCATGGAGGGGCAACCGGTCTGTATTCGCCTGTTTGACCCGCCGCTGCACGAATTCCTGCCCACCACCCGCGGCGGCCAGCGCGAACTGGCCGAAGCTCTGGATCTGCCTGTCTCGGATGTGGAGCGTCGTGTCTCCGCAATGACCGAATACAACCCGATGCTGGGCCTGCGCGGGGTTCGTCTTGGCGTTACAGTGCCTGAAATCTACGACATGCAGGCTCGCGCGATCTTTGAAGCCACGCTGGAGGCGCGGAAGAACGGCGCACCGGTCGTGCCTGAGGTGATGATCCCTCTGGTTTCGGCCAAGCGAGAGGTCGAGTTGGTCAAATCCCGCATCGACTCGGTGGCGGCCGCTGTCGCTGCCGAAAAGGGGCAGGAGTTCGAATACCGCCTCGGTGTGATGGTCGAAACACCACGCGCTTGCCTGCGCGCCGAAGAGATTGCGCCAAACACCGCGTTTTTAAGCTTCGGAACCAACGACCTGACCCAGATGACCTATGGTCTTTCACGCGACGACGCGGGGCGTTTCATGTCGGCCTATGTCCGGCAGGGGGTGTTCACAGAGGACCCGTTCCATGTTCTGGACGCCGACGGGGTTGGCGAATTGCTCAAGCTCGGGTCCGAGAGAGGGCGCGCGGCACAGCCCGATGTGACCCTTTCAGTCTGCGGAGAACACGGCGGAAACCCCGAATCAATCGCCATTTGCCGCGATCTTGGCTTTGACTATGTGTCCTGTTCTCCGTTCCGGGTACCGGTCGCTCGGCTGGCTGCCGCTCAACTGGCGATTTCGTCCAGACTTGGGGGTTGACAGCAGCCTGAAACCCAATGATTAGTGGTCAATAAGCGAACTTGTGGCGGAATTGTTTTTCTCCACGAGCGAATTTCCACTTGTATTTGTCTCTGATCTGGACCTTTGCGCAAGACTGCGCTAAATGCCTCGTCGCGCCCGCCGGGGGAGGGTTTGGCGCGTGAAGTGCCTGTGCGAGGTTATCTGATGCTACGTTACATAATGGCTGTTGCCACATTGGCGGCAACCGTGCTGCCGAGTGCGTCCTACGCTGAGAGGGAAGCTACGGATGCCAATAAGAAAGAACTAGTTACCCGCAGTGAATTGCCGGGTCAGAGCTTTCGGGATTATCTAAAATTGTTCCAGCCGCGCAAAGTGGTGGAACCGATCAAAGTATCCTATTCTAAGGATTGGCTGGACCAACAGCCCAAAGCGTCTGGAGATGAAAACTGGAAATGCCTGTCAGAGGCGCTGTATTTTGAAGCCCGCGGCGAAAGCGTGCGCGGGCAGTTTGCAGTGGCCGAGGTTATCCTGAACCGGGTCAAGAGCAGCCGCTTTCCCGACAGCCTTTGCGGTGTGATCCGTCAGGGGACCGGTAAAAAGTACCAGTGCCAGTTCACCTATACATGTGATGGCCGCAAGGAAGTGATCCACGAGAAGAAAGCCTTTGAGCGTGTCTCGAAAGTCGCCCGCGCGGCGATGGATGGCGTTGCCAAAGAGCTGACCGAAGGGGCGACCCACTATCATACCACTGCGGTTCGCCCGTCCTGGGCGCGGGTTTATAAACAGACGGCGAAGATTGGTGTTCACATCTTCTACCGTCACAATTACCGCACTGCGAGCAACTGAGGCAGGTCTAGCGCTGCGTCTTGAATTCAAGGCGCAGCGTATACCATTGCACGCAGAAAAAGCGTCGAAATCAGCGGTTGGAATGGCGTTTGTATGAATGCTATAGGCCCTCGAAACGCCTAAACTGGGCGAAAGTTTCACCGAGCCCAAGAAGGCCTGACCCATGAGTTCTGAAATCCGCCTCGCTTTTGCGCACCCCTCTGAACGGTCCGAGGCGACCTCGCCCAGAGGGCCTTTGGATCGCATCTCGCTCCGTGATCATACTGTCGAGGTTGAGATCGGTGCCTTTCAGGCCGAACGCGGCACAACCCAGCGTATCTGCTTTAATATCGTGGTTGAGGTGCGTCCGCTGACCTCGGATATTGACGATGATGTGGATCGTATCCTGTCCTATGACCGCGTGACCGAGGCGATTGCTTATGAACTGGCGGCCGAGCGTCTGAACCTGTTGGAAACGCTGGCTGAACGTGTGGCCGAACGTATCCTGCTGGAGCCGCAAGCGGTTCGCGTTTTTGTCCGGATCGAAAAGCTTGATCGTGGCCCCGGTGCGCTTGGGGTCGAGATCGTGCGCGGCAAGGACGCTGTGCATCACGACGTCGTCGAAGAGGAACGCCCTCATCCACGTCTTGTTTATCTATCGAATGAGGCGATGGCGTCGGACAATCTGACCGGCTGGATCGATCAGTTGGAAAACCGTCAGCGTCCCTTGATCCTGTGTGTCGGGGCCTCGGACCTTCCAGTACCGCAGACGGGTCACGCTATGACCCAGCGCCGCATCGACCTTTTGTCGATCGAACAGAACGCGTGGGTTCTGGCCGCGTGCGATCATCGCTGCGTGGTTGTGTCGACCCGGACCGAGCTGGATTGGGCGATGAAGAACGGCCAGATTTGCGTCTGGGCCCCGTCAAAGATCGTTCTGGATGCTGTCGACGGCCCCTCTGCCGCGCCCTCCGACGCAGTTGCGCTGGCGGCATGGTTTGCCGCCACCTTTGAGGCCAGCGAGATGATGGTGATCGGAGGCGCCTTGCCGAAAGAGCCGAAAACGCCGCTGCGTGCTGTGGCCATTGATCAGGCACAATTGTGAGCCGCTACTACCGACCGCTGGTCCAGCACGGTACGGCTCGTCCCGATGACGCCGTGCCTATGGCCGGACAGTCGCTCTGGTTCACTCATGCCGAAGCGCTTTCGCGCGATGGAGCGTCTCAGGTCGTAGCTGCAGCGGATATCCCCGCGGATGTGCTACAGCGCCTCAGCCGACCGCGCGCGGCGCTGTCCGGTTTGGATATGGCGCGCCCTCATATAATGGGTATCCTGAACGCAACGCCTGACAGCTTCTCGGACGGTGGCATCCACAGCTCGATCGAGGCCGCGCAGGCCGGAGCCCTTGAGATGGTCTCACACGGCGCCACGATTCTGGATATCGGCGGAGAATCTACGCGTCCTGGTGCAGATTTAGTCCCAGCAGACCAAGAGATCGCCCGGACCCGCCCGGTGATCGAAGCGATCCGGGCTGAAACGAATGCTTTGATCTCAATCGACACCCGCAAGGCCGTTGTGGCCAAAGCGGCTTGCGAGGCCGGGGCGGGGCTGGTCAATGATGTCTCGGGCTTCACCTTCGACCCGGAGCTTGCGCCATTCTGCGCAGGGCTGGGCGCGCCTGTGTGTGTCATGCATATGCAGGGCGATCCCGCGACCATGCAGGACAATCCGGTCTATGAAAACGTCGTGCTGGATGTCTACGATTTCCTGGCCGGTCAGATTGAACGGCTCGAGGCGTTAGGCCTGAACAGAGATCTGATTATCGTCGATCCCGGCATCGGTTTCGGCAAAACCGAGGAGCACAATCTGGCCCTGCTACGTAACCTAAGCCTGTTCCATGGTCTAGGCTGCCCGATTCTACTGGGTGTCTCGCGCAAGGGCTTTATCGGCTCCATCGGGCAGGAGCCGCGAAAAACCGCACGCGCGCCGGGATCAATCGCGGTTGCTCTGGACGGATTGTCCCAGGGCGTGCAGATCATTCGGGTCCATGACGTGGCCGAGACCGCTCAGGCCTTGCGCCTATGGGCTGCCGTCCGTTAATCCGGTCACAAGCAGAATTTACGGAGAGTCGACTATGCGCAAGCTGTTCGGAACTGACGGTGTGCGAGGCACAGCCAATACGCATCCGATGACAGCAGAAATGGCCTTGCGCATAGGTGCGGCGGTCGGGCGCTATTTCCGGCGCGACACGACCGGAGTTCACCGCGTGGTCATCGGCAAGGATACGCGCCTGTCCGGCTATATGCTGGAAAACGCGCTGACGGCGGGTTTGACTTCGACTGGCATGAACGTATTGCTGCTGGGTCCGGTGCCGACCCCTGCGGTCGGGCTGATGACCCAATCCATGCGCGCGGATCTGGGCGTTATGATTTCGGCCAGCCACAATCCAGCGGAAGATAATGGTATAAAGTTCTTCGGGCCTGACGGATATAAACTCTCAGATCAGGCCGAGCTTGAGATTGAGCGTTTGATCGAAGAAGGCGTCAGCCCCGCTCAGGCGCAGAATATCGGGCGTGCCCGTCGGGTTGATGACGCGCGGTTCCGCTATGGCGAGCGGGTCAAATCCTCGCTTCCGCGCGATGTGCGTCTGGATGGTTTGAAAGTGGTGATCGACTGCGCCAATGGTGCGGCCCACCGAACGGCGCCTGAAGTCCTGTGGGAGCTTGGTGCCGAAGTCATCCCAATGGGCGTGTCGCCGAACGGCAAGAACATCAATCTCGAATGTGGTTCGACCAAACCGCGCGTGGCTGCGGAAACCGTTGTTTCACATGGCGCGGATGTTGGTATCTGCCTCGATGGCGACGCGGATCGGGTCGTCATGATTGACGAAAACGGCAATGTTGCCGATGGCGATCAGCTGATGGCTTTGTTAGCCGGGGCGTGGGCCCGCGCCGAACAGCTGCGTGGCGGTGCTTTAGTGGCGACGGTCATGTCCAACCTCGGGTTGGAGCGGCACCTGCAAGGGCAAGGCCTGCGGCTGGAGCGGACGGCAGTTGGCGATCGCTATGTCGTGGAACGGATGCGTCAGGGCGGATTCAACCTCGGTGGCGAGCAATCCGGCCATATCGTCATGAGCGACTATGCCACAACCGGCGACGGCCTGATGGCGGGTCTGCATTTCCTGTCGGAGATGGTTCTAACTGGACGCAAAGCCTCTGAGCTTGCGCAGCAATTTGAAACGGTGCCTCAGCTGTTGAAGAATGTGCGCTATCAACAGGGTCAACTGCCGCTTGAGGTTGCCAGCGTTCAAGCCGCGATTGCCGATGCCGAAGCGCGCTTGAACGGGCAGGGTCGTCTGCTGATCCGCAAGTCAGGGACCGAGCCTCTGATCCGTGTCATGGCTGAATGTGAAGACGCCACCCTGTTGACGCAGGTGGTTGATGGCATCGTGGCCGAGGTCGAGGCAGCGGCGTCCTAGCGGCCCATCAGAGCTTTGCGCAGGCTGAACCACTGGCTGATGGCCATGCCCGTCAGGATCAAAGTCAGTGCGATGTAGAATCGCAGAGGCAGGGCCTCAGACAAAATCCAAGCTCCGAAAACCATCGACCAGACGGGGACCTGATAGTTCACGAGGGTCAGAAATACCGACCCCGCGCTGCGCGTGATCGAGACACGCAAGAGGTTCGCCAAGGCCGTCGGCACCAGGCCCAATACGATCAGCGCCAGAGTGGGTCGGGTGCCTTGCCATTCGGGCAACCCCTCGGTCATCAGCATGATCGGCAGCAGCAGCGCCGCGCCCACCAGCAGGGTCAGGGCGGCCAGTGCAACCGGATCAATCGGAGGGCACCGCCGCGTCAGGATGGATGAAACCGCATAGCACAATGCCGCCGTGATGCAGGCCATTTGCGCAAGCGGCTCGGTTCCTTGGCCCAGTTGCAAAAGCCCCGGACCAATCAGGACCAATGCGCCGGAAAACCCAAGGCACACCCCCAGAAATCGACGCAGGTTGAGCGCTTCGTCCGAGAAGAAATGCGCCAGTGGCAGCACCATCAAGGGGATAGCCGCCATAGACAGGCCCGCAAAGGCCGACGGCACAAATTGCTGTCCCCAACTGAGCAGCATGAATGGTATTGCCGTGGACAGCACGCCGATCAGGATGATTGAGCCGCTGAGTGTCGGGGTGAGCGTTGGAAACCGGCGTCCGGTGATCCGCATCAGCAAGAGCAGTGTCAAAGCGCCAAGCGTAGTGCGAGACGTTGCAACCGTGATTGGGCCATACCCCTCAAGCGCCATGGCCACGACCATGAATGTACCGCCCCAGATAAGGCCAAGCGAGAAGACGCCAATCCAATCCTGTTTTGTGGGCTGGGACACCATGTTAGTACCTGTTGCTTAGGGTAAAAAAATCGCCTTTGGTCAGGCGTTTATGGGCTGAGATTTAAGCGGGTTCAAATGAAAAAAGGCGGCCATATGGGCCGCCCTTTCGCCAACGGGTGCCGGGCTTAGTTCTTTTCTTTGTCGACCATTTTGCCGGCCGAGATCCAGGGCATCATGGCGCGCAGTTTGGCACCGGTTTCCTCGATCATGTGCTCGTCATTGGCGCGGCGCGAGGCTTTGATGGTCGGCTGGCCAACGGCGTTTTCCAGCATGAAGTCGCGAACGAATTTACCCTGTTGGATGTCGTTCAGAACCTCTTTCATACGCGCTTTGGTCTCGTCGTATTTCAGGATACGCGGGCCTGTGACGTACTGGCCGTACTCGGCCGTGTTCGAGATCGAGTAATCCATGTTGGCGATGCCGCCTTCATAGATCAGGTCAACGATCAGCTTCACTTCGTGCAGACACTCAAAATAGGCCATCTCGGGCGCGTAGCCCGCTTCGACCAGAGTTTCAAAGCCACAGCGGATCAGCTCAACCAGGCCACCGCACAGAACGGCCTGCTCGCCGAACAGGTCGGTTTCGCATTCTTCACGGAAGTTGGTCTCGATGATGCCCGAACGGCCGCCACCGATGGCCGAGCAATAGGACAGGCCGATTTCCAGTGCTTTGCCGGTTGCGTCGTTGTTGACGGCAACAAGGCAAGGCACGCCGCCACCTTTGGTGTATTCGCCACGCACGGTGTGGCCGGGGCCTTTGGGGGCCATCATGATGACATCGACGCCTTCTTTAGGCTCGATCAGGCCGAAATGGACGTTCAGGCCGTGCGCGAAGGCAATGGCCGAGCCCGGCTTGATGTTGTCATGCACGTATTTCTTGTAGGTTTCAGCCTGCAGTTCGTCGGGCATGGTGAACATGATGACGTCGCACCATGCTGCCGCTTCGGCGATACCCATGACCGTCAGGCCTTCAGCTTCGGCTTTCTTGGCCGAGGGCGAACCTTCGCGCAGGGCGACGACCAGGTTCTTCGCACCCGAGTCGCGCAAGTTCAGCGCGTGCGCGTGGCCTTGCGAGCCATAGCCCAGGATGGCCACTTTTTTGTCTTTGATCAGGTTGATGTCGCAATCGCGATCGTAGTAGACGCGCATTTTGCTGGTCCTTTCTGTTTCGATTGCTGTGCTTTTAGCCTGAGCCTTTGGTGTTGGCGATAGGGTTGAGATTGAGTATTTGTAAAAAAGATGAAGAATAATTCTCTGAATTTTGGAAACGTGAAAAAATCATGCTTGATGATGTTGATCGGCGGATACTGCGCCATTTCCAGTCGGACCCAAGCCTGACAACGGCAGAACTTGCTGAACGGTGCCGTATCAGTTCGGGTGTTTGCTGGAGGCGTATAGAAAAGATGCAGGCGGCAGGGGTGATCGAAGGCCAAGAGGCCGTGATCGACTGGGCCGCCTTGGGCTACGCGGTTGAGGTCTCGTTGCGGATCACGCTGGACAAGACGCAGGCTCGGGCGTTTGACGAATTCACCGCGGCCGCGCGCGAGGTTGCTGAGGTGATCGAAATTCAGACCTTCCTTGGCCGCGTGGATGTGCGCCTTTCGGTACTAGCGCGGGACATGGCCCACTATCAGCAGGTCTATCGGGACCGCATTCTGACCCTACCGCATATCGCCGATATCGAGGCCTTGATGCACATCGCGCGCGTCAAACGGGATGAGGTACTGCCAGTATGATCGAGCTGGATGAGATCGACCGCAAGATTCTCCGCGCACTGGTGCAGGACGCAACCCAAAGCGCCGGTGCGCTTGGGCGTCGACTGGACCTGTCGCAACCCGCCACATGGCGGCGCATTCGCCGGTTGGAAGAGGCGGGCGTAATAAAGGGCCGTCGTCTACGCCTGAACGCCGAGGCTTTGGGGTTTGGTGTCACCGTCTTCCTAGGAGTTAAACTGGCGCGCAAGGGGCAGGTGAGTCTTGAGGATTTCGAGCGCGCCGTCAGCGCCATCCCCGAGGTACAGACCGTCGAGCATGTTCTGGGGTTATACGATTACCGCCTGCGCGTGGTGGCGCGAGATCTGTCGGATTTCGAACGGGTCCTGCGGCGGCGGATCATGACCCTTCCCGGTGCCGGCGATGTGGAGGCAAATGTCTTGCTCAGCGAAGAACGGTTGCCCGGACCAATTGGTTGAACCGGATCAGTACTTGGTGCGAATGCAGAAGCCCGGATGATGCGTCATCCGCGCAAAGGTCAGGGGCTTTTCATCCTTCCAGGTTGTGCGCTCCAATCGAATCATCGACGTGCCTGCGGTGGTACCCATGAACTCGGCCAACCGGCTGTCGGCCGACACGGCGCAAAAGGCGACCTCGGCATCGGTGAACGGCGCTGCATTCAGTAGCCATTCATGTGGGCCATTATCGCTCAGGTCGGCCTGCTCGACTTCGGGGACAGTATCAAGGTTGATCCAGCGCTCTTCCAATTGAAATGGCCTGTTGTCGGCGTAGTGCATGCAAATGACGTGCAGGATGCGCGCGTCTGGCGCCACGCTGAGCTGCGATGCCAGCCAGCCGGGGCTGGTGACAATGTTGCGCTCGACCAGAGCATAGCGATACGCCGCGTTCTGGTTTTCAACCACCTGACGTGTCAACGAAAACTCCAGCTTAGCATGTTTGCTGGGCTCTTTCTTGACGCGTGTTCCGCTTTTGCGTTTGCGTTCGACGACCCCCTGATCAGCCAGTTCGCGCAGGGCGCGGTTAACGGTCGCGCGGGCGCAATTGAATTCTTCCGCCAGCTGGGTCTCGGTCGGCAGCAATGATCCCTGAGGCCAAATTCGGCTTTCGATCCTGCGTTTTACCTCATCTCGAACACTCTGAAAGCTGATCCGCTTATTTGCAGTCACGGGTTCTAATTTCCCTTCGTTTTAAAAGTGTATGCATCTGGGCAGAAGCACGCAGAAGTGTAAAGGGTATGTGATACTAGTTGGCGTCAATACTAAAATATTGGCGCGTATGAGGGTTAATTTTTACTGAAAAACAAAGATGACTTTGCGTCACCTTTTCGTCGGAAATGCGCTTTACCCGCAATGATAATGTGTTGAAGGTGCCGTCAACACTGATTGAAAGGACATCAAATGCCCGCCTTGCTGAATTCCATCGACCCAAATGGCCTCGAAGAATTTTCGGTTGTGTTCACGGACCGATCCCTGAATCACATGTCTGCCAGCTTTCAGCTGGTGATGCGCGATATCTCGGGCATGCTGAAACAGGTCTACAATGCGGATGGCATTGCCATCATCCCCGGTGGTGGCACCTATGGGATGGAGGCCGTGGCCCGTCAATTTGCCCGTGATGCCAATGTCTTGGTGGTGCGCAATGGGTGGTTTTCCTACCGTTGGAGCCAGATTATCGAAAACGGCGCTCTGACCGGATCGGTCACGGTGATGAAGGCGCGTGAGACCGGTAATGACAGTCCTTCGCCTTTTGCGCCCGCACCAATTGACGATGTGGTTGCGGCGATCCGCGAGCAGCGCCCGGATGTGGTGTTTGCGCCGCATGTGGAAACCTCGGCCGGGGTGATTCTTCCGGATGACTATGTCTCGGCCATGGCCGCAGCCGCGCATGAGGTCGGCGCGCTGATGGTTCTGGATTGCATCGCGTCCGGCTGCGTGTGGGTCGACATGAAGGCTACCGGCGTCGATGTTCTGATCTCGGCCCCGCAGAAGGGGTGGAGCGCGTCGCCTTGTGCCGGTCTTGTCATGCTGTCCGAACGGGCCGAGGCGCGGTTGCAGGACACTCAGTCCGACAGCTTTGCCATTGACCTCAAGAAGTGGCGGCAAATCATGCAGGCCTATGAGGACGGCGGTCATGCCTATCACGCGACCATGCCAACCGACGCGCTGCGCGCATTCCGCGATACGATGGCCGAGACACAGGACTACGGCTTTGAAAAACTGCGCGAGGCGCAGTGGGCCTTGGGCAATGGCGTGCGCGCGATGCTGAAGGACAAGGGCATCGTTTCGGTCGCGGCCGAGGGCTTTGGCGCTCCGGGCGTTGTGGTCAGCTACACCGCCGATCCCGAGATTCAGAATGGCAAGAAATTCGCCGCGTTGGGAATGCAGATCGCGGCTGGCGTGCCTCTGCAATGTGATGAGCCTGCTGGTTTCAGCACCTTCCGGCTGGGTCTGTTCGGTCTCGACAAGCTCTATGACGTTGATGGTACGATTGCGCGTTTGAAGCGCGTGTTGGATCAGGTTCTGTAAGCCACTTGGGCCTCAGCGCATACCGAGGCCCATCTGCATCAACGTCTTGCGTACCGGCGCCATGGAATAAAGCGCGTTGAGGCCCATGGCGCGTGCATCCCTCAGGGGTCGCGCCTCAAGCATTGAGGTGCGGTTCAGAAGGTCGATCCCCTTCACGCGCAGCTCGATCTCGGCATGGCGGGCTTTGTGGTAGGCCTCAAGCATCTGTGCATCGCCCAGAGTGTCGGGCCGAGCCTGTGCAAGGTCCAGCAGCGTTCGCAGATCGCCCAGAGACATGTTTAGACCCTGCGCGCCGATGGGCGGCACGACGTGGGCGGCTTCGGCCATCAGGGCAATACGTTCACCCGACAACCGTTCGGCGGATTGGCTGATGATCGGCCAGATCGTGCGGCGTGAGGCCAGCTTCAAAGGTCCAAACAACCCGCAGGAGCGTTCAGTCATCGCGACCTCGAAGGCCTCGGCGTCGAGGTTCAGCAGTTCGACCGCGCGCGGACCGCGCTCCATCCAGACAATGGCCGACGATGGCTGACCCTGCCAATCGGGCAAGGGCACCAAGGTGAATGGCCCGCCAGAGCGGTGGATCTCGGTCGAGATATTCTCATGCGCAATGGGGTGTGTCACCGCAAAGGCCAGGGCCTTTTGGCCGTAACGCGTGGTGTGAACGGAAATCCCGGCGGCTTCACGCATCGGTGAGTCGCGCCCGTCCGCGGCGATCACCAACTTGCAGCGGATGCGGCTGCCGTCGCTCAGCCCTACTCGGGCCTCGGCGGTGCGTGTGAACAAGCTGACCGTCGCTGTGCCGGGTCGGAAATCGACATTGGGCAGCTCGGACAGGCGCGCAACCATCTCGCGCCGCAGCAGCCAGTTAGGCAGGTTCCAGCCAAAAGGTTGCTCGGAAATGTCCGAGGCGTTGAAGTCCCGCACGACGCGCGGTTCGGGAACGTCGCCGCCCGCGTCAACGATCCGCATAACTTGCAGCGGTGCGGCGTGGCTGTCCAGCCGGTCCCACAATCCGCATTGTTCCAGCAAAATGCGGGAGGGTTGCAGAAACGCGGTGGTCCGCAGGTCGGAGCCATCCACGTCGCGTTCGGTGATTGGCGGTGTTGGGTCTACGCATACCACTTTATACCCAGCGGCGCCGAATGCGGCGGCAGCGGTCAGCCCGGCGATGCCGCCGCCGGAAATCAGGATATCACAGCTGTCAGTCATGGCGCATTCTCCGTTCCCGGCAAAACCTAGTTCGGTTCATGCCCCTGCGCCAAGCGACATCCTGTCCCGCGTGTCAGCCCCGCGAAATCAGGATGAGGACCAGAAACATCACCGGAACCATCATCAGTGCAGGGATGTATAGGCCCGGCAGTCCAAACAGCAATGCCGAACAGCCCCACATGCTCACAATCGCAGCGGCGGTATAGCCCAGGTCCTCGGGGCGGCCATCGGCCACGTCGCGGGCCATCCAGCCAAAGAGGGGAATTGCAAAGAGAAGGCGCTGCCAAATCGGCAGGCGCTGCGGCATCATTGTCGCGGTCATCAGGGTCTCCGTTCTGTTCGTCGCAGACCGGCATATAGGGATGATTTTGCAGCTGCAGAATATACAGATCGTCGCAGTGTGACAGCCTATCGCAGGCGGGCGAGGAAGGCGGTCAGATCGTCGGTATGATGGTGGATATGATCGGCATCATGCGGGTCGGGTGCGACGTGAACCGTGCGCATTCCCATCTCATGTGGGGCAGCCAGATTTCGCGGGTCGTCTTCGAACATCGCGGCCGTCTCCGCTGTGATCCCGTCCTGTGTAAAGATTGCCTCGAACGCGGCCTTTTCGGGTTTAGGCCGATATCCGGCATGCTCGACCCCGTAGATGGCATCAAACAGACCGGTCAGCCCACGCGCTTCAAGGACACGCTCGGCATAAGGGGCGCTGCCATTGGTGTAGACGATGCGGCGACCGGGCAGGGCGCGTATGTGGTCAGCCAGTTCGGTGTCTGGGTCCATATGGCTCAAGTCGACTTGGTGAACCGCATGCAGGTAAGGGTCGGGGTCCAGATCATGCTCGGCCATTAAACCAGCCAGAGTGGTTCCGTATTCACGCCAGTAGTGCCCGCGCAGACGGTCAGCCTCGGCCCGGTCGACGCCGATGGCTTGCACGACGTAATCCGTCATCAACACCTCGATCTGATCGAACAGGCGCATCTGTGGCGGGTAGAGGGTGTTGTCCAGATCGAACACCCATTGCGTGACGTGGCTGAAGGACGGTTTAACCATGCCTTGGGTGTAGGGCGCTGCGGGAGGGTTTTCAATGCCGCACTTGATTGCAGACGGTCAGGACGGATAGACAGGTCCGAACGAGGAGACCAATCGCCCCATGCCCCAATCCAGACACCCCAGCAAAGACGCGTATACGCTAATACTCGACGCCATTGATGTCGGTATCTACAAGCCCGGAGATCGTCTGGTCGAAAGCGAGTTGGCCGAACGGTTCGGCGTATCACGCACCCCCATTCGCGAGGCGTTGCAACGTCTGGAAACGCAGTCTCTGCTTGAACGGGACGGGCGATCGCTGATCGTGGCTTCCCTGAACCACAACCAAATGGCCGAACTTTACATCGTGCGGCGCGAGTTGGAGGGGCTGGCCGCAAGCCTCGCTGCTAAACATGCGACCGAGGAAGAAATTCGCGTGTTGCAGGAGATGGTCGCCGAGGATGATGCGCTGGTCGATGATCCGGCGGCGTTGTCGCGGGCGAATCGACGGTTTCATGAGCAGATCCATTTGGCGTCGCACAACCGCTATCTGGTGCAACAACTGGACCTTGTGCATCGGACCATGGCGTTGATGGCGACCACGTCTCTGGCGGCGCAAGGGCGCAGTGAAATCGCGCAGAGCGAACATAAGGGTATCGTCGACGCCATCGCTGCGCGCGACGAAGAGGGCGCGGCGAAAGCGCTGAAAGAGCATATCTCGGTCGCGTTCATGACCCGGCTGAAGCAAGATGCGATCCGGCGCGACGGCTAAAGCGTTTTGCGTTTTTCTCAGGTAAAGTTATCGAAATGCGCGTTCGACCGTAGGGAGAGGCAGCGTATTTCGATCCAAATCAAACGCAAAGCGATCTAGGCGTCCTGCGGCGGCAGGTCCTCAGAAGCCTGCCCGTGCTGGGTTTTGTCCCAGAAGAACGGTTTGGCGGCCAGTTCCCACAATGCTTTGTAGGCCGCCACGACCCCCAGTGGGAAGTATAGGATCATCGTAGGGACCCAGGGTAGCAGGAACCGTCGCTCTTTCGCCCAGACGGCGATGACGCCGATGATGAAGTTCAACGCTTCTGCGGCCAAAAACAGCCAGATCAGGGTTTTGAAGGTCTGCATCGGGATCACTTGTAGGAATGGGTTATCTAACCCCAGCGTGGTCAGCCAGAACATCCACAAGACGGGGGCCAGCAGAAACTGCCCGACCGTACCCATGAAAAATGCCTGAATGCCGATGAATTTCAGCGGCCCCAGATCTCGCAGCAGGCGCAGCGGTGCACGCATATGGACAAGATAGGTGACCATGAAGCCTTTGAGCCAGCGCGAGCGTTGCTTGACCCAAGGCCAGGCGCGAAAGTTGGCCTCTTCAAAGGTGGTGGTGTTCACGATCTCGGTCCGGTAGCCGGCGCGGCAGAGGCGCACGCCCAGATCGGCGTCCTCGGTCACGTTGTGGGCGTCCCATCCGCCAAGCTCCAGCAGTTTGTCGCGGCGAAAAAAGAAGGTCGTGCCGCCCAGAGGGACCACGAACCCGAGCTTGGCGATCCCCGGAAGAATTACGCGGAACCAACTGTTATATTCGATGGTAAAGCAGCGAGAGCGCCAGTTGGTGCGCGGGTTGTAGTAATCCAGCGCGCCTTGGAGGCAGACAACGTCAGGTGCAGCCTGCGTGAAATGATCAACGACCCGCTCAATCTGGTCGGGTTGTGGGGCATCTTCGGCATCCCAAACCCCGAGAATGTCGCCCCGACAGAAATCCAAAGCGTAGTTCATGGCGCGAGGTTTGGTGGTCAGGCCGTTCAGCTCAGGTACTTCGATGGTTCGGATCCAACCGGGAAGGTCAACCTTTGACAATGTGTCCCGCGTGACATCGTCTTTTTCCTCCAGCACTAAAATCACGTCCAAAAGCGCCTTGGGGTAGGTCAGGCGCTGAAGGCGCCAGATCAGCGCGCATGCGATCTCACGTTCTTTGTACAAAGGAACCATGATCGACACGCAGGGCTGCCGCAAAGCGGTCACCGGCGAGGAGGGTGCAGGCTGCGGCCGCAAAGCTTGGTAGGCAAAGGCCAAGAGGCCCGAGAACCGCATGATCATGAACAACAGCAGCGACACCACAGCCGCGGTCGCCAGAACGGCCATTCCAGTCAGCGGAAACGAGACGAAGGCCAGTAACGCCAGCGCAACAATGCTGGCGCTGCGGGTTCGGCTCCAGGCGGTCCAGGTGCGGCAGCTCTGATCCTCGGTCACGCGGGCCTCGGCGTTCTGGGCCAACTGGTTCGAGAAAATCTGCGCAATCGAGCGGTCGATCTGATCGGCAGCCGCGACAACCGGAACGATGGTCAAATCATAGCTCGCCATTTCGGCCGAGACCGCGGGAAAGCGATCCGGTCGCGCGGTGGCGACGAACAGAAACGGACCAATCCGCAGCCACGGGATCACATTGTGCCGCAGCCAGAACTCCATGGGTTTGAGAGCGCTTAGCTCAGCAGAAGGCGGAGTTTGCACCAGATCGGCGATCTGCAGGTTGGTTTGCGCGGACAAAGCGGCCAGAACATCCTTGCGGATGGCCCAGCCTTCACTCACCAGAATTTCTCCGAGCGGGGCGTTCTGGCGGGCCTGAAGGTCCAGCGCGTGATCCAGCTGGTCCTGCGTGATCACTCCGGCATCAACCAGACACGCTCCTACGGGTTTGCGAAGCTCAGGCGACGGGATCGGATCTGTTGCAGAGATTTGTTGTGCGTTCAAATCAACCATAAAAGAAAAAAACCCCGACGCCTTTTGTTGGCGTCAGGGTTGAACAACTAAGGTTAACGCGCGGTTAACTCTGATAAACACACGGAATTTTGGTGTTTATGCCTGTGCTTTTGCGTCCGCCATTGCGCTGGAAAAGCGTTCGAACAGGTAGAAACTGTCCTGCGGTCCGGGCGAGGCCTCGGGGTGGTATTGCACCGAATACACCGGGCGGTCGGTCATGCGGATGCCGCAGTTGGAGCCGTCAAACAGCGAGCGGTGCGTTTCCACCACGCCGTCGGGCAGCGACTGCGCATCGACCGCAAAGCCGTGGTTCATCGAGGTGATCTCGACCTTGCCGGTTTCCAGATCCTTGACCGGGTGGTTCGCGCCGTGGTGGCCGTGGTTCATCTTGACGGTCTGCCCGCCAAGCGCCAAGGCCAGCATCTGGTGACCAAGGCAAATACCGAAGACCGGCAGCTTGGTGGTGTCGAGGATCTCTTTGATCATCGGCACGGCATATTCGCCCGTGGCCGCCGGGTCGCCGGGGCCGTTGGACAGGAAGACGCCGTCAGGCTCATGGGCCAGAACCTCGGCCGCGGTGGCGGTTGCGGGCAGAACGGTCACGTCACATCCTGCGGACGCCAGGCAGCGCAGGATGTTGCGCTTGGCGCCGAAATCAAGGGCGACAACCTTGTGGGCAGGGGCCTCTTGCCGCTGGTAGCCGTCAGGCCAGGCCCAACGCATCTCATCCCAGCGGTAGCTTTGGGCGCAGGTGACGTCTTTCGCGAGGTCCATCCCCTCAAGCCCGGCAAAGCCGCGCGCGGCGGATACCAGCGCTTCGAGGTCGAAATTGCCCTCGGGGTCATGGGCCAACGCGACATGCGGTGCACCCTGCTGGCGGATTGCGCGGGTCAGGCGGCGGGTGTCGATGCCTCCGATTGCGATACGGCCACGACGCTCCAGCCAGCCCTTCAGCTCTTCAGCTGAGCGCCAGTTTGACGGCTCGGTTGGGTCCCATTTGACGACCATGCCCGCAGCCACCGGATCCCCGGTTTCATCGTCTTCAGGGTTCACGCCGACATTGCCGATATGCGGGAAGGTGAAGGTGACGATCTGCCCGGCATAGGAGGGGTCGGTCATGATCTCTTGGTAGCCGGTCATGGCAGTGTTGAAGCACAGCTCAGCCACGGTCTGTCCGGTGGCGCCGAAGCCCATTCCGTAGAACAAAGTTCCGTCGGCCAAAGCCAGACATGCGGTGGGCTTGGACGGGGCGTTCTGGGCCATGGCGCAACTCTCCTGCAGGTAAATCGGCGCATACCTAAGGGGGTTATACGTTCGGGTCAAGTCTGATCATTTTTTGGGCTATTGTTGTTTTTCAATGGGTTAGCGGTATTCGCCCCCTGTTGTATCACGCTTTTTGTTTGGATATGTTCGGGGTTCCTTTGTCATGGGGATGGACAAACCATATGGACATGCGATCACGGGTGAATGCCGCCCTGAAGCAAGCGATGAAAGACAAGGCAGCTGAAAGGTTGTCGACTCTGCGGTTGATCAATGCCGCGATCAAGGATCGCGATATCGCCGCGCGCGGCTCGCAAAACGAAGAGGCCAAGGGCTGCGGCGACGCCGAGGTTCTTGAAATCCTTGGTAAAATGACCAAGCAGCGCAAGGAAAGCGCCCGCGCCTATGAAGAGGGTGGACGTCTGGATCTCGCGGAACGGGAATTGCTGGAAGTCTCGGTGATCGAGGAATTCCTGCCCAAGCAGCTGGATGAAGACGAGGTCTCGAAAGCGATTCAGACCGCGATTACCGCGACCGGAGCGGGCTCGATCCGCGATATGGGCAAGGTGATGGGCGAGTTGAAGACGCGCTACACCGGTCAGATGGATTTCGGCAAGGTCGGTCCGATGGTCAAAGACCATTTATGCGCCGCCTCGAACGGCGACTGCTAAGACTGAACCCCTTTACTGCGCGGCCGGTCCGCGCAGTTTTGCTATCAGGTCGTCATAGAGGGTGATCCTTTCATCCTCGGACAGAAACGCGCCAATCTCGACCTCGCGACCGGCTCCGATCAAGGTCACGTAGTGCGGCACCGGCCCACCGGTTTCGTGCATCTCAGGGCGGGCCCAATACCTGTTGCAAGACCATTCCTGCCGCTGTTTTCCCGGAGACTGATGGACCAGACGCGCCTGTGAGCCGCTGAGGGTCAGAACCTCGACTGCGCTGCGTGCACGGTAGTTCGTCTGAATCGCAAGCCACAGGCCCAGAACCGTCAGCAACAGGAAGGGCAGCAACCCCCACAAAACAACCGATCCCAGCATGGCCAGAACGGGAATAAGGCCGAAGGTGAAGACCGACAGGATCACGATCATCGCGCCGCGCGGGGGCAATGAGTTATGCGGCCAGAGGCGCAATTCCTGTTCGGTGTCCGAGGTATGATTCCATTCATAGGGCATAGCGGAAAACTAGCGCAAAGTTATGTGCTGTCTAAGGATAAAGATCAAACGACGTGGCCAACCCGGACCCAGGATAGAGCATCGTCCAATCTGTCATCACCCCAGAAAACCTCGCCCCTTACAACAAGGCTCGGTGCGCCGAAAACCCCGAGGCGTTTTGCTTGTTCGGTTTCAGCCTCTAGCGCCGCGACGGCATCGGGGCTGCGCGCGCGGGAAAGGACAAGGCGGGGATCTTGCTGGCACCGCAAAAGGGCCTCGGATAGAGCGGTCTCGCTGCCTGCCTCGACGCCGTCTTCAAACCAGATCCGGTAGAGGTTCTGGGTGAAATCCTTGCCCCAACCTTCATTCATCCCGAGTAGGGCGATCTGATTGGCCAGAGGCAGGTCCGAAATGGGGTAGGGCGCGGGCAGCTTGGCATGGATGTGATACTTGGCCGCCCGGCGTTCGATATCACGCCACATATAGGCAGATTTCGCCGGCTTGCCGGCAAAGGGTACGTTCTGCTGTTCGGACATCACGCTGCGCACGTTGAACGGCCGCCAACGCACTGAGGCGTCGTTTTCGGCACACCAATCATCAAGGCGCATGATCGTCAGAAAGCTGTATGTGCTGCCGATCGAATACCAAAAGTCAATTTCGGGCATCTGGACCCTCCCCGGATTGCCGGATGAGTTTCCCTTACCAGAATAGCCTATTTTGCCCGATCTGGCGATGTGTTGTACGAAAAGGTGAATGCGCAACGAAAAACCCCGCCGGGATGGCGGGGTTTCTTTGTTTTTCAGTTCGGGCTTAGTGCGCGTGGCCTTTGTCCCAGTCTTCCTGCTTTGGCAGCTGCTCGAACGTGTGTTCGGGCGGCGGTGTGGGCAGGGTCCATTCCAGCGTATCCGCGTACTCGTTCCACGGGTTCGGACGTGTTTCTTTTGCGCCGCGGAAGAGGGCGTAGAACACGATGCCGAAGAACAGCAGGAACGATGCGAAGGACACGAATGCACCGATCGACGACACGAAGTTCCACTGAGCGAATGCTTCAGGGTAGTCGATATAGCGGCGCGGCATGCCTTGACGGCCCAGGAAGTGCTGCGGGAAGAAGGTCAGGTTGGCGCCGATAAAGAACATCCAGAAGTGAACCTTGCCCCAGAACTCGGAATACTGACGACCGGTCATCTTCGAGAAGTAGAAGTAGACGCCAGCGAAGATCGCGAAGACGGCGCCCAAGCTCATCACATAGTGGAAGTGCGCCACAACGTAGTAGGTGTCGTGATAGGCGCGGTCGATACCGGCCTGCGACAGAACCACACCGGTCACACCGCCAACGGTGAACAGGAACAGGAAGCCGAAGGCGAACAGCATTGGTGTCTTGAACTCGATCGAGCCGCCCCACATGGTCGCGATCCACGAGAAGACCTTAACACCTGTTGGAACCGCGATGACCATCGTGGCCAGCATGAAATAGGCCTGCTGACGCAGCGACATGCCAACGGTGTACATGTGGTGCGCCCATACGACGAAGCCCAGAACACCGATCGCGATGATTGCCCAGACCATCGGCAAGTAACCGAAGATCGGCTTGCGTGCGAAAGTCGCAATCACGTGGCTGATGATGCCGAAGCCGGGCAGGATCACGATGTACACTTCCGGGTGGCCGAAGAACCACAGGATGTGCTGATACAGGATTGGGTCACCGCCACCGGCCGGATCAAAGAACGTAAAGCCGAAGTTGCGGTCCATCAGCAGCATGGTGATCGCGCCGGCCAGGACGGGCAGCGACAGCAGAATCAGCCACGAAGTGACGAAGATCGACCAGCTGAACAGCGGCACCTTGAACAGGGTCATGCCCGGGGCACGCATGTTCAGGAAGGTTGTGATCATGTTGATCGCGCCCAGAATGGATGACGCGCCCGAGACGTGAACGGCGAAGATCGCAAGGTCCATGGACATGCCGCCCTCGGTCGTGGACAGCGGTGGGTAGAGAACCCAACCCACGCCTGACCCCAACTGGTCGTTACCACCGGGGCTGAGCAGCGAGGCCACACCCAGAGAGGTACCAGCGACATACAGCCAGAAGGACAAGTTGTTCATCCGCGGGAACGCCATATCTGGCGCGCCGATCTGCAACGGCATGAAATAGTTGCCAAATCCGCCGAACAGGGCAGGGATGACAACGAAGAACATCATCAGAACACCGTGATAGGTGATCATCACGTTCCACAGATGGCCGTTTGGTGTACATGGATCGGCCATGAAGCCTTCCAGGCACATATACTGAACACCGGGGTGCATCAGCTCAAGCCGCATGTAAACGGTCATCGCCACCGAGATGAACCCGGCGATAGCCGAGAAGATCAGGTAGAGAATCCCGATGTCCTTGTGGTTGGTCGACATGAACCAGCGCTGAAAGAACGAGCGCTCGTCTTCATGATCGTGGCCATGAATGGCTGCGTCTGCCATTTTAGGTGCCTCCTGTTGCAACTACGCCGCGCAACCAGACCTCTCCGGTGCGCGGGATTACTGCTGGTTTTAGATTGCGTTGAGGTTGCCTTCAATGGCCGAGTTTGATCTGGATCAAGAATAATTGTCGCGGGCAGAGCACTGCGCCGCGAATTCAGATCATCGATGGGTCGAATCTGGCTATTTCATCCCAGCTTTCAAGAGGTCGCGCAGGTTCGTCAGCCTGAATCGGCCGAGTTCCGCCTTGACCGACGCACGTTCGAACCGCAGAACTCCTTTGAACCCATTGCAAATTCAGAGGCCCGACATGTCAGCATATGATCCGGACAATATTTTCGCCAAAATCCTGCGCGGCGAGATCCCCTCGACCCGCGTATACGAAGATGATGAGACGCTGGCATTCATGGACATCATGCCCCGCGCCGATGGTCATCTGCTGGTCATCCCGAAAACTCCATGCCGCAATGTGCTGGATGCGACGCCCGAGCAGTTGAATGCCGTCATGGCGACCGTTCAAAAACTGGCCCGCGCTGCCAAGCAGGCGTTCGACGCCGGTGGGGTGACCATTCAGCAATTCAATGAAGCCGCAGGCGGGCAGGAGGTCTTCCACCTGCATTTTCACATTCTGCCTCGACATGATGGTGAACCCCTTCGCGCGCCCGGCACGATGGGGGATTTCGAAGCGATCGCCAAACACGCTGAGCAAATCAAGGCCGCGCTCTAGGCTTAGAGCATTCGTGTATTGGACCGCCATAGGCGCCTGAAACATAGCCCGGAACGAAATTGCCGTTCCGATTTGGGGTCGGAACGGCAGACTCGTACCCATACACTTCACGGGTCACCGGAGCAGATCCGGGTTACCGGTTAACATACCACTCACTCAAGACTGGTAGGACAATGCTACTCTGTAACCGGGCGAATGTATGCCGGTTTAGTGAAATTTGGTTAAGCTTTTACTTAAATGGCCACAATTGCTGTCGAATATTGCAGGGTTGAAACGACCGGTGGCCGTAGCTTGGAAACAGAGGGGCGCGTGCGCAGGGATTGTACGTGGATTTTGCCGCCTAGGCGATTCGATCAAGGCATTTAATGCGCAAGGCTCAGGACGCATAGCCAATGGAAAAAGAGTGCGGCGAACGCAGTTGCGGACACGAAGACTTTGGGGCGCTTGATGTACCTTATTGCCACGCGCTGCCAGTCCTTTAGCCTGCCAAACAAGATCGGTTTTCGAGGCATACGCAACAACCTTCTTGGCGCGCAAGCGGTCGTCTTTTGCAAAAGGTGAAAAACTAAGGCGCGTCAATGGTGATCCGTCAAAGACGGACGCAAAGCTACTTTTCAGTTGCAAAGAATAGTCGCGGCATTGAGGGAAAGCGGCCAAGCTATTGTTCTTGTTGGTGCGGTCGAGAAGACTCGAATTTCCACGGGAGTTACCCCACAGCGACCTCAAGTAAACCGCGTGTCAACATTCCGTCTAACGCACTGAAAACTTGGTGTCTTTTACCGCGTGACCTTCTTGGGTTCTTCGCACAGCTAGGTACTGCAAGTACGATTGTTACTGTAACAGAATCCGAGTGGTCAACCCGTACATGAAAGGGTGAGTCAGATTGACTCAGGATATGTAGAAAAATCAAATGGCAGACATACTAGTGAACGCAACATTGGCGTATCATAGTGGGCTGAGTTTGCTTTATTTGAAGACCAAAGGTATCCTTTCCCCATTCGACCAATTTATTGAGCAAATCGGCTAACCATGAACGATGTCATCAAGAATATTGCACCTTATCTTTGGAACTATTTGCGTGGTATCACGCTTATTTTTCGTGAGCCATACAAAACGTTTTCTGAGCGAGCAACACATCTGGAAAACTACAAAGACGCAGTCTTTTTCATGGTTGTTTCATATGCGATATGCGGGCTGTTTGCGATATCAGCGGTAAACCGTGGAGCACCAAATATTGAGCAACTGTTAGTCTTTTTATTTGTGTTCTGCACTTCCACTCTAATCTCAACTGCCACAATTTATGTGGCCTGGCGTATTTTTGGATACCTAGGCCCATCTCAGAAAATAATGACACCCTTTTTGTATGCGGTATCCTCGTACCAGTTTTGGTTTATTGTCACGTCCATATTTGTGGTTGGCGCTGTGAACCGAACAGATCCACTTGCCTACTCTTTAATCATGTCAAGTCTGGAACAAATTGAGTCGTTCAGCTATTCAGAAATAAACCACGTTTCGTTCTGGATTGGATACGATCTCAGAGACCCTAGCTTGAAGCTAAGCGACTATATTTTTTATATTTTTACTGCCTATATGCTTGTGAACGTATTTTTGATCACAACAGTTCTAGTAGGTGCTTATCGTGCGGCATTGGGTGTTTATTCAGCCTCGTCAGAAATTGGAAATGCACTGCTAGTTGGGGTATCGCTAATTGCGGGATGGACCGTTGGGTACTTTGCCGTTGAGATTCTCGCAGGAGCTTTTGCGCCAATTAGCCCATGACGCCAGCTAATTTTGTCAAAAGCGAGTAAACTAAAGGTGCGTACTCCCAAAAGAAACAAAGCTGCATAGGATAGCACCAAGACGAAAACAGCCTAATGGTTCACAGTCACGTCTAACGTCCCTTACATCCATTCAAACCGTATCGTTTCCGAAAAGCGTTGTTGGCGACGAACGCCGTTTTTTCATCAAGCTAGAATTTCTCTAGCTCTCCCAATTCCTCCCTCGGAACATCCGCCAAGAACCCAAGCTTGCCACTATCCCAACCGTCCTCAAACGCCTGGTTCAACCGGCGCTTCTCATCATCGGACTTAGAACAAGGATAACAAAGCCCGACAATGTTTTGGTACATGTGCCGCGCTCTACTCTTCTCGTCGCGGTAGAAGAACCGCATGTGACCATCAACGGCATTGAAAAGGACACCAGATTGCATGTTGGCATTTTGGCTCTGTGGTCTTTTGTTCAGTTCCTTGTTGGCTTGGTCAAACAGGTCTGGGCCAAGGATCGACAAAGCGTCGTCTGGCAGTGTGTCCAGAGAAGCCCTGAGAGACTCGCTGAGGTGTATTAGTGGTTTCGTGGTAGGTAGGGAGTCTGGTGTGGCTTTGAGTGGCTCTGAGTCGACTGAGGGGCTCATTCCACCCCTCAGGTCTATAGTTTCTATGCTCATTTCTTAATATCTTTTGGTCTTGTTATGGTTAAATGAGTGCTTTGCTACTCTCCAACATTGGTGTCGGACGACAGGTCATCGATAATTGTAGATGCGATATGGCGTCCTGATATTTCCCCGCGATCAAAGACTCTTTCGTCGGATATGCCGTACTCAGATTTGAGGGAATTAAGTAAACCATTCAGGCTCGCTATTTGCTGATCATCAAAATCGCAGAGAAGTATTTCGTTTCGAGGCTCCCAACGAGGACAGTTTATGTAGACACCGATTGTTCCCGAATTACTCCCCTGTAGAACCGCAGGGTTCGCCGAGATACTTCTTCCGGTTTCAATAGCGCCATCAGATGTTATCAGAAAATGAGCACCGACATCTGAGAACCCTAGGTTACTTCTCTGATATCTCTTTAGCTCTCGAATACTGTCGGACTGAACTGGGACTATTATAATCCTATCTATTATTCTCTCGATCGAAGTAGCTCTAGCATCAGAGGAACCGTGCCCAGAAATACCGGCTTCTATTGTCAGTCGCTTAACTTCCGTTGTTTGCTTCGCCAATTCTTGTTGCAATGCCTCCACTTTGGGATTGAACTCCGGTGGTTCTCCAGGCTCCGCTTGTTTAGTCGCCGCAATCCGTAGTGCGAGTAGTTCATTCGTTTTCTCGGCGAGATCAGCTTCAAGCTGAGCCAGTTCGTCCAATCTCTCCACTTCCTCAATAGCCCACAACTTAGCATCCTCATCATCTAGAGTTTTTGCCAAATACCTTAGTACGAAAACTCTTTCTGAGCCCTGTTGCGCAAGCGTGTTGTTTACGATCGTAAACTCTAGTGCTTGTTTGTCATTTTCGTTTTTGACGCTTTGAGCTCGTGTTTGTTCCTCAGCCAGTTTAATGTCTTGTTTTTTTGACAAATAGTCACTGATGACTTCTGGAACCGTCAAGAATGCTCCCATCAAGCCGACAATTGCAGTAACCCAAACTGGATTATGCCAAATCGGTTTCGAGTCTTCCTCTTGTTCTGTCTTGTCAGGCATTTGATCCTCCAAATTAGACTTACTTTAAAGACAACTGCGCAATTCTCGGATAGCTCAGCATAGCCAGCCGAGCCCAAAAACAGATTAGTTCAATTGACGAGAGCTCGGGGCCATGCATTAGTTTTGCAACTTCGAGCCCTCGACAAAATCAACTCTAGCCCAAGTCAACGTCCACCGGATAGTCCAATTGCTCAGCCGGTATCTGACTGTGATAGGAGGTCGCTGGAACTCTAGGATCAATCGGTTGGACCTTGTGTTCCTTCATTAGCTTTACCGCCGTTGAGAGGTCGGTACCGGTGGCGGTACCTTCCTTGATTTTGGCGATCAGTTCCCGAACAAGTAGCCCATTGAGTTCTTCGAGTTCACCTTGGGTTGCGTTCTTGATGCTATCGGTTTCCATGAGATCAGGCATAGGGTTCGCCCCGGTCCTCTATGTCGGTCAGATAGCGCCCACAGATTTCATTGAGGCGGCATCCGGTAACCCAAAGCAATCGTACTGTGACGAACATTTCGAATTGGTATTTTAGAGACGAGTTGCCAGCGATACACGCGAGAAGGCGCTCCGCTTCCTCTCGGGACACTGGCCGTAGTTTCTTTTCTCTCGGGTCAATCTTCTTTTTCTGCCCAGCCACACGTCGCAGAAGCGACGAAAAGGGATTGCGAACATCGGGATCGACCAAGCCCCAATGATCTAGGATACGCCAATAAGAGGCGAGGCAGCATTGATAGGACTGCAATGAACGGGCCGAAAGTATCTCGCCAGTTCTTTCTGACGGTGTAACTTTGAGATACTCCATGAATGACAGAGCCAACGCCCTGTTGATTTCAGTGACCTCAATATTACCAGCGAAGGCTTCAAAGCCCTCAAGGTGTTGCCGATATCTAGCCTTGGTGGACTCTTTGATACCGTCAGCCTCTCTGAGCCAACGATGTGCTGTGTCTTTGACAGTCGTCCCTTCTTGAATGGTCAGTTTCGCAATCTGTTTGACGATGGGTTCGGGCGTCGAACCTTCCCCAATCGACGCCAGAATCTCCGGCAAGACCTCTTTCCGCCTGACCAAAGCCTCAGCCAAGTCCTGCGTTCCGAGACCCCGCACGATCTCTTTCTTACCGATGATAGCTTGGTATTCGTTGGGTACTGCGACTCTGACCGCGTATCCCTTGCCTCTCTTAAAGAGGCCCTTTGGCACCCGTACATCCATCTCAAAAGGCTCCATTTGTCGTTACATTCGACGAAGAAACCTGTTGAAAATCAAGTACTTGGTGCGGTCGAGAAGACTCGAACTTCCACGGGAGTTACCCCACAGCGACCTCAACGCTGCGCGTCTACCAATTCCGCCACGACCGCACTGCCAATGACTTGGTAGCGCGGCGTATAGACCCTTAAAACCCGGATGTGAAGAGGCAAAAGCGCGTTGGTTTAAATTCAGTACCGGCATTCATATGTGTATCAGCCAACCACCCTGTAGGAGCCCCCGATGACCACCCCGGATACCCGCCCCGTTGTTCAGATTGATGTTGTCTCTGATGTTGTATGTCCTTGGTGTATCGTCGGCTTCAAACAGCTTGATCAGGCGTTGCAGCAGCAAAACGTACTCGCGCGGCTCAGGTGGCATCCGTTCGAACTGAACCCGCAGATGCCAGCCGAAGGGCAGAACCTGCGCGAACACATCATGGAGAAATACGGCAGCACCGTTGAACAAAGCGCACAGGCGCGCGAGCGGTTGACTTCGATTGGGGCAGAGCTTGGCTTTGCCTTCAATTTCACCGACGACAGCCGCATGGTGAATACGTTCCAGGCGCATCAGCTGTTGGACTGGGCCGAGGGGCAGGGGCGGCAGCATCCCCTGAAGCTTGCGCTTTTCGAAGCATATTTCACGGATCAAAAGGATGTTTCTGACATCGATGTGCTGGCAGACGCGGCTGAGGCGGCCGGGTTGGACCCGCAAGCCGCGCGGGCGGCTTTGGCATCCGGGGATCATCAGGCTCCGGTGCGAGAGAAACAGCAATTCTGGACCAGTCGCGGGATCTCCGGCGTGCCTTCGATGGTATTTGCCGGGAAATACCTGACCACAGGGGCGCAAGGGGTCGAGACATACGCCAATGTCCTCAAGCAATGTCTGGATGAGGCCGCGTGACCTCTTTCCCCCAACCGACCCGCACGGTATGAAGCAAGCATGGAATGGAAGATCTCAGACGGGCTGACCGACTACCAGGAGGCCGTCGCTTTTATGGAGTCGCGTGTAGCGGCTATTGCAGCAGGCGAGGCTGACGAATGCGTCTGGCTGCTCGAACACCCGCCTCTCTATACGGCGGGTACGTCTGCGCGACCTCAGGATCTGACTGACCCTGACCGGTTCCCTGTCTATGAAAGCAAGCGCGGCGGGGAATACACCTATCACGGCCCCGGTCAGCGCGTCGCCTATGTCATGCTCGACCTGAACAAACGGGGCCGCGATGTGCGCTTGTTTGTAAAGCAGCTCGAGACCTGGGTGATCGCCGCACTGGATGAGTTCAACGTCAAAGGCGAGATTCGCGACGGGCGCGTTGGCGTGTGGGTGCAACGAGACGACAAACCGCTGACGATCACCGGACAACCTGCGGAAGACAAGATCGCCGCAATCGGCCTGCGCCTGCGCAAATGGGTCAGCTTTCACGGCATCTCAATCAATGTCGAGCCTGAGCTGGACCATTTCTCGGGCATTGTGCCCTGCGGCATTCGGGAACACGGCGTGACATCGCTGGTTGATCTGGGGTTGCCGGTGACCATGTCCGACGTGGATACCGCGCTACACAAGACCTTTGCGGAGGTCTTTGAACAAGCCGACGCCTAGGGTGCCTAGGGTTCCAGCACTATCTCTTGCCGCAGTTTCGCGGTGGTTTTGTCGAAGATCAGGATGCGGTTGTCGTCAGTGACAACGCCGTACCAGTTGTTCCCGATCGTCACAGCCTGTGCTTTTGCGCCATCCGGCAGCTCGATCTGATCGGGTAGGGTCGGGGTCCGGTCCGATAGCCGGATGACAATCAGTGCGAATGTCACTAGAACCCCGCCAATCATCACCGCGGTCAGTAGCATGACCATGCGCCGAAGCAGCCTTAGCTGCGGCGTTTCCTGCGGTTCTTCTTGGGGTTCGGAAGGGACAGTCATGGGCACCCGACAGGTTGAGTTTCAGATCGCGGCCGCTCCGCCGCCTCGCCTTGATAAGGCGCTTTCGCGGGATGTTCCAGCCGAGGAAAACCTGTCACGCACCCGTTTGGCGCGTTTGATCGAAGAGGGCTCGGTTCTGGTCGAGGGCGCTAAGGTGCGCGATCCGAAGGCCAAGGTGGCGGAAGGGGCCATGGTGGTCATCACGGTTGCAGAGGCCGAAGACAGCCATATCGGCCCTGAAGATATCCCGCTGGACGTGGTCTTCGAGGATGACGACCTGATTGTGGTGAACAAACCCGCCGGGATGGTCGTACATCCTGCGCCAGGCTCGCCAAGTGGAACGCTCGTGAATGCGCTGCTTCATCATTTCGGGGCAGACTTGTCCGGGGTGGGTGGGGTAAAACGTCCCGGCATTGTTCACCGGATCGACAAGGAAACCAGTGGGCTACTTGTGGTTGCCAAGTCGGATGCAGCTCACCACGGGCTTGCGGCGCAATTCGAGGCGCATAGTGTTGAACGCTATTACCGAGCGGTTTGTTACGGGGTGCCAGATGCCAATGATCCACGTTTGCGGGGTGTAAAAGGCGTCAGTTTCGAGCCGGGCAACATCATGCGACTGACCACTCAGCTTGCCCGACATAAGACCGACCGTCAGAAACAGGCGGTTCTGTTTCACGGAGGGCGGCACGCGGTGACGCGAGCGCGTGTGGTTGAAACATTTGGTGCCCCGGCGGGGCTGGCACTGATCGAATGCTGGCTGGAAACAGGGCGCACCCATCAGATTCGCGTGCACATGGCCCATGCAGGTCATGGTCTGGTCGGCGATCCGGTCTATGGCGGCAAACGCAAATTGGCGGCCAAAGTGTTCAGTGCGGCAACCTCCGAGGCGGTGCGCGCCTTTCCGCGTCAGGCGTTGCATGCCGCCGTTTTGGGCTTTGAACATCCGGTAACAGGCGAAAACCTTCGATTTGAAGCGGATCTGCCGCAGGACATGCAGGATCTGATTGAAACGCTGCGGACCCCTCTGTCATAATATGCAAACTCCTGTGAGTAAGAGTTTCTTAGCTTTCCTTTACCTAAGCTTAATTTCAAACTGTTAACGGTACCTCTTGAAAGGGATGGGTTCCTTACCCATATCATATGTTAAAGAACTAAACATTTGTCGGAGGGACATCAAAATGGCAAATTACGCAAATCTCCCCGCGCCGACGCCTGAGGGCGGCCTGAACCGCTATATGCAGGAAATTCGCAAGTTTCCACTGCTGGAGCCGGAAGAAGAATACATGCTGGCCAAGCGCTGGGTCGAAGAGCAGGACACCGAGTCCGCTCATAAAATGGTCACGTCGCATCTACGTCTGGCGGCCAAGATTGCCATGGGCTACCGCGGCTACGGTCTGCCGCAGGCCGAGGTTATTTCCGAGGCCAATGTGGGCCTGATGCAAGCGGTCAAACGGTTCGACCCGGAAAAGGGCTTCCGTCTGGCGACCTATGCAATGTGGTGGATTCGCGCCTCGATCCAGGAATACATCCTGCGGTCTTGGTCGCTGGTGAAGCTGGGCACGACCTCGGCGCAGAAAAAGCTGTTCTTCAACCTGCGCAAGGCCAAGGCGCGCATCGGTGCGTTGGAAGAGGGCGACCTGCGTCCTGAGAACGTCACTCAGATTGCCAATGATCTTGGCGTGACCGAGGAAGAGGTCATTAGCATGAACCGCCGTATGTCCGGCGGCGATGCCTCGTTGAACGCGACCGTCGGGTCTGAGGGCGAAGGCACCATGCAGTGGCAGGACTGGCTTGAAGACGAAGACGCCGATCAGGCGGGCGACTACGAAGCCCGTGATGAGCTGGACGCCCGGCGTGAGTTGCTGGCTGCCTCCCTTGAGGTGCTGAATGACCGCGAGAAGGACATCCTGACCCAACGCCGCCTAATGGATCAGCCGGTGACTTTGGAAGAGCTCAGCACGCAATACAATGTGAGCCGCGAGCGCATCCGTCAGATCGAAGTCCGCGCTTTTGAGAAACTTCAAAAGAAAATGCGCGATCTGGCTCGTGAAAAGGGAATGCTTGCAACCCGATAGATCCAAGGATCGCACAGCCCGCAGATATCTGCGGGCTTTTTTCGATGATAATCAGCGCACTGCGCCGGATACCTCATGCTCTTTTCATCGTGTGTTGACACTTGCCTCGCCTGCGTCTTGAGTCTGCGTCACATCTAAATGGCCTGATCAGGGAGAGAGCGATGCAGAAACCG
Organism: Ruegeria sp. BG3; assembly: GCF_056538485.1. NCBI lineage: Bacteria > Pseudomonadati > Pseudomonadota > Alphaproteobacteria > Rhodobacterales > Roseobacteraceae > Ruegeria > Ruegeria sp. BG3. Next base: position 161,713 of record NZ_JBQFTE010000002.1, on the reverse strand, counting down.
GTTCAATTTGGTGTTCTGGGGGCTGCCAAATTTGCGCGGCAATATATGGCTCCGGCGATCCATACGGCAGACGGGGCACGTTTGGCGGGGCTTGCGACTTCGAACGCGGCCAAGGCAGAGCCTTTTCAGGCGTTCTGCCCGGATCTGACGGTCTATGACAGCTACGACGCGCTGCTGGACGTTCCCGAGATCGAGGCGGTCTACATCCCTCTGCCAAATCACATGCATGTCGAATGGAGCCTGAAGGCGCTGGACGCGGGCAAACATGTGCTTTGCGAAAAACCGATAACGATGCAGGCCGCTGAATTCGATACCCTGATCGAAAAGCGCGATCAGACAGGCTTGCTGGCGGCTGAGGCCTATATGATCGTGCATCACCCTCAGTGGCAGTTTGTGCAAAAACTCATCGCGGATGGCGCCATTGGCAAGCTGGTCCATGTGACCGGCGCGTTCAGTTTCGACAATCGTGAGGAAGTGACGAATATTCGTAATCGCGCAGAAACCGGCGGAGGTGGGCTGCGGGATATCGGGGTGTACGTCATCGGCGGCGCGCGGTTTGCCACAGGCCAGGAGCCCTCCGCGGTTCAGTCCGCGATCCGCTGGCAGGACGGCATCGACACGTTCACCGAAATTCGCGCGCAATTCCCGGGCTTTACCTATTCGGCCTACGTATCGATCCGGATGCACCCGCATCAAGAGATGGTGTTTCACGGCGAGGGCGGTGTCATCCGCCTGACCGCTCCGTTCAACGCGCGGGTGTTCGGCGAGGCGCGGGTTGAGCTGCACCGACCGAGGCTTGAGGTTCAGGTGACCCGGTTCCCAGGCGACGATCACTACAAACTGCAGGTTGAGGCCTTCTGCCGCTCGGTCCGCGGCGGGGCGGCCTATCCGTGCCCGCTGGAGTTTTCGCGTGGGACGCAAGAGATGATTGATCGCGTGTTCGCGGATGCCGTTCCCCTCTGACTTGTCAGCAGTCGCCCGGCGAGCGTATTCTGTGCTGCATCCATAAAAGGAGAGGTGTCATGGCCGGAGGTTGGGCCCGCGATGGTGCGGTCAGCGAACAGATCGAGGCGTCGATTTCCGACGAACTGGCCCGCATGCAGGCGCAAAAACGGCCAGTTGGTGAAAGCCTGACCCATTGCGCCGAATGCGAGGAACCCATTCCTGAAAGACGTCGCCAAGCGCTGCCCGGCGTCAAGCTGTGTCTGGATTGCCAGCAGGAGAGGGATGGGACCTATCAACAGCGGTCAGGCATCAACCGGCGCGGATCAAAAGACAGCCAGTTGAAATAGGCCAGACGCAGGATGCCTAGCTCTGCTGCAAAACAACCATTGATGCAGAACGGGTTGCTACTTGGGTTTCTAGCCGCGTTTCTCTGGGGCACGCATAGTGTAATCGTGCGCTACCTAACGAGCGATCTGGGTGGACTGCAGATCGCAGTGACCCGCTTGTTCATCGCGGCACTGGCGATTTATTGCATTTTGCGGGTCATGCGTGTGCCCGTTTCGATCGAACACAAAGACTGGAACTTTCGGCTGGCCATACTGTCGACAGTCGTGAACTATATCCTGTTTCACATAGGGCTGGAACACACAGGCGCCGCCAATGCCATGGTCCTGGAAAACACCGCCCCGTTTTTTGTGCTGCTTTTCCTTTATTTCTTTGCAGATACGCCAGTTACGCGCGTTGATGTACTCGCCACGATACTGGCGATCTTTGGCGTGTTCCTGACCGTGTTCCGCGATTTCCAGGGCGGCGGAGAGCCTTTGTTCGGTGATCTTTTGGAAATTGGCGCAGGGCTTAGTTGGGCCGTGTTTCTGGTTTCAAGCAGCCGGGCCATGCGCAATTCGACCTCAACGGCCGAGCGATTGAACTTTCTATTCGGAATTTTTGTCTGCGCGGGCGTGTTGCTGCTGCCATTGGCTGCGTTTTCCCTGCAGGCCCCGACGGCGAAAGATGTGATCTTTCTGATCCTGCTGGGCGTTCTTCCGACGGCGATGGCCTACTACCTCTGGTATGAGGCCGCCGCGCGCGTATCGACTTTGACGGCAACATTGATGTTTGCCGCTTCTGTCGTTTTCACGTTTATCAATTCCTCGCTGTTTCTGGGGGCCGCGATCACACCGATTGCGGCCCTCGGAGCTGTTTTGATTGTGGCTGCAGTCTTCCTGACGACCAAGAAACAGGAGTGATCAGCCCTCCATTGCTTCCAGTTCGTCAATGAACCCCGAGATCATCGACAGGCCTTTGTCCCAGAATTTGGGGTCGCTGGCGTCCAACCCGAACGGAGCCAGCAGGTCTTTGTGGTGTTTTGATCCACCGGCGCGCAGCATCTCGAAATACTTGTCCTCGAATCCCTCTGCGCCGCTTTCGTAGACTGAATAAAGCGCGTTCACGAGGCCGTCTCCGAACGCATAGGCGTAGACGTAGAAGGGTGAGTGCACGAAATGCGGGATATAAGCCCAGAACGTTTCATAGCCTTCCATAAACTCAAATGCCGGGCCAAGGCTTTCCGCCTGAACGCTCATCCACAGGGCGTTGATGTCGTCCGGGGTCAGTTCGCCCTCGCGGCGGGCGGCGTGCAGCTTGCATTCGAAATCGTAGAAAGCGATCTGGCGGACGACGGTGTTGATCATGTCTTCGACCTTGCCGGCCAGCAGCACTTTACGCTGTTCCTTGGTTTCGGCCTTGTCCAGCATTTTGCGGAAGGTCAGCATTTCACCAAAAACGCTGGCGGTTTCGGCCAGTGTCAGCGGGGTCGAGGACAGCATCTCGCCCTGATCCGCCGCCAGGACCTGATGGACGCCGTGGCCAAGTTCATGCGCCAGCGTCATCACGTCGCGTGGTTTGCCCAGATAGTTGAGCATCACGTAAGGGTGGACATCGGTCACAGTCGGATGGGCGAACGCACCCGGTGCCTTGCCCGGCTTCACCGCCGCGTCGATCCAGCCTTTCGAGAAGAAGGGCGAGGCGATCTCACCCATGCGCGGATCAAACGCGGTATAGGCGTCCATCACCGTCTTTTCGGCCTCGTCCCAGCCGACAATGCGGGTGTCTTCCATGGGTAGCGGCGCGTTGCGGTCCCAGACCTGCATCACGTCCAGACCCAGCCATTTACGTTTGAGTTCGTAGTAACGGTGGCTCAGCTTGGGGTAGGCGGCGACCACGGCTTCGCGCAGGGCTTCGACCACTTCGGGCTCGACGTCGTTCGACAGATGACGACCGGTCTGAGCGGTTGGCATATTGCGCCAGCGGTCGACGATTTCCTTTTCCTTGGCCTGCGTGTTGTGAACGCGGGCGAAGGTTTTGATGTTCTCCTGAAACACTGAGGCCAACTCACGCGAGGCCGCCTCGCGTTTGCTGCGGTCCTGTTCTGTCAGCAGGTTTAGGGTGCCTTCGATGTTCAGATCTTCGCCGTCGACCGTGAAGGTCAGGCCCGCGATGGTTTCGTCGAACAAACGCTCCCAAGCGTCGCCGACAACGCCGAGGTCATGGAGGAATTTCTCCAGCTCGTCAGACAGTTGGTAGGGTTTCATCGCGCGGATGCGGCGGAAGACGGGCTCGTAGCGCGCAAGATCAGCATTGGCCGCGAAATGGGCCTGCAGAACGTCGTCTTCGATGCGGTTGATCTCGAGCGTGAAGAACACCAGAGGGGTCGTGAAGACGGTGATCTTTTCCTGCATGTCCGACAGGAACTTGGCGCGGTCGGCATCGGTGGTCAGTTGGTAGTAGCGCAGACCGGCGAAGGACATGATCCGCCCGGCAATGGCGTTGATCTTTTCGTTTCGATGCACGCAGGTCAGCAGGCCTGCGGCGTCCAAATCGGCCAGTTTGCCTTCGTAGTCCGAGGCGAATGAGGCGCATTCACCTTCAAGCCAGTCCAGATCCCGCGTCAGCTCGACCGCCTCTTCCGAGGCATAGAGGTCGGTCAGGTCCCATTCGGGCAGGTTGCCAAGGTTATCGGAACCGCCGACTGCATTTGCATCACGGACGGGAAAGGGCAGGTCGCGCATGGAACACCTCTGATTAGCTTTGTTGCCAAACATCTAGGGCTGGCGCGCCCGGATCACAAGCCGCCAGTCAAGATCAGTGCCGTGCGGACGCCTTAGGGGCGATTTGCCAGAAAATGCGCGGTCAGCTCGTCCAGAACCGGGTTGCGAACTTCGGGGGCCTCCATCAGCACCTCATGCTCACCATCGGGGATCTCGACCAGACGGCCGTTGGGCCAGTTCGCCATCCGTGCCCGGATCGCCTTGCGGTCAACGATCTGTTCGTGGCTGCCCAGATAGGTCAGGCACGCGGTGTCCGGCGCCGGTTGCTCCATCAGCCATTCACATTCGCTGAGCGCCTCACGCAACCATTGGTTGGACGGGGCACCAAGCGCCAGCTCGGGGTGCGCCTTCAGTTGATCCTGCATCATCTTGAACATGGCCGGGTCGCGCGTCAGCGAGTTGCCCTCGAACGGCTCCGCCAGGACATAGCTGGTCAAAGAAGTGGTCGGCGGAGTGCGTTCCCCCAATCCCAGCGCCGTGCCCCAATAGGCGGTCAGACGGCTGAGGGGTTTCATGAGCGGGACAAAGAAAATGCCCCACATCGGTCCGGTGAATGCGCAGGCTGCAAAGCAATCGTTCTGGATGACCGCCCGCAGGCCGATGGCTCCGCCCATCGAATGTCCGATCACATACCACGGGCGCGGTAGGTCCAGTGTCTCAGCCAGCTCCAATACCACGGCGACGTCATGCTGATAGTCGGTGAACTCTTCGACATGCCCGATGCGAGGCTCGTCCAGCATGCGGTCGGCCAAGCCCTGTCCGCGCCAGTCGATGGCGAGGGCGGCAAATCCGCGGTTCAGGAACTCCCCTGCGGTGCTCGCGTATTTCTCGATATACTCGGTGCGGCCCGGAAACAGGAATACCGTGCCGTTCTTTGCATCCTCGGGCAGCCAGTGCCCGACACGGATGCGTTTGCCGTCGGCGGTGTGGAGCCAATGGGCTGTACCACCGGCAGGGTCGCCGGCCACGTCATCATAAAAGGGGGCCGGCGAGTACTCCATCAGGCCAGAACCGATGCAAGCTGCATGGCGATTCCCATGTCACCGTCAACGCTGAGTTTGCCGGACATGAACGCGCCGGTTGGGTTCAGATCGCCGCTGAGAATCTGTTCGAACGTGTCCGCATCCGCGCTGAGTGTCACATCGGCGTCGTCATCACTGACGCGGGCACCGTCTCCATCCAGAACAATTGCGCCCAGATCGGCGATTGCAAACTTGGCGGACGCATCAAAGCCACCGCCGGCCAGCTTTTCGTTCAGCGCGGCCGCAGCCTTTTCAAGAATCTCGCTCATGCTTTTCCTCATATTGTTTATGCGCCGTGAATGGACATCCTCGGTCGCAACGCTACACTGACCATTGTTATGGGTATTGCAATCACCAATCTCAAAGGTACCGTTGCGGCACTTGCCGTTCTAGTCATGTTTTCCACCAGTGGTGGAGCGCAACAAGCGGATTCCCGCGACGAAGAAGCGCTGTTGCGGCAACTTGCGCAGGCAACACCGGAACAAGCCATCGGTCTGGATCGTCAGTTGCAGGCGCTGTGGTCGCAATCGGGCTCGGCCTCGGCTGATCTGTTGCTTGAGCGGGGGCGCGAAGCGCTGGATGATGGCGATATCGAGGCCGCAATCGAACATCTCACCGCGTTGACCGACCACGCGCCCGAATTTGCCGAAGGCTGGCACGCGCGGGCCTCGGCCTTTTTCGGCATCGACCGGTTTGGAATGGCCGCCGCCGATCTGGAACACGCGTTGACCCTCAACCCGAACAACTATCAGGCCATTTACGGTCTGGGCCTGATCTTCGAGGTGGTCGGCAAACCCGATCAGGCGCTTGAGGCTTATTCCCGCGCGTTGGCTATACATCCCCATCATGAAGAAGTAACCAATGCCATGAATCGGCTGAAGCCTCAGGTTGAAGGCAAGGCGCTGTAAGTCGGAAGGCGCAGGGGGCAAAGGTGAGCGGGTCATCCCGAGTAGTGGCCGTACTTGGCCCAACGAACACAGGTAAAACTCATTACGCGATCGAACGCATGCTGGGGTATCGGACTGGTGTTATCGGCCTGCCTCTGCGTCTGCTCGCGCGTGAGGTCTATGACAAGATAGTCGCCATTCGCGGCCCCTCGGTCGTGGCGCTGGTGACCGGCGAGGAGCGGATCGTACCGCCGCGTACGCAGTATTGGGTCTGCACGGTCGAGGCGATGCCCGAAGGCATGGGCGCAGATTTCGTCGCGATTGATGAAATTCAGCTCTGCGTGGATCCCGAACGCGGACACGTCTTCACCGACCGGTTGCTGCGGTCGCGGGGAACGAGCGAGACGCTGTTCATGGGGTCCGACACCATGCGCGGACCGATTGCGGCACTTGTGCCCGAGGCGCAGTTTGTAAGGCGCGAGAGGATGTCTCAGCTGGTGTATTCGGGATCGAAAAAGATCAGCCGAATGCCCCCGCGAAGCGCCATTGTCGGGTTCTCGGTCGAAAACGTCTATGCCATCGCAGAACTGCTGCGCCGCCAAAAGGGTGGGGCGGCCGTGGTCATGGGTGCACTCAGCCCGCGCACACGGAACGCGCAGGTCGACCTCTATCAGAATGGTGAGGTCGACTATCTGGTTGCCACCGATGCCATCGGGATGGGCCTGAACCTAGATGTGAACCACGTGGCGTTTTCGTCCCTGACCAAATTCGACGGTCGCCGGATGCGCCCCTTGGCCCCGAATGAGTTGGCCCAGATCGCGGGCCGGGCAGGCCGAGGTATGTCGGATGGCACGTTCGGCGTGACTGGCGAGGCCCCGCCATTGGACGAAGGTGTCGCGCAGGCGATCATGGACAGCCGCTTTACGCCGATGAAAAAGCTGAACTGGCGGAATGCCGCCCTTCGCTTCGGCTCAGTGGACGCGCTGATCGACTCGCTAGAGGTCAGCCCGAATGACGAACATCTGACCAAGGCCCGCCCCGCAGACGACCTGAACGTGTTGAAATCGCTGTCCCAGGTGACTGAGGTCGCAGCCCGCGCCAGCGATGGCCCGTCGATCCGTTTGCTATGGGATGTGTGCCGAATTCCCGATTTTCGGGGCATCAGCCATTCGGAACATGCCAATCTGCTCGAGGTGATCTACGGCCATTTGCACGAACGCGGCGCGATCCCGGATGACTTCATAGCGCGGCAAATCCGCCGGATTGATCGCACGGATGGAGATATTGATGCGCTGTCCAAAAGGTTGGCTTATATTCGCACTTGGACATATGTTGCGCAACGAAACGGCTGGGTCCGTGACGAATCGCATTGGCGTGAGGAAACGCGCACTGTAGAAGACAGGTTGTCGGACGCTCTTCATGATCGTTTGACGCAAAGATTTGTGGACCGGCGCACCTCGGTGTTGTTGCGCCGGCTCAAACAGAAGGAGGCCCTTTTGGCCGAAGTAAATGACAAGGGTGAAGTGACCGTCGAAGGCGAATTCGTCGGCCGTCTGGAAGGGTTCCGGTTTACACCGGACAAAAGCGCGCAAGGGGCTGAGGCGAAAGCGCTCAAGTCGGCCTCATTGCAAGCACTCGCGCCGCAATTCCATCTGCGTGCCGATCGCTTCTACAATGCACCCGATACCGAAATTGATTTCACGGATCAGGGCGGCCTGATGTGGGGCGAATACGCTGTCGGCAAACTGGTTGCCGGGGCCGAGCCTCTCAAGCCGATGGTCGAGGTTTTTGTGGATGAGGCCGCGGGGCCGGACGTCGAACAGAAGGTACAGCGCCGTCTGCAGCACTTCATCGACCGCAAAGTGGCCGCGCTTTTCGAACCGCTGCTGAACCTGTCGAGAGATGAGGAACTGTCCGGTCTGGCCAAAGGTTTTGCCTTCCGCATGGTCGAGGCGCTGGGTGTGCTGCCTCGCGCGCAGGTCGCGCAAGAGGTCAAGGATCTGGATCAGGACGCTCGCGGCGCGCTGCGCAAGCACGGCATCCGTTTTGGTCAATTCACCATCTTCATGCCACTGCTGCTGAAACCTGCGCCCACGCGCCTCCGCCTGGTTCTTTGGGCGCTGTCCAGTGGTCTGCAGGAATTCCCCGAGGCACCGCCTCCGGGCCTGGTCACTGTACCGGTCGCCAAGGATGCGCCTCAGGGTTATGATACAATGTGCGGCTACCGCGATGCTGGTGACCGCTCGATCCGGATCGACATGCTGGAACGTCTGGCCGATATGCTGCGCTCTGAGGACAGCCGGGGCGGCTTTGAGGCCAAGCCCGATATGCTCTCGATCACCGGCATGACGCTGGAACAGTTCGCGGACCTGATGCAGGGTTTGGGCTACAAGGCCGAACGTGGCGAGCGCGAAAAAGTCAAAGCTGCACCAGCCGAGGCACCTAGGATTGACGCGGCAGAACAACCCGCCTCCGAAGAAAGCTCGGCCGTAGAGGTTTCGCCCGAAGAGGTCGCCGCACCCACCGAGGCGCCAGCCGAGGCAACCGAAAGCACCGAGGCGGCAGCCGAGGCTCCGGCCGCGGAACCCGCAAGTGACGAACCCGAGGTCGAGGTGTTCTACACCTTCACATGGGGCCGTCAGCGCCAGCAAAATCGCGGCCCGCGCCGCGAGCAGGGGCAGGGCAAAGGCAAGCCGCGTGGGAAACCTCAGGACGGTCGCAAGCCGCAAGGCAAGAAGGGCGGCAAGCCGCAGGGCGCAAAATCCTTCTCGTCCCGGCCTCCGAAGAAAGAAAAGGCGATCGATCCCGACAACCCGTTTGCAGCAGCGCTGATGGGTTTGAAGGGCGGCAACTGATCCGTCATGGATCAGGCCAAGCTGCGGATCGACAAATGGCTCTGGCAGGCGCGGTTCTTCAAGACCCGTAGCCTGTCGGCTAAACAGGTCAGCAGCGGCCATGTTAGGCTGAACGGCAACCGGGTTCTGAAACCTGCCCAGACGGTAGCCCCAGGCGACGTTCTGACCTTTCCACAGGGCAAAATCATCCGCGTCGTGCGCGTTGAAAAACTCGGCGAGCGCCGCGGTCCGGCCCCCGAAGCGCAAAAATTGTACTTCGATATGACGGAAAAGAAGGACATACCGCCCAAAAACCCGTCATATGAGGGAAAAGGTCGCCCAACCAAGAAAGATCGGCGCGCGCTTGATCTTTCTCGCACGCCAAACGGCCCCACATCTTGAAGCCAAACCCGGACTGAACTAGCTAGACGCCAAACCTGAATGGGATTCTGAACATGACCTACGTCGTTACCGAAAACTGCATCGGCTGCAAATACACCGACTGTGTGGAAGTGTGCCCTGTGGACTGTTTCTACGAAGGTGAGAACACGCTTGTCATCCACCCTGACGAATGTATCGACTGCGGTGTCTGTGAACCAGAATGCCCGGCTGATGCTATCCGTCCCGACACCGAGCCCGGCATGGAACCTTGGGTCGAGTTCAACCGCAAATACTCGGAAATGTGGCCGGTCATCGTCACCAAAAAAGACCCGTTGCCAGAGGCGGAAGAGCGCGATGGTGAGGAAGGCAAGATGGAGAAGTATTTCTCCGAAGCTCCGGGTGAAGGCGGGTAAGTGATTCGCACCCCCATTTGGATGGCTAAGAAAAGCGGTCTTTGAAGCTTAATCCCTTGATTGCAGGCCGTTTATAAAAAAATTCCCTAAGGGAAACTTTTGAGTGTCTCATTTTTGTGATATACTCGCTCCCTACATGATGACTGAGATTGGGATGTACTCCGTAAGTATGCTCGCTTTGGAGTTCTGAATTTGCGACAAACAGACCGCCTGCCGGGGCCACAATAGGCACCGAGCGTGGGTTTTTTGTTGTTCGCATCCCGATCCAAAACCAAGGAATGAATTGAATGTCGAAGTCGAAAAAGCTTGAGTTCCGCCCGAACGACTATGTTGTCTACCCCGCCCATGGTGTGGGTCAGATCATCTCGATCGAAGAGCAGGACGTCGCTGGATTTTCGCTCGAATTGTTTGTCATCTCATTTGAGAAAGACAAGATGACCCTGCGCGTGCCGACAAACAAAGTGACCGAATCCGGTCTGCGTTCGCTCAGCTCGCCGGATGTGATCTCTCAGGCGATGAAGACGCTGAAGGGTAAGGCCAAGGTCAAACGGGCCATGTGGTCGCGCCGCGCGCAGGAATACGAACAGAAGATCAACTCGGGCGATCTGATCTCGATCGCCGAAGTGGTTCGCGACCTGCACCGCACCGATGATCAGCGCGAACAAAGCTATTCCGAGCGTCAGCTCTATGAAGCCGCGCTGGAGCGTCTGACCCGCGAAGTCGCCGCCGTGTCCGGAGACGGAGAGATTTCTGCCGCCAAGCAGGTCGATGATGTTCTGACCTCACGCGCCGCTGCCGCTTAAGGTCGCGACGATTGAAACTGCAAGGCCGCTCCGGCATCGGGGCGGCCTTTTTCGTTGCTTGGTGGATTGGCGAAAACCGGTTAGTTTTTCTGTAGATGCAAGCAGATACCGGGTCGGCATGAAGAAGACGGTCAAGTTCCTATATATCGGCAAGGCCCCGATTTCGGTCTGGTTCCGCTATGGGTTGATCCTGTTCGATGTGGTCACGATCATCTTCTTTGTCGCCACCGCGCATTTTCCGCATGGCCCATGGGTAACAGGGATCAGCTGGGTGGTTGGTTTTATTATCCTGCTGGATTTTTCGGCCAGAATGTGGATCGCCAAAGACCGCTGGAAGCTTTTGCGCAAGATTTACACCCTGGCAGATATCGTGGTGATCGTGTCGCTGATCCTCGACCCGTTTCTGACTGGCAATCTCGCATTCTTGCGTATCCTGCGCGCCCTTCGGCTGATCCACTCGTACCATCTGCTCTGGGACTTGCGGCGCGATAGCACCTTTTTCCGCACGCACGAAGATGCGGTCATCGCGGCCATCAATCTGCTGGTCTTTGTGTTTGCAACTTCGACAGCCGTTCTTGTCTTTTTCATCCCCGAAGATGCTCAGAACCCCTATATCGACGCGCTGTATTTCACCATGGCGACCCTGACGACGACGGGATTTGGGGACATCACCCTGTCGACGCCTTGGGGAAAGCTGTTCTCGGTATTTATCATGGTTGTCGGAGTTGCCCTGTTCGTGCGCCTCGCGCAGGCGATTTTCATGCCGCAGAAAGTGCGCCACAAATGCCCCAGCTGCGGGCTGTTCCGGCATGATCCGGACGCGGTGCATTGCAAGCATTGCGGCTGCACCCTGCGGATTGAGACGGGTGGCGTCTCCTAAAGCTGCGCTGCTATTGCTACCAGGATGGTGATTTCGGCCAATTGCTGAGAAGCGCCGAGGATATCTCCGGTCTGGCCGCCTATCTTGGCCTTCGCTATGAGGGCCAGAGCACCTACAACGAGCGCGGCGCATAGGGCGGGCAAAATGACCTGCCCACCGATCAGCAACAGTCCCGTCAAACCCGCCAGAGCAAGCGAAACCGCGACCGGACCCACGGACGGGGCACCGACAGAATGGCTGAGACCGGATTTACGCGCATTGGGCAATGCAGCCATCAGCAGGGGCATGAATGCACGTGACACCACACAAGCGACAATGATTGCCGGAAACGCATCGGCTGACAAAAGGGCCGCGACGGCTGTTACCCGCGTCAGCTGCGAACCAATCAGGGACAGCACGCCATATGTGCCGATATGGCTGTCCTTCATGATCTGCAACCGGCGTTCCGGCGTGAACCCGCCCCATAGGCCATCAAACGTATCGGCCAGCCCGTCCTCATGCATTGCGCCCGTTGTCATGGTCATGGTCGCCACGAGCAAAACGGCGCAGACGAATGGCGGAACCGACAGTGTCAGTGCAAGCCATCCGATGACGCAAGCCAATATACCAATCACCAAGCCGACCACCGGAAAGGCCCAAACCGCCTGCGCTTGCCGGGCAAAGACCCTCTCAGGCAAACGGGGCAGGGGTAGGCGCGTCAACAGGACCAGAGCCAGCGGGATATCCCATGCGGAAACCGGATTGGTGTCGTTTTTTTGCACTTCTGCGCCTTTCGAGGCCTTGTTGGATTCAGTGCTTCGGTTAAACACACAGGACCACTCTGATGCAATGAGGCTTTGATGCTGCCTGAACTGAATGATTTGAACACGTTCCGCGTCGCGTTGACCAGCGCTCCGGGGCCGGACATGGCGGCGGCGGATGGCGCGGCTGAACGCAACGGTCAGTTGACCAAACCTCCGGGCGCGCTGGGGCGGCTTGAGGATCTGGCGATCTGGTATGCGGCGTGGCGCGGGGATGCGCGACCGCAGGTTGCGGCCCCTCAGGTCATCGTCTTTGCGGGCAACCATGGAGTCACGGCGCAGGGCGTTTCGGCCTTTCCGCCCGAAGTGACCGTGCAGATGGTTATGAATTTTGAACATGGCGGCGCGGCGATCAACCAGTTGGCCAAGGCGGCGGGAGCAAAGATGGACGTCCACGCGCTGGATCTTGACCGGCCGACGGCAGATTTCACCCAAGCCCCGGCCATGAGTGAGGCTGAGTTGCTGAGCGCACTGCAAACCGGTTGGAATGCCGTGGACCCGCAATCCGATCTGCTGGTGGTCGGCGAGATGGGGATCGGCAACACCACCCCCGCCGCTGCTATTGCCTGCGCCCTTTACGGAGGCGAGGCCGCCGATTGGACCGGTCGCGGTACAGGGGTCGACGATGCAGGCCTTGCAAACAAGACCCGCGTAGTGGCTGAAGGCGTTGCGCTGCATGGCAGTGAAGACGGGTTGGAAGTTCTGCGCTGCCTCGGCGGGCGCGAGATCGCGGCCATGGCCGGAGCGATTGCGGCGGCCCGTATGTTGCGCATTCCCGTCATTCTGGATGGCTTCATCTGTACCTCTGCCGCAGCCTGTCTGGCGCGTATCTCGCCTTCAGCTCTGGATCATACCGTTGCGGGGCACCAAAGCGCAGAAGGTGCGCATGCAGCGATGCTGTCAAAACTGGGCAAAGAGCCGCTGCTGAGCCTCGGCCTGCGTTTGGGTGAGGGATCAGGCGGTGCGCTTGCGATCAACATTCTCAAAAGCGCAGTTGCCTGCCACTCGGGCATGGCAACCTTTGCTGAGGCGGGCGTCTCGGACGGATGACCCTAAAGCCTGACTGGGCAATTGCTCCGGTCAGGCAGAGTCCTTTGCGTGCTGCTCCGCCAATTCCAGCAACGCGGTTTCCAGATCCTTCTCAAGCTTTTGCGCGCGTTCGATGTATTTCGTATTTTCGGACGTGGGCATACCGGGAATCCAAAGCTCGGCCAAATCGCGCACGGACGTCCTGTCATGGTGATAGAAGGTCTGTTCGGCCTGCGCGGCCTCGTATTCGCTCAGCCCGATATTCTCGAGCACATAGCGGCCCGCGCGCAGAGAGCTGTCGAACATTTCACGCACGATGTCATTGGCCCCGGCCTGATACAGCTCATACACGTGGGTCCGATCATGCGCCCGCGCGATGATGTGAAGATCGGGGCGCTGACGGCGGGCGTAGCCGACCAAGCGGGTCACAGTCTTTCGATCATCCATCGCAGCGACAAGCACCGAGGCTTTCTCAAGCCCCGCAGCGCGCAATAGTTCCGGCCGGGTCGGATCACCCAGAAACCCTTTGACGCCAAAACGACGCATCAGCTGGATCGTCTCGATATCGTGGTCTAGAACAACGGTTTTGAACCCGCTGGCCCGGACTAGCCGGTTGACGATCTGACCAAACCGACCGATCCCGGCGATGATCACGGGGCCTTTTTCGTCGATCTCATCGGGTTCTGGCGCGGCGCTGGTGTCGGCCATCTTGCGGGACAGAAGGTCGTAGATGATGAACAAAAGCGGGGTGATCAGCATCGTCAGCGCAATGATCATCAGCATCTTTTGCGACAGGTCCGGCGGGATGACATTCTGCTGCGTCGAAAACGCCAGAAGGACAAAGCCGAACTCACCCGCCTGGGCCAGCCCAAGGGTGAACAGCCAGTGATCCCGGCCCTTGAGTTTGAAGGCCTTGCCCACGAGATAGAGGATGACGCCTTTAACGAGGATGACCAGCAGGGCCAAACCGATCAGGTCAAACGGGTCGTTGAAGAAATAGCCAACGTTGATCCCGGCTCCGACCGTGATGAAGAACAGCCCCAGAAAAAGGCCCTTGAACGGCTCAAGGTCGCTTTCCATTTCGTGGCGGAATTCCGAGCTGGCCAAAACCACGCCCGCGAGAAACGCGCCCAGAGCAGGGGACAGGCCCACCAGTGTCATCAGGAATGAAATCCCGACCACGATCATCAGCGCCAGCGCGGTGTACATCTCGCGTAAGCGGGTTGCGTGAATGAACCGGAACAGTGGGCGGGTAAGGTAGACGCCCGCCAGAATGACAAAGGCTATCGCGCCGATGGTGACCAGAGTGACAGCCCAGCCTGGCAGCCCTTCGACCAGAGACAGGCTATGATGCCCGGCGTCATGGAGATGCTCCGCGCCGCGGTCGATGGAGCCGTCCGCCTCGATATGCGGCATGGCAGGCAGCGCGAGCAGCGGAAGCAGCGCCAGAATCGGGATGACGGCGATGTCCTGCGTTAGCAGAACCGAGAACGTCGCGCGGCCTCCGTTCGTTTGCATCAAGCCCTTCTCGGAGAGGGTTTGCAACACAATCGCGGTCGAGGACAAACACAGAGTTAAACCGACCGCCAGAGCGACGGACCATGGGTGGTTCGCGTAGATCGCGACACCGGCAATCACGGCGGTGGACAACAGAACCTGAAGCCCGCCAAGACCCAACAGCTTGTCGCGCATATCCCACAGGGCGCGCGGCTCGAGCTCGAGCCCGATAAGGAACAGCATCATGACCACGCCGAACTCGGCGACATGCTGCAGGTCTTCGGTCTCGGCGCCGACAAGCCCGAGGACGGGGCCGATGATCAGGCCAGCCGCCAGGTATCCAAGAACCGACCCAAGGCCTAACCGCGCCGACAGGGGCACGGCGATCACGGCCGCAGCCAGATAAATAGAAGCCTGGTATAGGAAATCGTCCATCTATGTCCTCATTGCCCGCTCAGGTTGGCAGGGGTGCGTCGCGTTTGAGTTGGTCCATCACGATCTGGCTTTGTACCCGTGCCACTGCAGGATGCGGCAGGATCACCTCGTGAAGCAAGCTGTTGAGCGCAGAAAGATCGTCACAATAGACGTGAAGCAAGTAGTCTGCCTCGCCCGTCATCGTCCAGGCACTTGTGATCTCGGGTTGGGTGTTAACCATCCGGGCAAAGCTGGCGGATTGATCGGGGCCGTGTGTGCCAAGATGGACCTGAACGAAGCCCTGAACCTGCAAGCCGAGTTTCAGCGGATCCAGCCGAGCCGCGTAGCCGGTGATATAGCCCTCAGCCTCAAGGCGCTGACGGCGGCGGCCTGCCTGGCTGGGGGAGAGGTTCAGCAGTTCACCCAATTGATGCGCGGTCAAATGCGCATCCTTTTGCAGCGCTGAGAGCAGACGTGTATCGGTTGCATCAAGCATATGCGGCAAGATCTCAAATTTCAGGTCATTCATGCGCAGTTTGCGCACACTTCGAGAGTTTACATGAAAACAATGCGCGGAAACAGCACTGCTTAAGGCGTATTTTGGAATCAGCAAAGAAATTCCTGTTTTCGAAGGAGACGCGCCATGGGTCCTTTCCCGCATAACGCCCCGAAATCTATCATCAGTCCCGAAAACCCCGCAGGTACCGACGGGTTTGAATTTGTCGAGTTCGCGCATCCTGAACCGCAGGAACTGCGTGATCTGTTCGCCAAAATGGGCTTCGATCTGGTGGCGCGCCACAAATCCAAACCTCTGGTCGAGCTGTGGCAGCAGGGCGATGTCACCTACATCCTGAACGCGGATCCCGAAAGCTATGCCGACAAGTTCGTCGCGGAACACGGCCCCTGTGCGCCCTCGATGGGCTGGCGCGTTGTGGACGCGCAGAAAGCCTACGACCATGCCGTCTCAAAAGGGGCAGAGCCGTATGATGGCGCGGATAAGACGATGAATGTCCCGGCCATCAAGGGGATTGGGGGATCGCTGATCTACTTCATTGACCAGTATTACGATACCTCGCCCTACAATGAGGAATTCGCGTGGATCAAGGAATCCAAACCGCGCGGCGAGGGGTTCTACTATCTCGATCACCTCACCCACAATGTCTACCGGGGCAATATGGACAAGTGGTTCAAGTTTTATGGCGACCTG
This sequence comes from Ruegeria sp. BG3, assembly GCF_056538485.1. NCBI lineage: Bacteria > Pseudomonadati > Pseudomonadota > Alphaproteobacteria > Rhodobacterales > Roseobacteraceae > Ruegeria > Ruegeria sp. BG3. The sequence goes on along the minus strand of NZ_JBQFTE010000002.1, from coordinate 145,494 downwards.
TTCAACTTCCGTGAAATCCGGTTCTTTGACATTCAGGGCAAGTTCACCGGTCTCTATAGCCGCGCGCTGACATCGCCCTGTGGCCGCATCCGTATCCCGATCAACGAAGATAGGGGCGAAACGGGTCAGATCGTCTCTTACCTGAAAAAGTACAAGGGCGAGGGCATTCAGCATATCGCCGTGGGCAGTGAGGACATCTATGCCTCGACCGACGCCATTGCCGAGAATGGGTTGAAGTTTATGCCGGGTCCGAACCAGTCCTACTATGACATGTCCAAAGATCGGGTAACGGACCACGATGAGCCGCTGGATCGGATGATGAAGCACGGCATTCTGATCGACGGAGAAGGCGTTGTGGATGGGGGCGAGACGCGGATTCTGTTGCAGATCTTCTCAAAAACCGTGATCGGCCCGATCTTTTTCGAGTTCATCCAGCGCAAGGGGGATGACGGGTTCGGTGAGGGTAACTTCCAGGCCCTGTTCGAGTCCATCGAACGGGAACAGATCGAAAGCGGCGAGATATCGGCGGCCTAAGCTGCGCCAAAGACCAGCCACGTCCAGGTCACACCAGCGCGCTGGTTGGTCGGTTGTATCGATGAGGTTCGGGACCTGTGGTGAACCCGCAGGCCTGAACCTACCGCTAGATCAACGATGGCGTCGTCCGAAATCACATAACCGGGTCGGTCCGGCGGGCAGGGGCCATGTCTGAGCGACAAAATCATCTGCCCTTGCGGTCGCAGGCGTTTAGACAGGACGCGGATCGCCATGTGTTGGTCGCGCGGGGGCAGGTGATGCAGGACTCCTATGACCAAAATGGTGTCGAACGCGGCGGCGTCTGGCAGAGCGCCTAGTCTAGGCAGACAAGCATCAAGCCATTTAACGGATTGTGCGCCGTCACCGCGCATCGCGTGGTTTCGAAAGGCGTCGACCGGCTCGATCGCCGTCACATCACAACCGCGTTTGGCCAGCCAACGCGCCACCGTTCCAGTGCCAGCGCCCACATCCAGAACACTCGCCCCGGTATCAGGCACATGATCCAGAACCGGGCGCAGGACATCGGTAGGAGAAAGGTTTTCATAGGCCGGGATCAATCGGTGGGCGGCATGCTCGTACCCAGCTTTTACAGTCTGAAAATGCAGGTCGTCTTCAGCCACGCGGCATTTTCAAAGTCAGGTTGCGACCCTTCTTCTGATACCGCAACTCACTGTCGCTGATGGCGATGACCTTGCCCCCGTCGATCCGGTCTCCGATCTTGAGCTTTTTGTACCGACCACTCGGAAGCCGGACGAGGGCACGGCGATTTGCGGGTGTGCCATAGACGCCGATCAGGTTCAGCTTGCGCAGGTTCAGAGCATTGTCGATTGTGGCCTGCCGTGCGACCGAGGCCGTTGTCGGGATTTTGGGGGCCACGGATTTCGGTTGGAATGACCCGGCCTCGTCATTGCTGGACGCGACTGCTGCGGTTGATCCCAGATTTGATCCGCTCGCGCTGGCCGAGGCTACGGCCCGCGCGGGCCGCAATCTAGGGCGCGGGACGCGAACAACGGCCAAGGCGGTAGGTGTGTCGTCGACCTCGGGCTGCACCTGCAGGCTTTCGGGCCGCAACTTGGGCCGTACGACCGCAAGCTCTTCAAGACTGCGCCCACCCAATTGCGTGCGTTCGAAATTCTCGACCAGATTGCCGGGGCGAGGCCGGGGGCGGAGTTCGGCCAGCCTTTGATTGACCTCATCGACCACAGGTTCTTCTTCGAACCGTACCGGTACTTCGGGAGGGACTTTTGATGGGCGACCCAAATAGACCAGGATACCTTCGGGCGACAGCGCGCCTTCTGCGGTCGGTACGACCAAGCCGCGTTCGTCCAGTTCGTATTGCGCGCCTGCGATTGCGGGGCCGGGGATGCGTTCAAAGGCGGCATCCGTGTCGAAACTGCCTTGATCGGGCAGGGCAATCGCGTCGCTGGACAGATCCGGGTTGTGAATAGACGCGAGGTAGAGGTCATCCTCGGAAATCAATGCCGGGGTAATCGGCGCTTCGGGGGCCTCCACTAGGGTGCCCGCGACCTCTTCGATGTCGCTTTGTGCTTCGGGGTCCTGTGCAATCTGTTCGACAGGTGTCGGCGCAACTTTCAGCGCTTCGAGGATAGCGGCATCTGTCGGGGACAATTCTGGCTGGGCTTCAGGTTCTGGCGCTTCTTCCGCTGCCGGTGCCGCCGCGATTTCGGTTTCAGGCTCTTGATCCGTCTCAGGCGGTGAAGTGTCCTGAGACTGCGGTGCAGACAGTTCGGCCATATCGTTTTCGGCAGACGTGTCGTTGTCTGGGTCTGCCCCGATCAGAGACCACGCCCAAACACCAAACCCGACGCAGAGCAGCGCGGCAATCGCAGGAAACGCCCAACGTTGCGCTTTGTTCGATGTGGGAGGTAACGCGATTGCAGCCGGAGTAGGGTCAGGAGAGCGGAACTCTGTGGGCGCCGCGTCATCCGCTATGGCGTGAACCGGGGGTCTTTCTAGCTCGGGCTCGGGTGAAGGCGCAGCGACCTGCGGCTCGCTGGTCATGTCAAATACAGGCTCGCGCGGAAATTCGGCCTCAGTCGTGGCTGCACTATAGGTGACTGGCAGGAACCCGTGCTGCGCCGCAAATGCCTGCGCTTCATCCAGCGTCTCGCGCGCGACGGCGGCGACAAAGGTGGTCGACCCCTCGGTTGCGCTGTCGTAGGACAGATCGGCCAATTCATACGGAGTTGCCTCGGCGACCGCGGCTTGGACCTCGGACGCGATCTGATCATCGCTTTGGCCCTCGGTGGGCAGGGCAAGATACCGTACCTGATCTGCTGGAAGCACCAATTTGCAGCTCAGGTCGTTTTCCAGAGCAAAAGCCTTGTCGTGCAGGGCTTTGATCTGGTCACTCAGATCAGGGGCCGACAAAGGCACTTCGCCAATGTCATACCATTCACCATCCGAATGGTGTTGAAGGGAAATTCCGGTCGCAGAAAAGGTCAGCGCAAAAGCGGGTTTCATAATCCGGAGGAACCACAGTTAACCATATCAACGCAAATACCTTTGTATTCGCAGGGTGATACTAAAGCAGGAACCCGCCGAGGGAAAGAAAAAGCCGGGACTTCCCCTTGTGCGTGTATGCCCCTCGGACCCATGTTGAGACAGAGTAAGTTGGAGGGATCACCTTGAAGACATTCGCTTTTCTGGCCGCGATGATGGCCGCAACCACCGCTGGGCTGGCACATGCGGAAGAACGTCGCATCAACGTGGATGCTACCGGAACCGTTCAGGTTGCCCCCGATATGGCGACGATCACCCTGGGTGTGACACATCAAAACCCCGAGGCCTCAGAAGCGATGAAAGCCACCTCGGACGCTGTGGCGCAGGTTCTTGCGCGCTTGGGTGAAATGGGCATCGACGAGCGGGATTTGCAGACCCGCGACCTGTCTTTGTCGCCAATCTGGTCGAATCGGAACCAGCAAAACGGGGAACCACCTGAGATCACCGGATTTGTCGCCTCGAACCGAGTGTTTGTGCGGGTGCGTGATCTAACGCAGCTGGGTGAAGTCATGGATGCCGTCATTCAGGACGGGGCCAACGACTTCAGCGGGTTGAGCTTTGGATTGCAAGACCCTGAACCGATTGAGGTTCAGGCCCGTGCAAATGCCGTGAGCGAAGCAACCGCAAAGGCCGAGCAACTTGCCCAGGCTGCCAATGTCACATTGGGGCCAGTTCAGACAATCTCGGAGCGTGGCGGCGGTGTGCGCCCGATGGCCGAGATGCGAACGATGGCTATGGCCGACACAGGTGGAGTGCCTGTGGCTGGCGGAGAGATTTCGGTTTCTGTCAGTGTCTCGATGGAGTTCGAGATTTCAGAATAGGCTCACGTTTCCGCGCGGGCCTTCAGCGGTTTTCGTTGCTGGCCCGTTTCGTCAAAATTACCCGGGGACAACCAAGCCTCAAACGCGTCTCGAATACGCGGCCATTCACTGTCGAGGATCGAATACCAGGCCGTATCGCGATTGCGCCCCTTGTAATGTGTCGCTTGGCGGAACGTGCCCTCATAGGTGAAGCCCAACCTTTGTGCCGCATTGCGAGATGGCGCATTCAGCGCGTCGCATTTCCATTCGTAGCGACGGTAGCCCAGCTCATCGAATACACGTCGCATCATCAGATACATGACCTCGGTCGATTGCGGTTTGCGCTGAAGCAGGGGCGAGAAGTGGATGTGTCCGACCTCGATCACGCCTGCGGCCGGTTCGATCCTGAGGTATGACGCCATCCCAACGGGTGCATCGTTTGCATCCAGAACCGTGTGAAACATCGGGTCGGCGTCCATGCAATTCGCACGAGCCCAAGTTTCAAACTCCTGTTCAGACCCAAACGGCCCGTAGGGCAGGTAGGTCCAGTTCCGGTGATTGGCATCATTGGCAAACGCCCGGAACAATCCGGGCGCATGCCTGTTCACATCAAGCGGCACGACCGAGCAATACTGGCCCTCCATCGGGGTATAGGGCGGTGTGGGGCGAGGGAAGTCGCCCGTGACTGGCCGTCCGATGGGTTGACCCAGTGCGTTGGTGTCGTGTCCGCTCATGGCTTTATGCGCTGGCTTTGGCCAAAGCCTGATCCAGATCGGCGATCAGGTCGTTGGCATCCTCGATCCCGATCGACACACGCACAACGTTGGGGCCCGCGCCTGCGGCCTCTTGCTGTTCGGGGGTCAACTGACGGTGCGTGGTCGAGGCTGAGTGGATGATCAGCGAGCGCGCATCGCCGAGGTTGGCGACATGGCTGAAGATCTCCAAAGCGTTCACCAGTTTGATGCAGGCGTCATAGCCACCCTTGACCGCAAAGGTGAACAGGGCACCGGCACCGCGCGAATATTGCGCCTTGACCCGGTCGTGATAAGGCGACGAGGGCAGGCCCGCATAGGTCACGTACTCGACCCGGTCATCCGCCTCGAGCCAGGCGGCGATCTTCTGGGCGTTCTCGACGTGGCGCTCCATCCGCAGCGAAAGCGTCTCGATCCCCATCAGCGTGTAATGTGCCGCCTGCGGGTTCATGGTCATGCCCAGATCGCGCAGGCCGATGGCAATGCCGTGGAAGGTGAAGGCCAGCGGGCCGAAGGTCTCATGGAATTTCAGCCCGTGATAGGCCTGCTCGGGCTGGCTGAGTGAGGGGAACTTGTCATTCGCCGACCAGTCGAACTTGCCTGAATCCACGATGCAGCCGCCGGTGACCGTGCCATTGCCGGTCAGGTATTTGGTGGTCGAGTGCACGACCAGAGTCGCGCCGTGTTCAATCGGGCGGCACAGGTAGGGCGTGGCCGAGGTGTTGTCGACGATCAGCGGAATGCCTGCGCCGTCCGCGACATCCGCCAGAGACCGAATGTCGGTGACATAGCCGCCGGGGTTCGCGATGGATTCGCAGAATACCGCGCGGGTGTTTTCGTCGATGGCGGCTTTCACGGCCTCCAGATCATCGGTGTCGACAAATTTGGCCGACCAGCCGAAGCGCTTGATGGTCTGGCTGAACTGCGTGACCGTGCCGCCATACAGACGGGTCGAGGCCACCACGTTGCAACCAGGTCCCATAAGCGGGAACAGCGCCATGATCTGCGCCGCGTGGCCCGAGGAACAGCAGACCGCGCCAACGCCACCCTCAAGCGTCGCGACACGTTCCTGCAGAACCGCGACGGTCGGGTTGGTCAGGCGCGAATAAATGAAGCCCACTTCCTGTAGGTTAAACAGTGCTGCCGCGTGGTCCGCGTCGCGAAAGACATAAGCCGTCGATTGATAGATCGGAGTCTGGCGCGCGCCGGTTGCGGGATCGGGGCGTGCGCCCGCGTGTATCTGCAGAGTGTCGAAACCGTAGGTAGGGCCGTCAGACATCGTGAAAATCTCCTGTTGGAATGTGCGTTGGCGAATCTGTAGGCTATTGCAGGCCCTTGCACAACGATCCTCTGGGTGATCCTTTGGGCGATCCTGTCAGCGCAGCCAAAGACCTTTGGCCTTGATCGCCTTGCGGATGGCCTGTTCGCGCCCGGGCAGGGCGTTCTGGTCGAACATCTCGCGGATTTTGTGGCCTTTGCCTTGGAAAATCAGCTTCTTCATCGGGTCATAGGCCTTGAGCACCTTCTTGACCTTGTTGGGGGCCGAGACGGTCTCGAGAACTTCGATCACGCGGTCACTCTCACGGGCGTAGAGCAGAGGGAAGAGCCGGTAATGACAACTGACCGATCCATCGAGAAGCCCGTCCGGCAAGGCATCGCGCCCGCCGCCGAAAGAGTGGATCACTAACGGCAAAGCAGCCTGATCCAACCAGGGATCAAGGTTCTGGCCGGTGAGTTCAGGGATCTCCTCGTCGCGAATGGTTTGCGCGTAGTCCAAGAACCGCTCGCCGAATTGGCGCGGGCATTTGTAGAAGAAATACCCTGCGTTGAAATACAGAAACCGCTTCCAGTGTTCCTTGGGCTGGCTGTTATCAATCGAGCTGTCGAAATCCAGACCAAAGCGGCGATAGAGTGCGCTCCATATTCCCTCGAACCCGGGCCCATAGAGGGTGGGTTTCGGCCAAGTCCCGTCAACCTTGAGAGAGGCGCCCGGACGGTCGAAATCAAACGGGACCGAGGTCAGGTCGCCGGTGATCAGCGTATCGCTGTCGAAGAAGACAAAAGGTTCCCCCTCGGGCAGGGCTAGCAGGGCCTCGATCTTGTTGCCATGCGGATAGCTTTCGCCGAAGACATGGTTGTCGAAGGGCAGGATCTCAGCGTCCAGCTGAGACAGCGCCTTGCGCACATCCTCGTTCTGGATGCTGGGGTTCTGGCTCCAACGGGGGCCGGGGTTTGGGGTGGCGACATACAGCTTGCCGTCAAAACCGGGGGAACAGTGGCGCAGCGAGGCGGCGAACAGAAGGGCCTCATATTGCAGGCGGTTGTTCTGCCCGATGACGACGATGTTGAATTTCTGCGAAGCCATTCGTGCCTGTTCCTGTCGCCCGTTTTCCTTGGGATTACAGCAAGCCGCAGGGGGCGTCAAAACTGTTGGATTGATTTTCGCGTTCTCCATCCCATCTCATGCAGGAAACTCAAAGCAGGAGGCCGCCATGAGGATCAACGCGGATTTCACCAAACGCGCTGCGGTACATTTTGATCAGACCGAGTGGGTGCAATCGCCAGCGGCCGGGGTCGAGCGCAAGATGCTGGACCGGATCGGTGAGGAAGTCGCCCGCGCCACCACGATCGTGCGTTTCGCCCCCGGCAGTGCCTTCGCGGCCCATACCCATGATGGCGGGGAGGAGTATCTGGTTCTGGATGGCGTCTTTCAGGACGAAACCGGAGATTTTCCGGTGGGCAGCTATGTTCGCAACCCTCCGACCTCATCCCACACCCCTTCGGCGGCGGATGGGGCGACCATTCTGGTCAAGCTGCATCAATTCGACCCCTCCGACCGGACCGAGGTTAAACGCTCGATCAACGGTCAGGGCGATCTGCGTCTGTTCAAGGATGAGCATGAGGATGTGCGCATCGCGCAATGGGCCGCGGGAGAGACCATTGATCTGAGCGCAGAAGGTGGGCTTGAGGTGTTTGTTGTCACCGGCAGTTTTGACGAAGGCGGTGAATCATTCGCCGCGTGGGACTGGCTGCGCCTGCCGCCCGGATCGCGGTCACAGGCCGTTGCGGGGCCGGATGGCGCCCGTGTTTGGATGAAGTCCGGGCATTTGACGGGCATGATCTGACCTGATCCCGCATCAATTTTGGGCAAAATCACGGAAATCCGGGTCAAAAGCCCGGATTTTTCATTTTTTGACCGAATGATAAAATTTACCAATTGATAAAAAATCAGATTGTGGCAAGCTGAGCCTCACAACAAACATATCTACAGGGAGTAGAGTGATGGCACAGGGCCAGATGGCACCCGGGATTGTCCCAGGGCGGCTTTCCAGCGATGAGCTGACCTCGAATTTTACCGATCTGCATCCGCCTTTGGCCCCGCATGAGGCCGCCGTAGCGGCAGATCGCTGTTATTTCTGCTATGACGCGCCGTGCGTGACGGCCTGTCCGACGGATATCGATATTCCGTTGTTCATTCGCCAGATCCAGGCCGGTCAGCCGCAGGCAGCCGGTCGCACGATTCTCGAGCAAAACATTCTGGGTGGCATGTGCGCCCGCGTTTGTCCGACCGAGACTTTGTGCGAGGAAGCTTGCGTTCGCGAAGCCGCGGAAGGCAAACCGGTCGAGATCGGTCGCTTGCAGCGCTATTCGACTGACACCGTTATGGTAGCGGGCGATCACCCCTTCGAACGCGCTGCGCCTACCGGCAAAACGGTTGCCGTGATTGGGGCAGGGCCAGCTGGTCTTGCCTGTGCGCACCGTCTGGCGATGCTGGGGCATGAAGTGGTAATTCACGAGTCCAAGCCGAAACCCGGCGGTCTGAACGAATACGGGATTGCAGCCTACAAATCGACCAATGACTTCGCCCAGGCCGAAGTGGACTGGCTTCTGAAAATTGGTGGCATTGCGATCGAGACGGGCTCGGTTCTGGGCGATACGATTTCGCTGGACGGGTTGGTCGAGAACTATGATGCCGTGTTCCTGTCGATCGGTCTGGCGGGTGTGAATGCGCTGCGTGCGCAAGGCACCGAAAAGGACGGTGTGCGGGCTGCTGTGGATTTCATTTCGGATGTGCGTCAGGCGGAAGATCTTGCCCACTTGCCCGTCGGGCGGAATGTGGTCGTGATCGGCGGAGGCATGACAGCGGTAGACGCCGCCGTGAAGTCAAAACTGCTGGGTGCTGAGCATGTCACTATCGCCTACCGTCGTGGCCGCGATGCGATGGGTGCCAGCCGGTACGAACAAGACCTCGCCGCCTCGCACGGGGTGCGGATTCTGACGAATGTGCAGCCGGTTGCCGTTTACGGCAATGGCTCCGCGGTCGATATCGAGCTGGAATACACAACCACTCGTGACGGTAGGCTTGAAGGGACGGGCGAGATGATCCGGCTTCCGGCTGATCAGGTCCTCAAGGCCATCGGTCAGACCCTCGAAGGCGCGCCCGAAGGTCTGGCGCTGGACGGTAACAAGATCGCTGTCACCGGGGCAGGGCGAACCTCTCTGGACGGTGTCTGGGCAGGCGGAGACTGTGCCGCAGGCGGCGAGGATCTAACCGTGACAGCCGTGGCCGAGGGCCGTGATGCGGCGATGGACATCCACGCAACGCTCGTTTCGTGATAAGGTGGGGTATTCACCCCATTTTTATTGCTGCTGAGGTATCGTCATGTCCCAGATCGAACAAGCTGTTGCCCAACATTACACAACCGGTGCCCTGACCGAACGCGTCCGCGCGGCGCTTGAGGCCAGTGGTATTGACCCGGATGCAGCCACTGTCGCCGACCTCAAGGCCGGGGACGAGTTTCATACGGGTGGTGTGAAGGCGACCGACAACCTGTTCGCCCAGCTCTCGCCCACCCACGCAACGCGCGTGCTGGACGTTGGCTGCGGTATCGGCGGGACATCGCGCTATATCGTGGATCGGTATGACTCGACGGTCACTGGCGTCGACCTGACGCCTGAGTTTGTCGAAACGGCCAAGACGCTCAGCGATCTTGTGGGACATTCCGAAAAGTCGGAGTTTCTGGTTGGCAGCGCCCTCGACATGCCGGTTCCCGATGCTGGGTTCGATCTGGCCGTGATGTTTCATGTTGGCATGAACATCGAAGACAAGGCGGGATTGTTCGCCGAAGTCTCTCGCGCTCTGGCGACAGGTGGTACTTTTGCCTTGTTCGACGTGATGGGCGGTGAGGCGGCTGAACCGTTGGCGTTTCCTCTGCCATGGTCCACCGTGGCTGAGACGTCCTTTGTCCACGCACCCGATGTCTACCGAGATGCCGCAAGTGCTGCGGGCCTGGAACTGGAGACTGAGGCGGATCGTACCGAGTTCGCACTTACCTTCTTTGAGGAAGCCTTTGCGCGTATGGCCGAAAGCGGCCCGCCCGCGTTGGGTATCCATCTGATGATGGGCGAGACGGCACCTGAGAAGTTCCAAAACTACGTAACAAACCTAAAGGCCGGGCGCATTCGCCCGACCGAAATGATATTCAAAAAAACCGGCTGAGCCGGGAAGGGAGAAGCCATGGCCGATCTGACGACAAACTTTCTGGGCATTTCCAGCCCCAACCCTTATTGGCTAGCCTCTGCGCCGCCGACGGACAAGGAATACAACGTCCGCCGCGCGTTCGAGGCCGGATGGGGCGGCGTTGTGTGGAAAACACTGGGGGCCGAGGGCCCTCCGGTCGTGAATGTGAACGGGCCGCGCTATGGCGCGATCTATGGTGCGGATCGGCGGCTGCTGGGTCTCAACAACATCGAGCTGATCACCGACCGCCCGCTGGAGGTGAACCTTGAGGAAATGGCGCGGGTCAAGGCGGACTATCCGGATCGCGCGCTGATCGCCTCGATCATGGTGCCCTGCGAGGAAGAGGCGTGGAAGGCCATCCTGCCGCGCGTCGCCGAGACAGGCGCGGACGGGATCGAACTGAACTTCGGTTGCCCGCATGGCATGAGCGAGCGGGGCATGGGGTCTGCCGTGGGGCAGGTGCCGGAATATATCGAGATGGTGACCCGTTGGTGCAAGACATACTATGACCGCCCGGTCATCGTGAAGCTGACGCCCAACATCACCGATATCCGCAAACCTGCGGCGGCAGCGCGGAATGGTGGTGCGGATGCGGTGTCGCTGATCAACACGATCAACTCGATCACCAGTGTCAATCTGGACACGTTCAGCCCCGAGCCCTCGATTGACGGCAAAGGCAGCCATGGCGGCTATTGCGGCCCTGCGGTCAAACCGATTGCTCTGTCGATGGTGTCCGAAATCGCGCGGGCCGAGGCCACGCATGGTATGCCCATCTCCGGCATTGGGGGCGTGACCACCTGGCGTGACGCGGCCGAATTTATCTCGCTTGGCTGCGGCAATGTGCAGGTGTGTACTGCTGCGATGACCTACGGCTTCAAGATCATTGATGAACTGACGGCGGGTCTGTCGGAGTGGATGGATGAGAAAGGCTATACCAGCGTCGATCAGGTCATTGGTCGGGCGGTGCCGAATGTCACCGACTGGCAGTATCTGAACCTGAACTATGTGGCCAAAGCCAAGATCGATCAGGACCAATGCATCAAATGCGGTCGGTGCTATGCCGCATGTGAAGATACCAGCCATCAGGCGATCTCGATGTCTGATGATCGTGTGTTCGAGGTGATGGATGATGAATGTGTTGCCTGCAACCTCTGCGTCGATGTCTGCCCGATCGAAGGTTGCATCACGATGGAGCCGATGGCAGCAGGTGAGATCGATCCGCGTACAGGCAAGACCGTGCAGCCGGACTATGCCAACTGGACCTCGCATCCGAACAATCCGATGGCGAAAGCGGCGGAGTAAGGGAAACACTCGTCCCTAAAACACCGGTTCGGTGCTACACTGCCGCTGACAGACAGGATCAAAGGAGAATGTCATGCCAGCGGCACCACCGGGCCGTAACAAGGGCGGCAACAAGGTCACCAAGCTTGACCGTGACACGTCCAAAAAGAACGTTGCCCTGTCCAAGGCCAAGCAACGTGACGCTATGGCCGCCAAGAATTTCCTCCAGCATCAGAAGCAACTTAAGCGGGATCTGGACAACATTCATAAACTGAAGCGCTCGATTGACGAGATGATGACCAAGCTGAAGGAGGATCGCCAACTGGATCAACGGTTCATGGGGCAGGTTATCAAGAAGGTCAAAGTGCTTCAGGACTTTGATGCCTTCGTGAAAACCTCTGCTAGGGAGCATATGGCCGGTGTTCAACAGCAGAAAATGTACACGGCGATCGTCAAAGATGCGGGCAAGGTGCCCAAGATCAATACGGTCAAGACGATGGGCGATTTCACCATCCTGCTGGCCATGGCAATCGTTATTCTGAAACGTATTCTGGCGTTGAAACCATCAAAATAGGTCTTAAGCTTTGGGCGTCAGAAGTCGCGTGAACACCTGATCGAGATAGACTTTTGCCTCAGGGTAGGGGTCGGCGTCGGGCCCGCCCAGAACCGCTCGGATCTGGACGTCAAAATCTGCGTAGTGCTGCGTCAGCGACCAGATCGAAAAGATCAGATGATAGGGGTTTACGTCAGCAATATGCCCTTTGACGCTCCAGTGGCGGATCAACTCGGCGGTTTCATCCACCAGGGATTTCAGATCGGTTGACAGAACGTCATAGATATGCGGAGCGCCGCGAATGATTTCATTGGCAAACAGGCGGCTTTCACGCGGGTAGTCGCGGCTCATTTCCAGCTTGCGATGGATGTATTCCAACAGCTCGGTCAGAGGGTCGCCATCGGGATTGATCGCGCGCATCGGGTCCAGCCAAGTGTCCAGAAGACGCTCGAGCAGGGCAGCATAAATCGCGTCTTTGCTGCGGTAGTAATAGAGCAGGTTGGGTTTACTTAGCCCGGCGGCGGATGCGATCTGATCCACGGTTGCCCCGCGAAACCCGTGGGTCGAGAAGACCTCGAGCGCGGCTTCCAGAATCGCAGCGCGATTTTTCTTTTGTATTCTGGTGGGTGCGCGGTCTTTCGGCATGTGTCCAACGTGTCTGTTTTTGCGCCATCTCATAGGGGATTTTGCTGAAAACTCCAGCGATGGCGCGCAATTTCTTGACTGATGTCGAACCCGTGATAGCGTGAGTTTGACCAGTTGGTCAAATCAAGACACCAAAAGCGAGCCAACTCGCAAGCAACAGGGAAGAAGACTATGGCAGCTCCGGCGCAGAATCTCAGGATCAACGGCGACAGGTTGTGGGACAGCCTGATGGAGATGGCCAAGATCGGCCCTGGCGTTGCGGGCGGCAACAACCGCCAGACCCTGACCGATGAAGACGCCGAAGGGCGCGCGCTGTTCCAAAGCTGGTGTGAGGATGCGGGCTGTTCCATGGGCTTGGATCAGATGGGCAACATGTTCGCGCGGAGAGAGGGCACGGACCCGGAGGCGCTGCCGGTCTATGTTGGCTCGCATCTGGATACACAACCTACCGGTGGGAAGTATGATGGGGTTCTAGGGGTGCTTGGCGGGTTGGAGATCATCCGCACGCTGAACGATCTAGGAATCAAAACCAAGCATCCAATCGTGGCGACCAACTGGACGAATGAAGAGGGCACGCGCTATGCCCCTGCGATGCTGTCTTCGGGCGTGTTTGCCGGGATGCACACGCAGGATTGGGCTTATGACCGTGAGGATGCCGAGGGTAAAAAATTCGGCGATGAATTGCAGCGTATTGGCTGGCGCGGCGAGGAAGAGGTCGGCGCGCGCAAGATGCATGCGTTCTTTGAGCTGCATATCGAACAAGGGCCGATTTTGGAAGCCGAGGATAAGGATATCGGCGTCGTCACCCATGGTCAGGGGCTGAGTTGGACCCAGATCACGGTGACCGGCAAGGATGCCCATACGGGCTCGACCCCGATGCCGATGCGCAAGAATGCGGGTCTGGCGATGGCGCGCATTCTTGAGAAAGTGGATGAGATTGCGTGGTCACATGCGCCGCATGCAGTAGGGGCTGCAGGGCATATTGATGTGTACCCGAACTCTCGCAATGTGATTCCGGGCAAGGTGGTGTTCACGGTCGATTTCCGCTCGCCCGAGTTGGATGTGATCACTGATATGGAAAACCGCTTGCGTGTGGCGGCCGAGGATATCGTGAACGAAATGGGCCTGCAGATTCAATTCGAAAAGGTCGGTGGTTTCGATCCGGTCAAATTCGATGAGGGCTGCGTGGCCGCCGTGCGCGACGCGGCAGAGCGGCTGGGGTATTCCCATACGGACATCATCTCGGGTGCTGGGCATGATGCCTGCTGGATCAACCGGGTCGCGCCGACCGCGATGGTGATGTGCCCTTGCGTAGATGGCCTGAGCCACAACGAGGCTGAAGAGATAAGCAAAGATTGGGCGGCTGCCGGGGCGGATGTTTTGCTGCATGCGGTCGTTGAGACGGCGGAGATCGTGGAATAGGGGGCGCTGCCCCCGTCGCCCAAAGGGCGACTCCCCCGGGATATTTTTAGCCAGATGAAGCAAGCGGCGCAGACCGCAACAGGGAGTTTGAAATGAGTACTGTCATCAAGAACGGGACCATCGTAACCGCTGATCTGACCTATAAGGCGGATGTGAAAGTTGAGGGCGGTGTGATCACCGAGATTGGGCCGGACCTGCGCGGCGACAAGGAATTGGATGCGACCGGTTGCTATGTCATGCCGGGCGGGATTGATCCGCACACGCATCTTGAGATGCCATTCATGGGGACCTATTCCAGCGACGATTTCGAAAGCGGCACACGCGCAGCTTTGGCCGGTGGTACCACGATGGTGGTTGATTTCGCGCTGCCCAATCCGGGCGAGAGCTTGCTGGACGCGCTCAAGCGTTGGGACAACAAATCAACGCGGGCGAATTGTGACTACTCGTTCCACATGGCGGTGACCTGGTGGGGTGAACAGGTGTTTGATGACATCAAGACTGTCATCGAGACGCGCGGCATCAACACTTTCAAGCATTTCATGGCCTATAAAGGCGCTTTGATGGTGAACGACGATGAGTTGTTTGCCTCGTTTAAGCGCCTGGCAGAGTTGGGTGGCACTGCGATGGTGCATGCTGAGAACGGTGACGTTGTGGCCGAACTGAGCGCTAAACTGCTGGCAGAGGGCAATACGGGCCCCGAGGCACACGCCTATTCCCGTCCGCCGCAGGTCGAAGGCGAAGCGACCAACCGCGCGATCATGATTGCGGACATGGCGGGCGTGCCTTTGTACGTGGTGCACACCTCGTGCGAAGAGGCGCATGAGGCCATTCGGCGCGCTAAGATGCAGGGCAAGCGGGTGTGGGGAGAACCTTTGATCCAGCACCTGACCTTGGATGAAAGCGAGTATTTCCACCACGATTGGGAACACGCTGCGCGGCGGGTCATGAGCCCTCCGTTCCGGAACAAGCAGCATCAGGACAGCCTTTGGAACGGTCTGCAATCAGGCACGTTGAGCGTGGTCGCTACGGACCATTGCGCCTTTACGACCGAGCAGAAACGCTATGGCGTGGGTGATTTCACCAAGATCCCGAATGGGACCGGAGGGTTGGAAGATCGGATGCCGATGCTCTGGACCCATGGGGTGAATACCGGTCGCTTGACGCCGAACGAGTTTGTTGCCGTTACTTCAACAAACATCGCCAAGATATTGAATTGCTATCCGAAAAAGGGTGCGGTTTTGGTAGGCGCAGATGCTGATCTGGTCGTGTGGGATCCGGATAAGGCCAAGGTGATTTCAGCTGAGACACAGCAGTCTTCGATCGACTACAACGTGTTCGAAGGTAAAGAAGTGCGCGGGTTGCCGCGGTTCACACTGACCCGCGGCGCGGTTGCCGTGCATGATGGTGAGATCCAGACACAGGAAGGGCACGGGAAATTCGTGGCGCGCGAGGCCAACACCCATGTGAACAAGGCTCTGAGCACGTGGAAAGAACTGACCGCCCCGCGCCCGGTGGAGCGGACGGGTATTCCGGCGACGGGTGTCTGACGCATTCGGGCCGCTTGTCGGGCGGCCCGCAATCAAATTTTTCAAGGCTATGGAATGAACACTGACTCTACGACCCAGCCTGTGATCGAGGCAAGGCAGCTGGATCTCACCTTCCAGACGAATGACGGCCCGGTTCACGCGCTGAAAGATGTGAACCTGACGATCGACAAAGGCGACTTTGTCAGCTTTATCGGCCCTTCAGGCTGCGGCAAGACCACCTTTCTGCGCTGCATCGCGGCTTTGGAGACCCCGACCGGCGGCACTCTGACCGTCAACGGCATGACCCCGGATGAGGCGCGGCGCAAGCGGGCCTATGGTTATGTGTTTCAGGCGGCGGGTTTGTATCCGTGGCGGACCATCTCCAAGAACATCAAACTGCCGCTTGAGATCATGGGCTATTCCGCGTCCGAGCAGGAAGAGCGCGTGAACAAAGTTCTTGAACTTGTTGATCTTGCTGGATTTGGCGGGAAGTTTCCATGGCAGCTGTCGGGCGGCATGCAACAGCGGGCCAGTATCGCGCGGGCTTTGGCTTTTGACGCGGATATCCTGCTGATGGATGAGCCGTTTGGTGCGTTGGACGAGATCGTGCGCGATCACCTTAACGAGCAGCTTCTGGCGCTCTGGGCGCGCACTGAAAAGACCATCGGCTTCGTCACGCACTCAATCCCCGAGGCCGTGTATCTCAGCACCAAAATCGTGGTGATGAGCCCTCGGCCCGGGCGGATTACGGATGTGATCGACAGCCCTCTGCCCAAGGAGCGGCCCTTGGATATCCGCGATACGCCGGAGTTTATTGAGGTTGCACATCGGGTGCGGGACGGCCTACGGGCGGGGCATTCCTATGATGACTGATGGGGCCTCGGATATGATAAGGCGCGCCACTTTGCAGGACGTGCCGGCCTGCGCCCAAGTGATCCATGATTGGGCCTGCCAGACGGAGTGGATGCCGGAAGAGCTGCCAGTTGAACAACTGACAGCCTTGATCGAAGAGGCATTCGATCATCGTGAGATCTGGGTCACCGGTAACCCGGTCGATTGCTACATGTCCGTGGACCCGAATGAGCAGAAGATCGGTGCGCTTTATTGCAGGCGGACCGGTCAGGGCATCGGCAAGCGCTTTGTCGACAAGGCCAAAGAGGGACGCGCGTTTCTTTGGCTGACGACACACACACCGAACACTTCGGCGCAACGATTCTATCAGCGCGAAGGGTTCGAGGTTACAAGCGAAGAGCCTCCCGTGCCCCCGGACACCGTGCCGGTCTACCGGATGGAGTGGCACGCATGAAGCAGGTCTTATCTGTACTGACTGTGCTGTTGGCCATTGCGGTCCTTTGGTATCTGGCCGTCGCGCCAATGAATGTTCGTGTCTCGCTCGATCAGGCGGAACGGGCAGGGGAAACCGTGACGCCCGAGACGTCGAGGGACCGTCAGCAGGTCTCGGTCTGGGTTTTGATGGTGCAGAATCCGTCGCATATCGCAGGTGGTTATGAGCTGGATCGCCCGCGCCTGCCGACGCCTGTTCAAGTCGGGCAGGAGCTTTGGAAAACCACCGGCGAAATGGTGATGAGGGGCCGGGCGATGTCGAAACGCTCGTTGATCTATCACGGGTGGATCACGCTGCAATCCACGCTCTGGGGATTTGTGCTGGGCACGGCCGTTGGCATCCTGGGGGCCGTGGCCATCGTCTATTCCCGCGTTGTGGATATGAGCTTGATGCCATGGGCCATCATCAGCCAAACCGTGCCGATTGTGGCGCTGGCACCGATGATCATCGTCCTGAGTTCTCAGTTGGGGATCGAAGGGCGCGGGGTGCCAAAGGCAATTATCTCGGCTTACCTATGCTATTTCCCCGTGCTGGTCGGGATGGTTAAAGGACTGCGCTCTCCGGCTGTTTCGCAGCTGGATTTGCTTCAGACCTACAACGCGACTGGCTTGCAGGCGTTCCTGAAACTGCGCCTGCCATCTTCGGTGCCCTACCTGTTCACTTCGCTGAAGGTTGGAATCGCGGCGGCCTTGGTTGGGACAATTGTGGGCGAGCTGCCGACCGGTGCAATTTCGGGCCTCGGCGCGCGCATTCTGATCGGAGATCAATTCGGCACGCCTTTGGCCATTTGGGCGGCCTTGTTCGCAGCGGCCATTCTGGCGGGCATTCTGGTGACCTTACTGGACATACTGCAGCGAGTGACCCTGAAACGTATGGGGATGAGCGCATGAGCTGGTTGATCTTTTCCCTCATCTTCTGGGCTGGTGCCTGGTGGCTGAACGCGTGGCTGGCACGGTCGATCTACCGGGACTCCAAAGGCGTGCGTGTCTTTGTGCCCGTACTTTTTGGTGTCACGCTGCTGATCCTGTGGGAGGGGCTGGTGCAAGGGCTGGGCGTCTCGCCCGTAATCTTGCCGCCGCCGTCGATGGTGGCGCAGACCTTTGTGAACTCGACAGATATTCTGTGGCAGGACTTCAAACAGACCGTGTTCAAAGGGGCATTCACCGGGTTTGCAATCGGTGCCTCTGCTGCCTTTCTGACGGCCGTTCTGATCGACCGGTCCGTCTTTCTGACCCGAGGGTTGCTGCCCATCGGTAACTTTGTGGCCGCGCTGCCTATCGTTGGAATCGCGCCTATTCTGGTCAGCTGGTTCGGGTTCGATTGGCACTCCAAAGCAGCTGTGGTTGTGGTGATGGTGTTCTTCCCGATCCTTGTGAATACGGTGCAAGGCCTGCGTGAGGCGGATGCGATGCAACGTGACCTGATGCGGACCTATGCGGCCAGCTACACGCAAACGCTGATCAAGTTACGCCTGCCTGCGGCCATGCCGTTCATATTCAATGGCCTCAAGATCGCCACCACATTGGCGCTGATCGGGGCGATTGTGGCCGAATATTTCGGCTCACCCACGCGCGGTATGGGCTTTCGGATTTCAACCGGGGTGGGCAGCCTGTCGATCGACCTCGTCTGGGCCGAAATCGCAGTGGCGGCAGTCGCGGGAACAGTGTTCTATGCTTTGGTGGCAGGGCTCGAAAAAATGGTAACCTTCTGGCACCCCTCACAACGCAGATAATAAGACCAACCAGACCCCGAAAACGGGGCACAATTCGTAACAAGGAGAAGATGAAGATGAAAAAGCTACTCAGCGGGGCGGTTGCCGCCTTTAGCCTGGCCGCCAGTGCATCACTGGCCGCCGATGAGGTGACATTGCAGCTCAAATGGGTCACGCAGGCGCAGTTTGCAGGCTACTACGTCGCGAAGGACAAGGGGTTCTACGAGGAAGAAGATCTGGACGTTACCATCCTGCCGGGCGGTCCCGATATCGCGCCCACTCAGGTGATCGCGGGCGGCGGTGCGGATGTAACCGTCGAATGGATGCCGGCCGCATTGGCTGCGCGTGAAAAAGGCTTGCCGCTGGTCAATATCGCGCAGCCCTTCAAAAGCTCTGGCATGATGCTGACCTGTTGGAAGGACGCGGGGATTTCTTCACCCGAGGATCTGAAGAACCGCACTCTCGGCGTTTGGTTCTTTGGAAACGAATTCCCGTTTATGAGCTGGATGAGCCAGCTGGGCATCGACACAGGCGGTAAGGCTGAAAACGGTGTAGAGGTGCTGAAGCAAGGCTTCAACGTGGATCCTCTGCTGCAGCGTCAGGCTGATTGCATCAGCACCATGACCTACAATGAATACTGGCAGGTCATTGATGCAGGCGTGAATCCGGATGAGCTGGTGACCTTCAAGTACGAAGATCAGGGCGTGGCAACGCTGGAAGATGGTCTTTACGTGCTGGAAGAGAACCTGAGCGACGAAGCCTTTGTTGAGAAAATGCAGCGCTTTGTGCGGGCCTCGATGAAAGGTTGGAAATATGCCGAAGAGAACCCGGATGAGGCCGCTCTGATCGTTCTCGACAATGACGCTACTGGTGCGCAGACCGAAGAGCATCAGAAACGCATGATGGGCGAGATTGCTAAACTGACCGCAGGATCGAACGGGGCGCTGGACCCGGCTGATTTTGAGCGTACGGTAAGTACACTGTTGGCAGGTGGATCCGATCCGGTCATCACCGCGAAGCCGGAAGGTGCATGGACACATCAGGTGACCGACGCAGCGCTGAACTAAACCAGTCAGGCATTTCTGACGCAAAGACGCGGTCCGAAAACGGGGCCGCGTTTTCTATTCTGACTGTCGGTTTCGTGTATGTACTTTTGGTGAATCTATAGTAGTATTTCCTTGTAAATTAACGCAAATCATCCATCCAGGCGCAACCAGAAGGATAAAATGCAAGGATTTGCAGAAGAATTCAGTTACGCCCTCTCTCTCATCCTCAATGGGGATGCAGAGCTATGGGCGATTGTCTTTCTTTCTCTGAAAGTATCCGTTTTCGCGGTGCTGATCTCGGCGCTGATCGGGATGCCCATCGGGGCGGCGCTGGCCGTGGCGCGCTTTCCCGGCCGCCGAGCGTTGATCGTACTGATGAATGCGCTGATGGGGTTTCCGCCGGTGGTGGTCGGCCTTCTGGTTTATCTGATGCTGTCACGCTCTGGGCCTTTGGGGGTGTTGGAGCTGCTCTATACACCCACGGCCATGATCATCG
Organism: Ruegeria sp. BG3; assembly: GCF_056538485.1. Lineage (NCBI taxonomy): Bacteria > Pseudomonadati > Pseudomonadota > Alphaproteobacteria > Rhodobacterales > Roseobacteraceae > Ruegeria > Ruegeria sp. BG3. Next base: position 125,339 of record NZ_JBQFTE010000002.1, on the reverse strand, counting down.
CGCAGGTGGTTTTGGTCACGCCCATCGTCGCCGCGCTGACCCGTCAGGTGGTCGAGATGCTGGCCGAGGAATACTCGGAGCAACTCCGTTCGTTGGGCGTGTCGCGTCTGGCGTCCGTTCCGGTGTTGTTGTGGGACGCGCGCTTGGCTTTGATCACCGCGCTTCTGGCCGGGTTCGGACGTGCCATTGCCGAAGTCGGTGCCGTGATCATCGTTGGCGGCAACATCAATCACGTCACGCGGGTCATGACGACGACAATCGCGCTCGAGACCTCCAAGGGCAATCTGGCCTTGGCGCTGGCGCTGGGGGCGATCCTGATTGGGATCGCCGTGGCTGTGAACGCCATGGTCAGCGCTGCCAGCCTCCGCGCCGAACAGGAGGGGTTGCGTCATGCGTGATCTGACCTTTGAGATGACACAGTCCCTGCATGTCCGCGATCTGATCATCCGGCGCAATGGCCAGGCCTTGTTGAACGTGGCCGAGCTGACGTTGGACGGGCCGGGGCCGACACTGTTGCTGGGTCCGAACGGCGCGGGCAAAAGCCTGCTCTTGAGGTGTCTGCATGGGTTGATCTCACCAGATCAGGGGCAGGTTGTTCAGGAGGGCACTCCGTTGAATGCCTCTCATACAGCGCGGCAGGCGATGGTGTTCCAGCAGCCCGTTCTTCTGCGCCGATCGGTGTCCGCCAATCTGGATTTCGTGCTGAAAAGGCAGGGGCTGACGCGTCGCGCGCGCAAACTTCGGATTGCCGAGCTGTTGGCCGAAGGTGGCCTTGAGGGCAAGGCCCGCCAGCCCGCGCGGTCTTTGTCGGGCGGGGAGGCGCAACGGCTGGCGATCCTGCGGGCTTTGGCGATGACTCCTGAGACCCTTTTTCTGGATGAGCCGACAAGCGCACTGGACCCAGGCGCCGTACAGATGATTGAGCGCATGATCCTGCGCGCCTCGGCGCGTGGGGTGCGGATCGTCATGGTGACACATGACATCGGACAGGCACGGCGGTTGGCTGCGGAAATAGTCATGATGCAGGGCGGGCGTGTGGTGGAACACGGACCTGCCAAACAGGTTCTGGATGCCCCTGAAAGCGACGCGTCACGTCGCTATCTCTCGGGTGCATTGGTTACATAACAAAAACATTGGAGCATGTGATGAGACGGGCAATTTTGCGCGCAGCGGCGCTTGGGCTTGGGATGATGGCTGGCATAGCCACAGCGGAGGAGCCGTTTATCGTGGTGCAATCCACGACCTCGACCCAGAATTCAGGGTTGCTGGACTATCTGTTGCCGGGCTTTGAGGCGGAAAGCGGCATTGATGTCCGCGTCGTGGCCGTTGGCACCGGTCAGGCCATTCGCAATGCGGTGAATGGCGATGGGGATGTGCTGCTGGTCCATTCCAAACCTGCGGAGGAGCAATTCGTCGCGGATGGTTGGGGCGTTGAGCGTTTTGATCTGATGTATAATGACTTTGTTCTGGTCGGGCCGAAATCGGACCCGGCGGGCGTCAAAGGAGGGGCGGATATCCTCTCCGCGCTTTCTGCGATCGAGGCGGCAGAGGCTGTATTCGCCTCGCGCGGAGATGATAGCGGAACGCATAAGGCCGAGATGAGGAACTGGGCGGATGCTGGTTTGGATCCGGCAAGCGCGTCGGGCGAATGGTATCGCGAGACTGGATCTGGCATGGGGGCCACGCTGAACATTGCCAGTGGCATGGGGGCGTATACGCTGACCGACCGGGCGACCTGGCTTTCCTTTGGCAACAGAGGGGATCTTGAGATTCTGGTCCAGGGCGATCCGCGGTTGTTCAACCAATATGGTGTGATTTTGGTGAATCCCGAGCGGCATCCGAAAACGCGCGCCAATGCCGGGCAGAGGTTCATTGATTGGCTGACTGGGCCGGACGGGCAGGCGGCGATTGCGGACTTCAGGCTAGAAGGGCAGCAGGTGTTTTTCCCAAATGCGCAGTAAGTTGGCCCGCGGTGAGCGTATTCTTGAAAAGAGGGCGTATTAACCGCTGGCGCCATTGTGGTGGACCTGGCCCAAACCGGTCAGGTCGTACCACCCAAACTCCGAAGCGCGCGTGTGGAACTGATCCGAGCGCATGAAGCGCAGCAGTTTCTGCATCGGTTCGTCGAAATAGGCCCGCCGCCAGATTGCCAGATCCAGCCGTTCCGAGTGGGTCGGCACGAAGCGCAGGTTGTAGAGGCCGGCCAATGCGCCCAGACCGAACCCGGCCTCGGCCTTGTTGTCGTGCAGAGTGATGGCCAGTTCTTCCTCGGTGCGGGCGCAGGTGGGTAGGGCGGTCAGGTCGTCTCGGGTCAGGCCGTGGGTTGTGAGTTCGGCATCGAACAGACGTTGGCTGGCGGCGCTGTTCTGGCGCAGGACGACGCGGCGACCTCTGAGGTCGGCAAAACCTGCAATGTCCGAGGTTTCCAGAGACAGCAAAAGCCCGCGTTGTCGCTGTGCGATCTCGATCAGGACCACGGGGGCCTCGCCCAGAGCATCGCGCAGGGATTGGGTGTTGAAGCCATTGTCCTCATGGATATGCAGCGCTGCTGCCTGTGCGCTGCGACTTCCAAGGCGACTGAGACCGTCGAAAGAGCCGTCGTAGTAAGTCGCGAGGCCAGATCCGCTCTCCCGCAATGCCCAGTCCAGCAGTGGATCATGGCTGCCCGCCACGATCGGGGGCAGGGGTGGTTCCGCCACCTGCGGGCCCGAACGCGAGGCGTTGAGCCATGCAATCACCTCGGACCGGGGAAACAGCAGCTTACCCATGGCGCGGACACAAGGCACCTCACCCGAGGAGGCGAGATCATAGGCTTTCCGCTCGCCGATCCGCAACAGGTCGGCCAGCTCTTTCGTCGTCAGGTATTCGGACATTCAGTCGAGGCGCACAGCAGGGCCAGAGGTCGCCTGTTCCGCGCTGAAGCCGATTTGGTTCAGCGCAAAGGGGGCGGCAACAGTGATGACGACCATTGCAGTTGCGGCGGCAAGAAAGGCTTTCATCGTTTCCTCCGGTTCAGTTCGGATCGACCGTTGCGCGGCGCAGAAAGGTGATCAGGTCGTCCCGGTCCTGTTCTTGCGTGATCCGCTGCATCGGCATCTTTGATCCTGGAATGTAGTGATCCGGCCCCTCATCGAAAAGGGCATTTATCGTCTCGTCATTCCAAATGATATCAGAGTCTTGCAGCGTTTCCGAGTAGAAATAACCGGGCAGGGTTCCGGCTTGCCGTCCGAACACTTCGTAAAGCGTCGGACCAGCGCGGCGTTGCCCGTCAGGTGTCAAGCTGTGGCAGATCGAGCATTTGCGGGCGAATTGCCGTTCGCCGTTGCTCATCTGGTCGGGGTCTTTCAAGAAGCTGGGTTCAGCAGTGGCCATCTGCTCCTGATCTCTCAGCGCGGCGACCGGCCAGCTATACATGGCCTCATCAATTCCCCCCGCGTGGATGTTTTGACCGTCCGCCGAGAACGCCAGCGCCCAGACCGGGCCCCGCAGCGTGGCGCGAAAATCTTGGGCAATACGCCAGTCCACCGTGTCGATCACCATGATATAACCTTCACCATCGCCAACAGCCAATAGACTGCGATCGGGGCTGAGGGCCATCGCCAGAATGGGGCGTCGGTCCAGGGTGAAATCCCTCTCTTCATCCGTGCTGAGGTCGCGGATACGGGTCCCGCCATCCACAGCGCCATAGGCGATCCAGCCGTCTTGCTCGTTCAACGCTAGCTCATTGATACCGAAGCCATGTTCGACCACGCGCCGGGTTTCCTGACCGCTGGCCACGTCCCATTCGCGTAGGCTGCCATCTACACCCGCCGAGAACAGCCGGGTGCCATCCTGTGAAAACACCACCGCGTTCACACCGCCACCGGCCGGACCCAGCATCCGCGGGGCAGAGCCGTCCACCGGCCACAACCCAATTGTGCCGTCCCAGCTGGCTGTGGCGACATGGGTTTTTGAGGCCGCAAGACCCACGATTTTACCTTTGTGCTGGCCCACGACCTCGCCGCCCGGCCAGCGGCGTAGGGTGAAGTCGTCTCCGGCGGAGTAGATAGCAGTACCGTTGAAGACGACGGAGTTGACGGCGGCTTCATGGCCTTCTAGCCATTCGGGCATTTGATCCGACCACAGGCCAACCGAGTTGTCGAAACTGGCCGTGGCGATCCGCCCGTCAGGTGCGGTTGCGATGCCCATGATCGGCCCGCCATGGCCTTTGAGCGTAAAGAACTCGGACCATGCGGGCAGGGGGAACAGGGCCAGCGCGACGGCGAGCCAGCGCATCTATTCAGCGGGAGAGGCCGCTGCTTTACCCGCCTCTTTTTCCTGCACCTCTTCCAGCCAGAGCGAGTGATGCTCACGCGCCCATTGCTCTTCAACCTCGCCGGTACCCATGGCGTCAAACGCGCCCTCCATCCCGACCGAGCCGAGGTAAATATGGGCGATGATGATGGCGATGAAGACATAGGCCACCATGACGTGCCAGACCTGTGCGTATTGCATTTCCTCCTGTGGCGACATCTGGACGGGCAGGCTCAGGCCAAGTGCTTGAGGAATGCCGGTGGAGTTGGCGATCGAGAAGGTTTTGGCGAACATCGGCAGTTCGAACGGGAACAGCAGCGACAGGCCGGACAGGCTGATCGAGATACCCAGCAGGATACAGGCCCAGAAGATGATTTTCTGGCCCGCGTTGAATTTCTTGGCGGGCGGGTGGCTGCCCTTGGTGAACAATCCCCCTCCGGCGGCCAGCCATTTCAGGTCGGTTTTGTTGGGAATGTTATGGGCGATCCAGTTCACGGTGACGATGATCAAGCCCAGCATGAAGGCCCAGGCGAGGTTGTTGTGCAGCCATTTACAGCCCTGCGCGATGGTCGCGAAGCCTTCCTTGCCGAAGATCGGGATCAGGAAGTCGCGGCCATAAAGCGTCAGCAGGCCAGTGATCCCAAGGATCAGGAACGATCCGGCAAACAGCCAGTGCCCGAACCGTTCGAAACTGTTGAAGCGTAGAACCGTGCGGCCCGTCTTTTCGCCATCAATGCGAATTTTCCCGCGGATCAGGAAGAACAGCAGAATGACGGCCGCCATCCCAGCAATGATGTAGCTGCCATATTCACGCAGCGGGCCGGTGCGGAAGTTCCACCACCACATGCCGCCATCCTGAATCAGGACACCGGCGGCAGGGCCTTGCGAGGAAACCGTTGTATCGGCCGAGCCAAAGCGAATAGCCCGATACACGTCGCTGTCCGAGGCAACACCGCTTGTTCCGAATTGCCCCAGCAGCCCCTCGACATTGCCCTGACCTGTGTTTTCCGAGCGATAGGCGTTGTCCACTTTCTCTCCCCGCTGCCGCGCCAGAATATCTTCTAGCGTCGTGGCACCGCCGGTCGTGGCGCGCGCGTCCTCGGCGGAGGCCTCGGTCTCGGTGCTTTGGGCAAGGGCGAACTGGGTCAGCCCAAGGGTGAACAGAAGGGCGAAAAGTAGACGGAACATCTGAACCTCGGTCAAAATGCCAAATGCAGGTGACCCACATTTGCGGGTCACCTGTTTCTTTCGCGGACGGATCAGCCGTCTTTCTGGTCGTAGGCGGTGCCCCAACCCCATGCGCCCGAGCCAAACCCGCGCGCGACGACACGCTCGCGGTAGATGGCCGAGACGACGTCGCCGTCACCGGCGAGCAGCGCCTTGGTGGAGCACATCTCGGCGCAGATGGGCAGTTTGCCCTCGGCGATCCGGTTGCGACCATATTTGGCGAACTCTGCGGTCGAGTGCGTTTCTTCGGGGCCGCCGGCGCAGAAGGTACATTTGTCCATCTTGCCGCGCGATCCGAAGTTGCCCGCTTGCGGGTATTGCGGCGCGCCGAAGGGGCACGCGTAGAAGCAATAGCCGCAGCCAATGCACAGGTCCTTGGAGTGCAGGACGACGCCTTCTTCGTTCTGATAGAAGCAGTCGACCGGGCACACCGCCATGCAAGGCGCATCCGAACAATGCATGCAGGCCACCGAGATCGAGCGTTCGCCCGGGTTGCCGTCATTGATCGTTACCACCCTGCGGCGGTTGATGCCCCATGGCACCTCGTGTTCGTTCTTACACGCGGTGACACAGGCGTTGCACTCGATACAGCGTTCAGCGTCGCAGAGAAATTTTGCTCTTGCTGCCATTTTTCTCTTCTCCTCCTTACGCTGACCAGATCTTGCAGAGAGTCGCTTTGGTCTCCTGCATCTGGGTCACTGAATCATAGCCATAGGTCTGGGCGGTGTTGGTACTTTCACCCAGCACATAGGGATCGGCACCTTTGGGGTATTTCTCCCTCAGATCCTCGCCCTGGAAATGGCCGCCAAAGTGGAATGGCATGAAGGCCACGCCGGCACCGACCCTGTTGGTCAGCATCGCCATCACCTTGACCTTGCCGCCCTCAGGACCTTCGACCCAGACCTGTGATCCGTCCCGAATACCAAGGTTGTTGGCATCGCGCGGATTGATCTCGACGAACATGTCCTGCTGAAGCTCGGCCAGCCACGGGTTCGACCGCGTCTCATCGCCACCGCCTTCATATTCGACCAGACGACCTGACGTTAGGATTATCGGATAATCCTTAGAAAAGTCATTCTTTTGGATCGAAGCATAAAGGGTGGGTAGACGATAGGCCTGACGGTCTTCGTAGGTTGGATAGTCCTCCACCAGATCGCGCCGGTTCGTGTAGAGTGGCTCGCGATGCAGTGGGATCGGATCCGGGAAGGTCCAGACAACCGCGCGGGCTTTGGCGTTCCCGAAGGGCGCACAGCCATGAGCGATCGCGACCCGCTGAATACCGCCGCTGAGGTCGGTTTTCCAGTTGGTCTCTGGTCCCGCAACGGCGTCGATCGCCGCGCGTTCCTCAGCCGTGAGGTCTCCATCCCAGCCAAGGTCCATCAGCATCTGCATCGTGAATTCGGGATAACCATCCTGAATTTCCGATCCGACGCTGTAGACCCCTTCGGCCAGCAGGTTGTCACCATCGCGTTCCACCCCGAAACGGGCGCGGAAGGTCAGGCCGCCTTCAGCCACAGGTTTGGACATGTCATAGAGGTTCGGTGTCCCCGTATGACCCATCTCAGCCGTTCCCCAGCAAGGCCAGGGCAGACCGTAATACTCGCCGTCGTTGGGTCCACCAATGGCTTGCAGCGTAGTTCTGTCGAACGTGTGCTGGTTGGCCATGTGGCTTTTCAGACGTTCCGGCGACTGACCGGTATAGCCGATGGTCCAGAGGCCCGAGTTGAACTCACGCGTGATGCTTTCAACATTCGGGGTTTCCGGGTCGTCCATCTCGATGTTGCGGAACAGACGATCCGCCCAGCCGAACTTGTTGGCGAACTTGGCCATGATGACCTCGTCCGGCAAGCTTTCGAACAGGGGATCCACCACCTTGTCGCGCCACTGCAGCGAGCGGTTCGATGCCGTGACCGAGCCACGGGTCTCGAACTGAGTACAGGCGGGCAAGAGATAGACGCCATCGGTGCGGTCCTGCAGAACGGCCGAGACGGTGGGATACGGGTCGATCACGACCAGCATGTCCAGCTTCTCCATCGCCGTCTTCATTTCCGTCATCCGGGTTTGCGAGTTGGGCGCGTGGCCCCACAGAACCATGGCGCGGACGTTATTGTCCTGATCCATGTTAGCAGGGTCTTCCAGAACACCGTCGATCCAGCGGGAGACCGGGATGCCGCGCTCGTTCTGGAGCGGTTTATCCTTACCTTCCTTGTCCTTGATCGTGGCGAACTGACCGGCCAGCCATTCGGGATCTTCACCCCAGACACGGGCCCAGTGACCCCATGCACCTTTCGACAGGCCATAGTAGCCGGGCAGGGTGTGGGACAAAACACCAAGGTCCGTCGCGCCCTGCACGTTGTCATGGCCGCGGAAGATGTTGGTGCCACCACCCGTGGTGCCCATGTTGCCAAGTGCCAGCTGGAGCACGCAGTAGGCGCGGGTGTTGTTGTTGCCATTGGTGTGCTGAGTGCCACCCATGCACCACACAACGGTGCCGGGGCGGTTGTTCACCATGGTCCGGGCGACGCGGCGCAGCTGCGAGCCGGGTGTGCCGGTAACGCGCTCAACCTCATCCGGGGTCCACTTGGCAACCTCTTCCTTGATCTGGTCCATCCCCCAGACACGGGTGCGGATGAACTCTTTGTCTTCCCATCCGTTATCGAAGATGTGCCAAAGGATACCCCAGACCAATGCAACGTCTGTGCCGGGGCGGAAGCGGACATATTCATCCGCGTGCGCCGCGGTGCGCGTAAAGCGCGGGTCGCAGACGATCAGTGGAGCGTTGTTCTGCTCTTTCGCACGCAGGATATGCAGCAGCGAGACGGGGTGCGCCTCGGCCGGGTTGCCACCAATGATAAAGATGGCCCGGCTGTTGTGCATGTCGTTATACGAGTTGGTCATGGCGCCGTAGCCCCATGTATTCGCAACGCCCGCAACAGTGGTCGAGTGGCAGATACGGGCCTGATGGTCCACGTTGTTCGTGCCCCAGTAGGCAGCGAACTTGCGGAACAGATAGGCCTGTTCGTTATTGTGCTTCGCAGAACCCAGCCAGTACACACTGTCCGGCCCGGATTCCTGACGGATGTTCATCATGCCGTCGCCGATCTCGTTGATCGCCTCGTCCCAGCTGATGCGCTTCCACTCTCCGCCTTCCTTTTTCATCGGATACTTCAGGCGGCGTTCGCCATGGGCGTGTTCGCGGACCGCGGCCCCCTTGGCGCAGTGCGCACCCAGGTTGAACGGGCTGTCCCAACCGGGTTCCTGACCGACCCAGACACCATTTTGCACCTCGGCAACGACTGTACAGCCGACCGAGCAGTGAGTGCAGACGGATTTGATATTCTCAACGGCTTGGTTTGCCGCTGTCTGGGCGCTGGCTTGCGTCACGGTTCCACCCGTGGCGCTGATCGCGGCAAGGCCGCCGATCGTCAGGCCCGAGCCACGCAGGAATGCGCGGCGATCGACGGTTTTCTCGCCGACCTGGGACAGGATACTTGTCCGCTGGGGGCGTCTCGCAACCCCGTTGGTCTTTTTCCTAAGCATTGTTTTCCTCCCTTGCGCGCCGTGTCAGCCACGGCTGGCTTGGTACTTCGCGAACCGACATCAGGGCCAATCGCAACCGTCCGTCGGGTAGATGACATCGTCCGGCGGCTAGGCCGGGCGCAGTCGAGGCGGCTTAGAAGCGCGCGCTTTCCAGATACGCGCGGGTATGCGCAGTGTCCTGCATGCGGGTCTCGTCCGTCGGCAGCTCGGCTGCTTCGGCTTGACCGCTCAGGCTGGCGGCGGCGACAGCAGCGGGCGCTGCGGTTCCGGCCAGTTTGAGGAAGTCGCGGCGGGTTGCGCCTTCTTCCTTGGTCTTGCTCATGGGTGTCTCCTCTCCCATTTGCGATCTAGCGCCGACTTGGGCGCTGGTGAGTGGCGGGTTATGCCGCCGTCATTCGGAATGCCTCACGCTCGATCTCCATGAACACCCGACCGGCCGTCCCGACCGAGGCATAGAGAACCGAAGCTTCGGCAGCTTCCAAATCCGAATAGAAATGTGCGGCCCACGGGCCAATATGTTTGTTCCAGAACGCTTTTTGATCGTCGAGCGAGGCCGCGGTTCCGAACCGGCCTACGATCATGCCCGCCATAATCTCCATCAGTGATGCGATGTTATCTTCGGGCTCGAACACGTTCTTGGCGCGGGTTATGCCGCGCACGGCCATATCATTGCGCAACTGAGCCAGAGGTTTTTCGTTCAGGAACCCGGTCAGGTAAAAGCTGGCATAGGGCAGCAGTTCACCACGGCCCAACCCGATGAACAGCGCGTTGAACTCGCGTTCTGCTGCGGCGGGTTTGGTCACCTTGGCCACCCGTGCCATGGCTTGAATGGCTTGGCCCAGATCGGTGTCATCGCCGCTTAGCCCCGCCATCTGATCCAATAGCAACTGATCCGGTGGGCCAGCCAGCAGCAGGCCCAGAAAATTGTAGAAATCCGCGCGCAGCCGATCCTCGGCCGAGATATCCATGTGTTGCGCGTTGCTTGCGGTCATCCGTTATCCTTCGAATTCAAATCTCATGCGGCGCGGGGCCGGGGTATTGGGCTCTTCCTCGGGTTCTTCCGCTTCAGCCAGAGCCATCGGTTCCGGCGCTGGTTCAGGTTCGGCGAGAACTGCAGGTTCTTCTTCCACAACTGGCTCGGGGACGTCGATTTCAGGCTCATTCTCTTCGGCTGCCAAAGCCTCGATATGCGCCAACATCCCTTTGCCGACTTGATAGGCGGTTTGGAGGTTTTCGATCACACAGGCGGCATCGGTATAGTCTTCGCCATAGTCGACCAGCCCGTCCACATTGGCCAATACAGGATTAAGCCGCCACAGCCGACGCAGGGCGCGGCGGCGCAAGCGGTCGGGGACTGCCTTTGCCATGAAGCCCGACACATCATCGCCAACTTGCAACTGATCGGGGTCGGGCAGGTTGAACTCGGCCAGAATTTCGGCGTCGCTCTTTTCTTCCAACTCGGCATGTTGCGCCGCAATGGTTTGTTGTTCCGCCGCGATTGCTTCGGCCTCGGTTTCGGCCTGAACGGCTGCCTTTCGGCGGGACCAGAAATCGCGGGGTTGGGTCATTGCAGCACCTTCCTCGGTGCGCGGTAGACGTCCGAGGTCTGCCGAATACGCGCATCCCCCTTACCGTCCTCCACAAGGTCCGTGCGTTTCTTGTCACGACGGCGTTTGATGAAAACTTCATCCCGGTGGTGTTCCAAGGTAAAATCCCGGACCCAGGCGATCAGGCCTTCGGTCATCGGGATTTTCTCAACGATCTCCTCGCCAGTATCTGCATAATCCTGCCCCTCGAACGGCGAAGCAGTGATCAGCGCCGCATCCATCGGGCGGTTGCCGTCCAGATCATTGCGCAGAACCAGATAAACGGAAGGCTGCCCATCGGAGAGGTTTACCATATAAGCTTCGGTCTCATCGGCCCAGAGGGTCAGGGGCAGGGTGGCGGCGTGGTATTCTACGGCATCGCCTTCGCGCCGAAGCTCGACCCAATCAGCAGGGCCAGCGCCGGGCAGCACGGCAACTGCGCGCCAGTTCCAATTCGCCCAGCGAGTTACACCGGGTGTTTTGCGCACGATGACGCCAACAGGCATTTCAATACGGCTTGCGGCCTTGGCCACTGGCTCCTCCCCGTAAGGCTCTCCCCTGCCTTACCCTAAGTCTACTATGGTACACATAGGGCGGCTCTGCCAAGTCTCAATCGCGTGAAAACCCTCTTGTACGACTAAAGTTTAACAAGTGAAATTCCGAGCATTTGTGTCGGGAAAAACAGGCGCTCCCAAAGAATTTAGTTTGCGATCCTTGGTGTTTGACAAAGACTGGATTGCCAGCCGAGCGATACCATCTAAGGTAACAAGTCAGGAAGCTGTCCGGGGGAGGGACATGGCCACCAAACTTATTCTATGTAACTGCGAAGGCTCGCAGCAGGTGGATGCCGACCGTATCGGCGCGGCCACCGAGCTGGAGTGCAGTAAAACACACACCGCCCTTTGCACGCGAGAGCTGGGTGTCGTTGCGGAGTTTATGAAGGGGGATGACCAACTGCTGATCGCCTGCGGGCAGGAGCAGGAAGTGTTCCGTGATCTGGCCGAGGATCTTGAGGTTGAACCACCCGCCTTTGTTGATCTGAGGGACCGCGCTGGCTGGTCGGACCAATCCGGTGACGCGGCCCCCAAGATGGCGGCCCTGGCGGCTGAGGCGTTGGTGCCGATGCCCATCTCGCCCAGTGTTGATGTGATCAGCGAGGGGACCTGCTGCATCGTCGGTCCGGCCGAGGTCGCCTTTGATCTGGCCGAGCGTTTGGCGACCACGCTGGCGGTGACTGTTGTCACGGGTGATGAGACCTCGCCCATCAGCCGCAGCTTTGATGTGGTGCGGGGGCAGGTCCGTTCGGTTTCGGGCGCATTGGGTGGGTTTGATCTGCGGATCGACGGGTTGCAGCAGATTGCCCCGGGTGGTCGTGGGGCGTTCGGATGGACCGATCCGCGCGACGGGGCACAGTCGGCCTGTGACATCCTGATTGATGTGACCGGAGACACGCCGCTGGTTCAAGCCCCTGCCAAGCGCGAAGGCTATTTGAGGGCTGACCCGCGGGACCCGCTGGCTGTCTCCAAACTGGCGTTTGATGCAGCGCAGTTGGTGGGGACGTTCGAAAAACCCCTCTATGTGCGTCTTGAGGAAACTCTGTGTGCCCATTCGCGGGCCGAGCAGGTGGCCTGTACCAATTGTCTCGATATCTGCCCGACCGGAGCCATCACGCCCGCGGGAGAGCATGTTGCCATTGACCCCATGATCTGCGCAGGCTGTGGGGCGTGCGCTGCGCTGTGCCCTTCGACCGCGATCACCTATGAAGACCCGCCCGTGTCGGCGGTGCTGTCGCGGATGCATGTCCTTGCCCGGACCTATCGCCGGGCTGGAGGTTCAGCGCCGTGTCTGCTTGTGCATGACGCCCACGGCGCCGAGATGATCCGTCTTGCCGCTCGGTTCGGACGTGGACTTCCTGCCGATGTCATTCCGATGGAGTTGAGTGTCATTTCCGGCTTCGGCCACGCCGAGATGCTGGCCGCTTTGGCCCACGGCTTTGCGAGGGTCGACATCCTGCTGGCCCCCACGACCGAGCGGGACGCGCTGGACCGCGAGCTGGAGCTTGCACAGGCGATCGCGCCGGATGCGGGGCTTGGACTTATTGATGAGGCCGACCCGGATGCGATGAGCGATCTGCTTTATGCGCAAGACGTACCTACGGCACTGACCGACCCGGTTCTGCCTCTGGGCAACCGCCGACAAATCGCCCGATTGGCAGCGCAGGCTTTGAACCCAAAGGCCGAGGAGCCTCTGGCTTTGCCACAGGGTGCACCCTATGGGGCTGTCGTGGTGGATACGGATGCGTGTACGTTGTGCCTCAGTTGTGTATCGCTCTGCCCATCGGGAGCCTTAATCGACAATCCGGACAAACCTCAGCTGAACTTTCAGCAGGACGCTTGTTTGCAATGCGGTCTGTGCCGCAACATCTGCCCCGAGGACGCCATTGCGCTGGTTCCCCAACTGGACCTGAGCGATGCCGCGCTGTCTCAGCAGGTGTTGAACGAGGAAGAGCCTTTTGAATGTGTCGAATGCGGTGCCCCGTTTGGTGTTAAGTCAACGGTGGAGCGGGTTATGGAGAAGCTGTCGGGTATACACCCGATGTTTGCCTCGTCCGAGCAGGCGCGGATGATCCAGATGTGCGACAATTGCCGGGTGGGCGCGCAGTTCAACATGCAGGACAATCCGTTCCAGTCCAAGCCGCGGCCCAAGGTTGTGACGACGGATGACTATTTCTCAAAACGGAAGGATCATTGATGCTGCAGCGGCGCGCCGAGATCCGCTGCGCTGATGACCGAGACAAAGGCCAGGATGGCGTCCAGATCGTCCAGCGTCATCTCAACAGGGTGTATCGGCGACGGACGCGAAGGATCGAACGGCGGCGTAAGCCCTTCGATCTGCGTGAAGGCCGGGTGGGGGTTCAGCGCGAAGAAGGCCTGAAACCTCTCATCCCAATCCGGCAATGTGCGCAACACGGCGAAAGAGGGGGTCGAGCCAAGCCCATTCATGCGGTTCTGCGGGCCGATCACATGGCAGCGGCCACAATGGGTCATCGAAAGCTCCTCACCCAATGCGGTGTTGCCGTCGATGACTTCGGAGGCCTCGGCGCTGGCAACTTCGAAACTGGCACTAAAGGGCGGGCCTTGATCCGGGGCAAAGCTTTCGATCGTGCGCTTGCCGATATCCGACAGCAGCCAGTCACGAAACCGCACCTGTTTCGGGTCGTCCTGAATGCGCAGGTGATAGACGATCTCGCCACGCGCAAAGACCGGATCGCCCTCGGCATCGGTATTCAACGACATAACGCCCTCAGCATCGCTGATTACCCGTATCCCGGTCTTGAGTGAAAAGCGCGGAAGAATATGTTGCAAAAGGCCCGAGTTTGAAACTTCGGTCGGGCTGGCCAGGCCAATCGCGTCTTGCGCCCCGGAAGGGGTGGCGGAGAGCGTCAGGCTGAGGCACAAAAGGAAAAAGCGCATGCTCAAGCCTAATCGCCAAAAGGCAAATGCGTCAAATGAACGAAAAGAGACGGAGACACATGCAATGAAGAGCAACCATGCGATGGGGCAGGTTATGGGGATGATGGCATGAGTGTCCGTGACGCGGTTCTTGCAAACTTGAAAAAGATCACTGACCCGGTTTCCGGTCAGGATATCGTCAGCGCGGGCGTCGTACGCGCCCTGAATGTCGAAGGCGATACCGTGCGCTTCGTGCTTGAGATCGACCCCAAACAGGCCGAGCGGATGGAGCCGGTGCGCGCCGCCGCTGAGCAGGCGGCGCAGATGGTCGAAGGGGTTTCGAAAGTGTCGGCCATGTTGACCGCGCATTCCGACAAGGCTCCGCCGGATTTGAAGCCGAAACCAAAGCCCTCTCAAACTGGTCCGCAGGCTGTGCCTGGAGTGGATCGTATTATCGCCGTTGCCTCGGGCAAGGGTGGGGTCGGCAAGTCCACCGTATCCGCAAACCTCGCCTGTGCCTTGGCGGCCGAGGGGCGACGTGTCGGGCTGCTGGACGCGGATGTCTACGGGCCGTCACAACCACGGATGCTTGGTGTCTCGGGACGTCCGGCCAGCCCGGACGGCAAGACGATTCTGCCTCTGCGCAATCATGGCGTGACTATGATGTCGATGGGTCTGATGACCAACGAAGGGCAGGCGGTTGTTTGGCGCGGTCCCATGCTGATGGGTGCGCTGCAGCAGATGATGAACCAGGTTCAATGGGGCGCGCTGGACGTGCTGATCGTTGACCTGCCGCCCGGCACGGGTGACGTGCAACTGACGCTCAGCCAGAAGTTCCAGGTGGATGGGGCCATCGTTGTCTCAACCCCGCAGGACGTGGCGCTGATCGACGCCCGCAAGGGGATCGACATGTTCAACCAGCTCAAGACGCCGATCTTCGGTATGATCGAAAACATGTCGACCCATATCTGTTCCAACTGCGGGCATGAGGAGCATATCTTTGGTCATGGTGGTGTCGCCTCCGAGGCCGAGGCGCTGGGCGTGCCGCTCTTGGGTGAAATCCCGCTGCATCTGGATATCCGGATGGCCGCGGACGGGGGGGCGCCCATCGTGGTCAGCAAGCCAGACAGCCCGCAGGCCGACGCGTTCCGCAAGATCGCGCGCGACCTGATCGCCGCAGGCAACGCATGAGCGAACCGGTCTTTCCCCCTCTGCTGATAGGTCATCCCGCCAAAGGTGGGGAGGATCCTTTCGAAAAGGCCCAGGCCATGGCGGCGCTGGGCTGCGATTCCGGCTCGGTCGTGTACAATATTCAGGCCGATCGCCTACGCGCGGCCATCGTATTCGCGCCCGAGGTCGCCTTGCAGGACGCCATGGCGATGCTGCCGCTATGCGCCGTTGGACTTCAGAACGCGCTGGGCGCTCTGGCCCCGCCAGAAGTGGCGGTGCATCTGGGCTGGGATGGCCTGATCTGCGTGAACGGTGCGAAATGCGGGCAGTTCCACGTTGCCGCGTCGACCAGCGATCCCGATCAGATACCCGACTGGCTGGTCGTTGGGTGGGAATTGGTACTGCTGCAAACCAGCGACGCGCCCGGCCAAACGCCGGACGTCACCGCGCTTTATGATGAGGGCTGCGCCGAGGTTTCGGCAACCCAACTGGTGGAAAGCTGGTCGCGTCATATGCTGACATGGCTCAACCGCTGGTCTGAGGAAGGCAACGCGCCTGTGCATAGCGAATGGTTGGGCCTTCTGCGCGGCGTCGGAGAACCGATCGAGGGGCAGGGCGTGTTCCTTGGCACGGATGAGTGGTTCGGCATGTTGATCCGCGACAAGGATGAAACTCACCTGCTCCCGCTCACAAACCTATTGGAGGCGACCTGATGAAACTGGCCCGCGCGATACACTTCGACGAAAGCGACATGAACGTGTTCCACTCGCCCGCGCGTACGGGGGAATGGTGCATCTCGGGCGGGTTTGAGTTTTCGAATTGGGGGCAGGGTGATCTGGAAGGCAAGGCCCGTCAGGCCTTTGTCAATGGCTGGCTGGGGTTAGAGACCTTTGGGCGTGTGACCTTTGTGGCCATCACCCAGATCGAACCTGCTGAAAAAGATCAGATCGTCGAAAATCTGGCCGAGCATTTCGTGAAATTCTACGGCGCACCATCGGTCGAAGCCGCGATGGGCGTGGCGCAATCGGAGATAGACCATATGTCCGAGCTATGCGACGAGCACGCCGCCAACACTCTGCTCACCGTTGCGCGTGAATTGACCGAAAGTGGTGTGCATGAAGCCTTCCGCGTGATCACTCCTCAAGAAACCCAGCTCGAGGCGCTGGCGGTTCACGGCTCGCTTGACGACTGACGTTCGTCAGATCAGGTCGACAAATCCGCCGAATTGACCGCGCTTGAAGATTAGGCCTTGGCCCGTGCGGTACATGACCTGATCAACATGGCCGACCATGATCAGGTGGTCGCCCGCTTCGTGGCAGGCATGCAGATGGCAGTCAAACCGCGCGAGGCAATCGGCCAGTTGCGGCCGGCCCATATCATCTGAGCTCCAGTCTGCGTGAGAGAAGTCTTCACCGTCCCGAGCGAACCGCAGGCTTTGGTCCTGCTGCTCTTGTGCCATGACATGGATGGAATAGTGCTGGCAGTCCGAAAACGCGCCGAACCGGTTGGATTCCTTGGCTAAACACCACAGGACCAGCGGTGGGTCCAGTGAAACCGAGGTGAAGGAGTTCACGGTGATCGCGCGCGGCCCAAGTGCCGTCTGTGTTGTGACGACCGTAACACCTGTCCCGAAACACCCAAGCGCTTCACGAAACGCGGTGCTTTGATCAGGGGTTGGGATAAAAGTCTTCTCGGTCATTGCACATCTGTTCTCTGCCCGATCGTCAGGTGCCATGACCGTTCCGTATTGTCCATGGTAACTTTGGTTCATCACGTTGAAAAACTAGGTCAGTTCAGGTCCTCCAACAAGCGACCATGTTTGCGGGTCTCGGTGATGATTGCGCCGAAGGTGGTGATTTCCCGCGCTTTCAGCATGGGTAGCATCCGCACAAGCGCCTCAGCCGTGGCCACCGCATCCCCTAGCGCCGTGTGACGGAGCGCTTCGGGAATTTCTACGTCTAGACGGTCACATAGCGCGTCCAGTGTATGCGTCTCGCTGGCGCCAAACAGGACAGCAGACAGAAGCACAGTGTCCAGAATTGGGTGGTCCCATTCAACACCCATCCGCTTGGCGTGACGGCGCAGGAATGCCATGTCGAATGGCGCATTATGGGCAACAATCACGGCGTCCCGTGCGAATTGGTGAAAGATGCGACCAGCCTCACCAATGTCAGGCGCGCCTTGAACCATCTGGTCGCTGACCTTGTGAACCTTGGTCGAGGCCGCTGGGATCGGGATGCCGGGATTGACCAGCATGTCGATCCGCTCGCCGTCGACAATGCGTCCCTTCACGACCCGGACCGCACCGATCTGAACGATCTCGTCCTTGTGCGGCAACAGTCCGGTGGTTTCGGTGTCGAATACCACAAAGCATAGATCTTCAATCGTTTGGGCCTCGAAGCTACCCGAGGCGGACATGTTCAACAGATCGAAATCATAGACTAGCGGGCGCGCCGCGTCCGGGGCGATCTGCGCCGCGCTGTCGTCGAAGATCAGCATGTATCCGGGCGCATCCCCCAAAGGTTTCACGCGCGCGGAATAAGTCTGCGCTCCGTCGACGCTGGTCAACGTACAGGTGACGTCCTGACCGGTTTTGACCAGCTTCGAATAGGCGGCATACAGCGCGTCTGGCTGTAGATAGTCCTCAAGCGCGGCGTTCAGGCGGGGATGTGCGATCTGGGCTAGAACCTCGGCCGCTTGCGCGTCATAGAGGACGATCTTGTGGTTCGGGCTGGCGAGCAGCATGGCGACCGGTATTTCGGTCAATAGGGCGGTGAGCCGGTTCTTTTCGGCAGCCAGCTGAGCAGTCTCGGATGCGACAGCCTCTGCGACGCTGAGCGTCTTGTGCGACAGCTGATCCGCCAGCCCAGCGGCGGCCGGGGCAAGGTCGCCCAGGTATTTTGCCGTCTGCACATCCATATTGCTGCTAACCCCGGCATGGGCCCGAGCGCGCAATTCGGCTGACAGACGCTCAATCGGTTTTGCCACGTTGTCGTCAAACAGCAACCAGACCCCGGCGACCAAGGCCAACAGCCCAAAGGCAATCACGATCCCGGCAAAAAGGAACGGGTCGAAAAGGGCGGGGTTGCCCTCGCGGGCATAGCTGAACCAAAGCGCCAGAGCGCTGACCGCTAGCCCACCAGCCGCTAACAGGCAGAAGAACAGAAAGATTCTCAGACGCAGGCTCAACTTGGTCAGCATGATCAAACTCCGCAGGTGGCATCGATGATCGGATCGCCGTTCCCGGCTTTGATCCAGTCGGCATTCAGAACGCGGCCATCGTCGCCAAATTCGGCCCCGTCGGCCAGATTGGCCCGCAGGTTTTCGGCGCAGTTTACGACCACCGGTACCTTCGAGACCGGTGCCCAGCGGCCAAAGAAATAGAGCTCGACCAGCCGTTCATCCGGCACTTGTTCATTCTTGCGTACCGAGTCTGTGTCGATGGCCGCGAACCTGTCCACGAAAGGCACGGCATAGGTCCAGGGGCGGTAAATCGCGCGGCTTTCGACCTCTTGGATGATGCTGACACTGTCCGGCAGCGTTTCGCGGGTGCGGTCGTACCACGAGTATTCGCTGGCAATCGTCATCCCGATCATGCCCAGCCCCGCAGCAACTGGCGTTGCCCACCGGGGCAACCTTCCGCCGGTCAGCTTGTTCAGCACCAGCACGATCCCAGCAAAGGCAAAGCCCGCAAATATCGTACCGATCAATTCCAGAAACATTGGTCTTCTCCAGCCTTCGGGCGCTACTCGCCCATTCTTTTCGTTTCAAATTCGATCACCGAGGGCGACCCTGATCTCTCGATTTTAACCCAGCATTCCTTTGCCGTGACCAACGGCGGATTGCATGGTTTTCACCACAACAAATGCGTCCCTCAGGTGGCTGCGCTCAAAATCCGACAGGTTTGTAGGTGGCAGGTAATTGTCGGGTTTTTCGCCGGATTTGACCAGTGCGACCTGATGTTCCAGCCGGGTTTCCGCAATCAGATCATAGGCATCCAGCAAATCGCGCGCGCCCGATGGGCTGAGGACGCCTGCAGCCTCGGCGGCTTTCAGGCGGGCGCGGGTGTTGGCTTCGGGCAGTTTGCCCTGCAGGCTGTAAATCCGCGCCAGATCGACCACGGGCACCACGCCATTGTGTTTCAGATCCAGCGTATTGCGATGCTCGCCCGAGCGGATGGTGGCAAACCCCCGCAACAGACCTAGGGGCGGTGTATGTTTCAGCGAGTTCGAGATCATATGCGCGACAAAAATCGAATTCGCATTGGCCGCGTTCAGCGTATCGGCCTGAAGATCGGCAAACAGCTCGAACGAGCCGCCGATAGGACGCAGGTCAAACATGACCGAGGCCAACATCTGCGCTTCGGGATTCGGTTTGGCGATCCACCCCTTGAAATAGTCGCGCCAGACATGCAGCGGCTGACACCAGCGCGGATTGGTCGCCATCATGTCACCTGGGCAGTAGAAATAGCCGCAGGTATCCAGCCCGTCCGAGACATATTTGGCCAGTTGCGTGAAATAGGCCATGTCGTTTTCGGTCGCCGCATCGTCCAGTATCAGGCAGTTGTCCTGGTCGGATACTCCTGTCTGTTCCTGCCGTCCTTGCGAGCCGCAGGCCAACCACAGATAAGGCACCGGCGGCGGTCCCAGTTTGGCTTCGGCGAGGCTCAGCAGTCGACGCGTGGCCGTATCGGCGATATCCGTGATCAAGCGGGTCACGATCTCGTGCCGGTTGCCGCCGGCGACCAGCTGCACCAGCAGCTGGGGGATTTCTGCCGTGACCTTGGCCATTTCCTCGGCAGTGTCGGCATGGGCAATTCCGCGAACAAGCTCGGCCGAGTTCACGGCCTGATAGTGGGTCAGGTCTGTCTGCGTGACGACCCCGACTAGACGACCGCCCTCGCATATCGGGATGTGGCCGATCCCGCGCTCCATCATGACGTGCAGCACATCGGACCCGATATCCGAAGGCGAAAGGGTAGTTGGGTTCGGCGTCATGATCTGTGAGATCGGAGTATCCGCGGGCATCGCATCCGCCACAAACTTGCCCGAGATATCACGCAAGGTGGTGATGCCTACCAGATCGTCGGCCTCTGTCACGCATAGCGACGAAATCCCCTTGTCGCGCATCAGGCGCGCGGCGTCGCGCACGGTCGTGGCCGGAGGGCAGGTGGACGGATTGTGTGCCATCAGGACATCAATGGCGCTGGTCGCCAAACTCTGCGGACCGCTGCGGCCCCCGCGTGAGCGATCGAAGAATTTCGAGACCACATCATGGTTGTCGATCAACTCTCGCACCAATTCAGGTGGCAGTACGATCAGCACAGATGGGGTATGGGCGCGCGCCTTGGTTGCAGCTTTGCCGTCTTTCAGCAGCCCGCGTTCACCAAAGGAATTGCGCAAGCCCAGATGCGAAACGACCTCATCGTTCTCATCCGTGATTTCAACCTGTCCTTCATAGATCACGAATACGCCGGGCAGTTTATGGCCCAGATCGTAAACAGGGTAATCCTCATCTACCTCCCAGACCTCGATCTGCTTGGCTACCTCATCCAGAACGTCGGCGGGCAGGGCGTCATAGGGATGTACGGATTCCAGAAACCGGGTGATCTGGTCATGGGACAGGGGCATCTAAAAACTCCGTGGAACAAAAATCCCGCCCGGTGGTGTGCCGGACGGGAGTAGTGGATCGAAAGACGCGGCCATTGGCAAGAACCTCAGGCCGCATCAGGCTCATTTGTTCTGAGCTGCGCCCGCACCACGGGGAATGCGTACGCTTTCGACCAGATCTTTGATCTCCTGCGGAGTCTCTTTGGTCATGCCGGCAACAACATACGCAACTGCGAAGTTGATCATTGCACCGATGGCGCCGAACGAGGTCGACTTGATCGGACCCAGAAGCGGATCAGCATCGGTGAACGAGTTGGTGCCAGGAATGAACAACCAGCCCTTGTGCAGGAAGATATAGACCAGAGTGACAACCAGACCAGCCAGCATACCAGCAACCGCGCCGGTGTTGTTGATGCGGGTCGAGAAGATCCCCATCATCAGCGCCGGGAAGATCGAGGCAGCCGCCAGACCAAAGGCCAAGGCCACGGTCTGTGCCGCAAAGCCCGGTGGGTTCAGACCCAGATAGGTTGCAACCAGGATGGCTACGGCCATTGCGATACGCGCGGCCAGCAGTTCACCTTTTTCCGAGATCTGCGGATTGATTGCACCTTTGACAAGGTCGTGGGACACCGCCGACGAGATCGCCAGCAGCAGGCCCGCAGCGGTCGACAGAGCAGCCGCAAGACCACCGGCAGCGACCAGACCGATCACCCAACCCGGCAGGTTGGCGATCTCGGGGTTGGCCAGAACAAGGATGTCACGGTTGAACTTGGTCAGCTCGTTTCCGACCCAGCCTTTTTCTTCCGCGATGGCGGTCATCGCTTCGGACTTGTCGTTGTAATACTGGATCTTGCCGTCGCCGTTCTTGTCTTCCCAGTCCAGCAGACCGGTTTTCTGCCACGTCTGCATCCAGTCATAACGCGGATCGGTATCGATTGCTTCGACCGAAACTGCGCCGCCTTCGATGCCACCGTTGGGCCACATCATGTCGGTGATGTTCAGACGCGCCATTGCGCCAACCGCAGGGGCGGTCAGATACAACAGAGCGATGAAGACCAGCGTCCAGCCAGCGGACCAGCGGGCGTCAGACACTTTCGGCACGGTGAAGAAGCGCATGATCACGTGCGGCAGACCCGCAGTTCCGATCATCAGCGACAGTGTGAACAGCACCATGTTCAGCGTGTTCGAGTGGTGCGCCGTATACTCGGCAAAGCCCAGTTCGGTCACGATCGCGTCCAGCTTGGTCAGCAGCGGCTCACCACTTGCGGTATCGCCAAACAGACCCAGCGCCGGGATCGGCGTGCCGGTCAGCTGCAGCGAGATGAAGATCGCCGGGATGGTGTAGGCTGTGATCAGCACGCAGTACTGAGCAACCTGGGTGTAGGTCACACCCTTCATCCCGCCAAACACCGCGTATGCAAACACGACACAGGCACCGATCAGCAGACCGGAAGTGTTCGAAACCTCAAGGAAGCGGCCAAAGGCCACGCCAACGCCGGTCATCTGACCGATCACGTAGGTCACCGATGCAACGATCAGACAGATCACTGCAACGACGCGTGCAGTCTGGCTGTAGAAACGGTCGCCGATGAATTCCGAGACGGTGTATTTGCCGAACTTACGCAGGTAGGGCGCAAGCAGCAGAGCCAGCAGCACGTAGCCACCGGTCCAACCCATCAGGAAGGTCGAGTTGTCATAGCCGGTAAAGGCGATGAGGCCCGCCATCGAGATGAACGAGGCCGCAGACATCCAGTCCGCCGCTGTCGCCATACCGTTGGTGACCGGGTGAACGCCGCGACCAGCAGCGTAGAATTCAGATGTGGAACCCGCACGGGCCCAGATCGCGATGCCGATGTATAGCGCGAAGGATGCGCCAACAAACAGCAGGTTGATGGTAAACTGATCCATTGTCCCCGCTCTCCCTTACTCTTCGTCTACGCCGTGTTCGGCGTCTAGCTTGTTCATGCGCCAGGCGTAGTTGAAGATCAGCACCAGAAAGACCAAGATTGATCCCTGCTGAGCGAACCAAAAGCCCAGATCGGTACCGCCAACAGAAATGCCGGACAGCAGCGGACGCAGCAGGATGCCGAATCCAAACGACACCAGCGCCCAGATCGCGAGGCTGATGTAGATGAGGCGCAGGTTGGCCTGCCAATAGCCCTTATCGGCTTCGGCAGTCTGCGCGGAGTTGGTAGATTGATCCGCCATTGCGGGTTCCTCCTTCGCTTCCTCGTTGGGCGGTCCTTTGCTTCGTTCCTCCAGCGCGCCGGACCGCTTTTCGAATGTGACAGATACCCCGTGGCATCTGACAAAACTCCTCTGTTCCGCCAAGGCGGTGCATCGAAGTATTCTGTTTAAGGATCAAGGTCTTACGGCCTGTCTCCCGCCCTTAATTCACCGCGCTGGCGACGATGTCCTCCAGGTCGCGCGCGATGTCTTCAATCTTGCCCATGGCGTTCGTCCGCTTCAGAACGCTCTGACCGTCGTAATAGGTGATCAGTGGGGCTGTTTGTGCGTGATAGGCGCTGAGGCGTGAGGCAACGGTTTCCGCGTTGTCATCGGCCCGGCGCTTGAACTCAGCCCCGCCGCAATTGTCGCAAGTGCCGTCGACCGACGGTTTCTTGAACGTGTCATGGTAGCCTTCACCGCAACCGGCGCAGGTGTAACGGCCCGAGATCCGGATCACCATTTCCGCATCCTCAACCTCAAGGCTGATCGCGGCGCTTATCTTCTGGTCTTTTTCAGCCAGAAGGCCATCCAACGCCTCGGCCTGAACGGTGGTGCGGGGGAAGCCATCAAGGATGACCCCTTTGGCACAGTCGGCTTCCGCCATGCGGTCACGCAGGATGTCGATGACGATCTGGTCGCTGACCAGCTCGCCGGCTTCCATCACGGCCTTCGCCGCCTTTCCGGCGTCGGTGCCTGCAGCAACGGCCGCACGCAGAAGGTCACCGGTGCTGAGTTGCACCAGCCCGAACTTGTCTTCCAGCATGCGCGCCTGAGTGCCCTTCCCGGCGCCCGGAGGGCCGAGAAGGATGAGGACAGCGGGAGTTGTCATGGTTGCAGCGTCCATCATGCCCTCACTTATTCGCTCGGTTTGCGATCAGGTCGTCGACGACCGACGGATCGGCCAGAGTTGACGTATCGCCCAACGAGCCAAAGTCGTTTTCGGCGATCTTGCGCAGGATACGGCGCATGATCTTGCCCGAGCGTGTTTTGGGCAGACCTGGGGACCACTGAATGACGTCAGGCGAGGCGATCGGTCCGATCTCGGTCCGAACCCAGGTGCGCAGCTCTTTCAACAGCTCATCCGAAGGCTCACGGTCGTTCATCAGAGTGACATAGCAATAGATGCCTTGTCCTTTAATTTCATGGGGATAGCCCACCACGGCGGCCTCGGCCACTGCGGCATGCGCGACCAGCGCGCTTTCGACCTCGGCGGTGCCCATGCGGTGGCCCGAGACGTTGATAACGTCATCGACGCGGCCGGTAATCCAGTAGTCACCACCTTCGTCACGACGGCAGCCGTCGCCGGTGAAGTAGTAGCCTTTGTAGTCCGAGAAATAGGTCTTCTCGAACCGCTCATGATCGCCCCAGACGGTGCGCATTTGACCGGGCCAGCTGTCCTTGATGCACAGTACACCTTCGACACCGTTCCCTTCTATCTCGACGCCGGATTGCGGGTCCAAAACCACTGGTTCGATGCCAAAGAACGGCTTCATCGCCGAGCCGGGCTTCATCGCATGCGCGCCGGGCAGGGGGGTCATCAGGTGACCACCGGTTTCAGTCTGCCACCACGTATCGACGATCGGGCATTTGCCCTTACCGACAACCTCGTTGTACCAGTTCCAGGCTTCGGGATTGATTGGCTCACCCACGGTGCCCAGAACTTTGAGGTCGCTGAGATCGTGCTTTTCGACCCACTCACTTCCTTGTCCCATCAGGGCGCGGATCGCGGTTGGGGCCGTGTAGAACTGGTTGACCTTATGCTTGGCGCAAACTTCCCAGAAGCGGCCTGCATCCGGGTAGGTCGGCACACCTTCGAACATCAGGGTTGTGGCACCATTGGCCAGCGGACCATAGACGATATAGCTGTGGCCAGTGACCCAACCCACGTCTGCCGTACACCAGTACACATCGCCTTCATGATAGTCGAAGGTGATCTCATGGGTCATTGCGGCATAGACCAGATAGCCGCCGGTAGTGTGAACCACACCCTTGGGCTGGCCGGTCGAACCCGACGTGTAAAGAATGAACAGCGGGTCTTCAGCGCTCATCTCGGCTGGGGCGCAATAGTCATCGGCCTCCAGCGCCATTTCGTTGTAGTCGTAGTCACGCCCATCGATCCAAGTGGTCTGACCACCCGTGCGTTTGACGACCAGGCATTTGACGCTGTCTTTGCAGTGCAGCAGCGCCGCGTCAGCGTTCGATTTCAGCGGCGTTTTGCGGCCGCCGCGCGGGGCTTCATCTGCAGTGATGACGACTTTGGCGTCGCAACCGTTAACACGGGCCGCCAGAGCGTCAGGCGAGAAGCCTGCAAAAACGATCGAGTGAATCGCACCGATGCGCGCGCAGGCCAACATGGCATAGGCGGCTTCGGGGATCATCGGAAGGTAGATGATGACGCGATCACCTTTGCGAACGCCCATCGATTCCAGAATATTGGCCATGCGGCAGGTGCGGCGGTGCAACTCGGCATAGGTGATGTGCTGGGCCGCGTCATTTGGATCATCCGGTTCCCAGATGATTGCGGTCTGATCACCGCGAGTTTCCAGATGGCGATCCAGGCAGTTGGCCGAGACGTTCAGAGTGCCATCGGCGTACCAGTTGATCTTGACCGAGCCGAAATCGTAGTTGACATCCTTGACCTGCGTAAAGGGCTTGATCCAGTCGATCCGCTTGCCGTGTTCGCCCCAGAACGCGTCTGGGTCATTTACCGATGCAGAATACATCTCGTCGTATTTAGCAGCGTCGACATGCGCGTGCGCGACGGTTTCTGCAGTTGGCGGATAGGTCTTGGCATCTGCCTGGGCAGCGGTGGTCATGTTGAGGCTCCTCCCTCTAGGCTAGTAACGTTGGGACATATCTTGCCAGTTATTTGGGCATAGTCGATCCCGTTCCTCCCCAAACGAAGTATGGCCGGGTTCAGAAAATAATGAAATAAATTGCCGTATTCTTTGGATTTGTTTGTAAAGAAATTTTTCCAAAGGGGGTGAAAGAGTCAACAAAACTCGAATGAACGTGAAAAATCCTTTCATAACAATGTTAAGTTTGTAACGTTGCTAGCTCGACCGTTAAACGCGAAAACCGGTTTTTTCGCGCGTATGTCGTTAAGCATGAAAACTTAAAAGATCAGTCTGAAAATCACCTATCAGGACGCAGGGGTTGGCACATATACATGTTGGCGCTAGCATCCTTTCAAGCGCCTCGGGAGGGGGCGCAATAAAGGGAGAACTTACTATGAAAAAGATGCTGAGCGGTGCCACCGTCGCCGCCCTTGGCGTTGCCTTCGTGTCCGAGGCCGCAGCCACCGAATGGAACGCCTCGGTCTGGGGCAAGCGCCGCGCCTTTACCGAACATGTCGAAAAACTGGCCGAGCTGGTCTCGGAAAAAACCGGCGGAGAGTTCACGATCAATGTCAGCTATGGCGGCCTGTCGAAGCCGCGCGAGAACCTGGATGGCATCGAGATTGGCGCATTCGAGATTGCACAGTTCTGTGCCGGCTATCACCGCGACAAAAACCGCGCGATTACGGTGCTGGAGTTGCCGTTTCTAGGCGTGAACAATCTGGAAGAGGAGGTTGCCGTCAGCCATGCGGTCTATGATCACCCAGCGGTGGCTGAAGAAATGGCGCAATGGAATGCGCGCATTCTGATGACCTCGCCGATGCCGCAGTACAATCTGGTCGGCACCGGCGATCCACGCAATAATCTGGCCGCGTTCGAAGGAATGCGCGTCCGCGCAACAGGTGGTCTGGGCAAAGCGTTTGAGGCCGTGGGCGGTGTCCCAACCTCTGTCCCTGCGACTGAGGCGTTTAACGCCATGGAATCCGGTGTAGTCGATACGGTCGCCTTCGCGCAGCACGCGCACCTGTCCTTCGGTACGATCAATGAAGCGGATTGGTGGACGGCAAACCTTAACCCCGGCACAGTAAATTGCCCCGTCGTTGCGAATATCGATGCGTATGAAGCGCTGTCACCTGAGCACCGCGAAGCGCTTGATAGCTCAATTGATGAGGCCATTGAGCATTATCTGGCCAACTATGCTGGGCTTCTGGAGCAATGGGATAGCGTCCTGGAAGAAAAGGGTGTGCAGAAGGTAATGATCGACGACGCGGTCATTGAAGAGTTCCGCGCCAAGGCCGCCGATCCGATCCGAGAGCAGTGGATAGCAGATATGAGCGCGCAGGGCCTGCCAGCGCAGGACCTCTACGATCTGGTTCAGACCACGCTGACGCAACAGCGCGGCGGCAACTGATCGCATTCGCCGGGCGCGTCCTAGCGCCCGGCCTTTCTTGACAAAGGGGATCACCGGAATGGCGGGACAGGCCACGGTGCTGGAGGATGGCAGTCGCCTCAGCCAGATCGATCAGCACTTGCTGAAGTTAGAGCGGGCTCTCGCCTTGATCAGCGGAATAGCCGTCTTTGGACTGATGGTCCTGGCCGTTGTCTCGGTCAGCGGCCGCAACGCGATAAACGCGCCGTTGCCGGGCTATGTGGACTGGATCGAACAGGCGATGCCACTGATCGCCTTTCTCGGCATCTCTTACGTGCAGCGCGATGGCGGCCATATACGGATGGACATTGTGATCTCGCGTCTGCGCGGACGGGCGCTGTGGTTGTTCGAGCTGATCTCGGTCATCCTGATCCTTGTCCTGATGCTGGCATTGGTCTGGGGCAGCTGGTCCCATTTCGACCGATCCTTTGATTTCGGCGCGCCGATGTGGAGCCGCGACAGCTCAATTGACATAGGCATTCCGCTTTGGCCCGCGAAACTGCTGGCCCCAGTGGCGTTCTCGGTCTTGTCACTCCGGCTGGTTTTGCAGATCTGGGGCTATGGCCGCGCTTTTGTTCTTGGGCTTGAGGCACCCGTGGCGGTGCCCTTGATCCAAGACGCCGCAGCGCAGGCTGCCGCAGAGGCAGAGCAGTTCGAAGGGCAGGACTAGCAGATGGACACGATTGACATCGGCCTTTGGGTAACGGCTGGGCTGCTAGTCCTTGTTGTCACGGGCATGCGAGTGGCCTTTGCAGCAGGTCTGGCCGGGCTCTTTGGCTTGGTTTGGATTTTCTGGGCCAAGTTCGGGTATGACCCCGATCGGTTTGGCAAGGCTCTCACCGTCGCCGTCAAAACAGCAGGGCAGGTGCCCCATTCAAAGGTCGCCGCCCATACGCTTAGCCTGATCCCGACCTTCATTCTGATCGGCTACCTTGCCTACTACGCAGGCCTGACGCGCGCGCTTTTCGAAGCAGCCAAACGCTGGATCGCCTGGGTTCCCGGAGGCCTCGCGGTCTCCACCATATTCGCCACGGCAGGGTTTGCTGCTGTCTCTGGCGCCTCAGTTGCCACCTCGGCCGTGTTTGCCCGCATAGCAATTCCCGAAATGCTGAGCGTTGGCTACAACAAGCGCTTCGCCGCAGGCGTCGTTGCAGCTGGGGGGACGCTGGCCTCGCTGATCCCGCCGTCAGCCATCCTTGTGATCTATGCCATCATCGTTGAACAGGACGTCGGCAAGCTGCTGCTGGCGGGCTTCATTCCCGGAGCGTTTTCTGCCGTGATCTATGGCTTGCTCATTGTCGGTATCGCGGTTGTGTTCAAGTCCGTTGGCCCTCCTGTCACCGGTTTCACTTGGAAACAGCGGTTCCAAGCACTTCCCGGGGCGATCCCGATTGTCGCCGTCATCCTGATCATAATCTGTTTCGTCTACAACCCATTCGGAGAACAGGCGTGGGGTACCCCAACCGAAGGCGGAGCCATAGGCGCGTTCATCGTCTTCTGTTTCGCCCTGGTTCATGGCATGCGCTGGCCCGAATTCAAATCAGCTCTGTTAGAGACAGCGAAGCTCACGGCGATGATCTTCTCGATCATCTGGGGCGTGCTGATCTACGTGCGGTTCCTGGGCTTCGCAGATCTTCCGGGCGCTTTTTCGGATTGGATAACCTCGCTAGAGATGTCACCGATGCTAATCCTGATCTGCATCCTTTTGGCCTATGCCGTGTTAGGCATGTTCATGGATGCCATCGGGATGTTGCTGCTGACCTTGCCCGTCGTCTACCCCGCTGTCATGGCCCTGAACGGAGGGGAAACCGTCAGCGCAGCAGACAGCGCTTTTGGCATGTCCGGCCCGATGTGCGCGATCTGGTTTGGGATTCTGGTGGTGAAAATGGCAGAATTCTGTTTGATCACGCCACCCATTGGTCTGAACTGCTTTGTGGTTGCAGGGGTCCGGCCGGACCTGAGTGTTCAGGACGTCTTCAAGGGGGTCACCCCGTTCTTCCTGGCAGACGCGGCCACCATTGCGCTTCTTGTGGCATTTCCGGGCATCGTTCTCTACTTGCCGTCTTTGGCTGGCTAGGAGTTTGCGAGGCTCTGCCTCGCGCTCCGGGATATTTTTAGCCAGATGAAGCAGGGATCCGCTCTCCAACATCAGCGTCGGAGAGCTTCACTTGGCGCGGTCATCGGCGTCCCCGCCTGTACCGCAAAACAAGAGTACTGAGCCTAGGTTAAGGATCCGTTTCTTCATCTAGCCAAAAATATCCCGGGGGAGTCGCCCGGAACGGGCGGCGGAGGGCAGAGCCCATTTCGACACTGACCCGGTGCAGGATCGGAAGCGGGTTAGCCGGCGCGCATGAGCATCCCGAACAAATCGCGGGGATCGTCGGGGTCGGCCAGCATGTCCAGTGGCTCAAAGAAGTCAGTCTCCGCGACCGCACTCTTGATGACGCGCAGAGCCGAAAAGTCCTCGATGGCGAAGCCGACACTGTCGAACAGCGTAATCTGCTTGTCGTCTGTCCGACCGCGTGCCTGACCGGTCATGACCTGCCACAGTTCAGTGACAGGATGATTATCTTCCAACGCCTGAATTTCGCCCTCGATCCGGGTTTGCTCGGGGTATTCCACGAATATCTCCGAGCGCAGAAGGATGTCGCGATGCAGTTCAGTCTTTCCTGGGCAATCGCCGCCAATCGCGTTGATGTGGACACCCGCGCCGACCATGTTGTCGGTCAGGATCGTGGCATATTTCTTGTCCGCGGTGCAGGTGGTGATGATCTGCGCGCCCTCGATCGCCTCTTCGGCGGTTTTGCAGGGCACTACGTTCAGGCCTTTGCCTTGCAGGTTAGCCGCGCATTTGGCGGTGGCGTTCGGGTCCGTATCATAAAGCCGCACGGTGTCGATGCCGCACATGGCTTTGAAGGCCAGGCATTGGAATTCAGACTGCGCGCCATTGCCGATCATGGCCATGGTGGTGGCACCCTTGGGGGCCAGATAACGACCGACCAAAGCCGATGTCGCCGCCGTCCTTAGGGCGGTCAGGATGGTCATCTCGGTCAGAAGGGTCGGGTAGCCCGTGTAAACATCCGCGAGCAGTCCAAAGGCCGTTACTGTTTGCAGCCCTTCAGACGTGTTCTTTGGATGGCCATTGACGTATTTGAACCCGTAGGCCTCACCATCCGATGTCGGCATGAGTTCGATCACCCCATGCGGGGAATGCGCCGGAATCCGAGGGGTCTTGTCAAAGCTTTCCCAACGTTTGAAATCGGCCTCGATCTGTTCGGCGATCCTTATGATCATCTTTTCGACACCGACATGGTGAACCAGCCGCATCATGTTGTCGACGGAAACAAAGGGCACCAGGGCCTTGTCAGAAGGTGCAGTCATCAGAAACTCCGAGTGGGGCGGTCAAAGATCCGGCGTCCCATCAGGGATGCGGCCAGATCGACCATGAGTTTTGCGGTGCGTCCGCGTTCATCCAGAAAGGGGTTCAACTCGACCAGATCGAGGGAGCAGACCAGCCCGCTTTCATGCAGAAGCTCCATGACCAGATGGGCTTCGCGTTCTGTGGCGCCTCCGGGCACGGTGGTTCCAACAGCGGGCGCGATCGCAGGGTCGAGGAAGTCGACATCTAGTGAGACATGAAGGATGCCGTTCTCAGCCCTTACGCGGTCCAGAAAGGCCATGAGGGGCGCTTTGATCCCATGCTCGTCAATGCTGCGCATATCGGCCAGCATGGCGTGGTTCTTCTCAAGCGCGGCGCGTTCAGCGGGATCGACCGAACGCAATCCGATCATACCAACGCGATTGGTCGGAACCACGGCAGACAAGGGTGGAAAATCTTCGAACCCGGGCTGGCCAGTGAAGTAGGCGACAGGTGTTCCATGCAGGTTGCCGCTGTCGGTACTGCCGGGGGTGTGAAAATCGCTATGGGCGTCCAGCCACAGAACGAACAGAGGTCGGTCGACGCGCTGTGCATGATCCGCCATTCCGGCCACGGTTCCCATCGACAAGGCATGATCGCCACCCATGAAGATTGGCACACCTTGGGGCGAGACCTCGGTTGCAACCCGGGCCAAAGCCTGCGTCCACCCGATGCACTCGGGCAGGGCGAAAAGGTGCGGGTGGTCCGAGGTCTCGACCGCATCCGGGGCGACATCTCCGTAATCGGTCACCGTATGACCAAGATCCGCAAGCGCGCGATCCAGCCCGGCCACACGGTAGGCATCGGGGCCCATTCGGCAACCCTGCCGACGCTTGCCCGCGTCCATGGGGGCACCAACCAAAACTATGTTCTTCGTATCCATATGCCTCATGTAACGTGACAGTCTGTCTTGCGTGAAGAGAGCAAATTGCTCAATAAGAAAGGTGAATATCCGAAAGGGAAGCAATTCATGGACGATTTGGATAACAGGCTGCTCAGTGCGCTACATCGGGATGCGAGGGCGTCGCTGTCTGAGCTGGCCGAGACGCTTGGCGTCACGCGCACGACCGTTCGTAGTCGGCTGCAACGCCTCAAGCAGTCTGGCGAGATCGTAGGCTTTACCGTTCAGACCAAGCGCGATGTGGCGCAAAGCCCGGTTCGGGGCCTGATGATGCTTGAGATCGAGGGGCGCGGGACCGAACGCACTATGGCCCGGATCGGAGCGCTACGGCAGGTGCGCGCCGTGCATTCCACAAACGGAAGCTGGGACCTGATCGCTGAGATCGGTACGGACACGCTTGCGGAACTTGATGAGGTCTTGTTCCAGATCCGCCGCATGGAAGGGATCACCCGGTCCGAGACGAATCTTCTGCTGTCCACGCGCAAGGGAAGGTTCTGAAAACGCTGGGTGAAACGGGCCGTTACGCTTTGTCGGCCACGGAAATTGTGCCACAGTCGGCGGAGATACAGGCAGGATTGATCGAATATGACCACTCAGCAGCACGAACCACGGGCCGTGCAATTGGCCGAAAAGATCACCGCATTCCTTGAGAAGCCATGGGTCCGCATCGCCATCCCGATCTTTGTCACCCTGATTGCATTGACGGTTCTGCATGAGCTGTCTTCTCATGTGAAATGGGCAGACGTTCAGGCGGATATCTCGGAAACGTCTTGGCGCGTGATGTTTTATGCTCTGTGTTGGACGGCGGTCAGTTTCTTTTCGCTGTCTTTATACGATGTCTTCGCGGTTCAAAGCGTGGCAGACGGGGAGGTCCCTCTGCCGGTTGCAGGAATGGCCGGAGCCAGCGGCTATGCGGTGTCCAACTGTTTGGGCTTTTCCTACATCACCGGAACGGCCATCCGATATCGGATATATGCGTCTCTGGGCCTTGATCTAAGCCGCGTTGCCGGAGTCATCGCCACGTCCTGGGTAGCGTTCTGGACGGGGCTGGTTTTGGTCCTCGGCCTGCTTTTGACCTTTCACCCCGACGGTATTTCAAACGCTCTGCCGATCAGCGCGACGGTTGAGACCGCTATCGGGTTGGGTCTGCTTGGCGCGTTGATCGCCGTTTTTGTCTGGCTCTCCACCGGTGGGCGTCGGTTAGAGGTTCTGGGGATTGGCTTCCAACTGCCGGGCGGCAAGCTGGCCTCTTGCCTGACGCTGGCGGCGATTGGGGATCTGGCCGGGGCCTCCATGGTCCTTTACGTGCTGATGCCGGACGACCTTGGGGTGGGATATCCGTATTTCTTTACCATCTTCATCGCCGCGATTGCCGTGGGGATCGTCAGCCACGCGCCAGGCGGTATTGGCGTGTTTGAGGCGACGCTGGTCGCAGGGTTGGGTGCCTCGGGTCGGTCGGATGTTATTGCGGCGCTGCTGCTTTACCGCGTCGTTTACACGTTCCTGCCCTTCGCCATCGCCAGTCTATCCATCGCTGTTGCCTCGGCGCTGACTCAGCGCCATCGGATCATCGGGGCAGGGACATGGGTGTACCGCGCCATTCGTCCCATTGTGCCGATGGTTGCGGCGGGGGTGACTGCGGTTGCTGGGATCATCCTGCTGGTCTCGGGCGCGTTGCCGACGGACAGCAAAAGCCTCGGCGCGTTGCGCGAGGTTTTGCCTTTGTCCTTCGTCGAGGCCTCGCATCTGGCAGGCAGTGCCGTCGGTGTGCTGCTGCTGCTCGTGTCGCGGGGGCTGTTCCGCAAGCTCTACCGCGCGTGGGTGGTCGCGATGTTGCTGATGGTCGCGGGCTTCGCCGCGTCACTGGCCAAGGGTTTGGATACGCATGAGGCGCTTGGCATGTTGGCCACGATCGCCGTATTGGCGCTTTTCCGTGGTGCGTTCTACCGCGTCAGCGGAGCGTCGATCTTCCGGTTGAACATCCCCTGGCTGGTCAGCGTTATGGCGCTGCTCGCTGTCATTTTCTGGATCGGCCTCTTCGCCTATTCCCACGTGCAGTACCAGAATGCCTTGTGGTGGGAGTTCGCTTGGAATGGCGATGCCTCCCGGTTCCTGCGCTCCAGCCTCGTGGTGGCGGTCATCCTCGGGATTGTGGCCGTTACGTCCTTGTTCGGGCGTGAAATACCAGCGCCGGTGCGGACGGAAATCCCAGAATGCGTCGAAAAGCTGGTGATGGAGAGCGAAGATACCGAGGCTCAGATTTCCCTCACCGGTGACAAGCAATTCCTGATTGCGCCTGATGAGTCTGCGTTCATCGCCTATGCCGACACGGGTAATGCCATCATCTCAAAGGGTGAGCCTGTGGGCGATGAAAAGGCTGGCAAGCAACTGGTCTGGCAACTGCGTGAAATGGCGGATCGAGAGGGTAAGCTTTGCGCCTTCTACAGCGTTTCGACCAAGTACTTGCCGACGTTTTTGGACCTCGGCCTGTCGATCCTGAAGATAGGAGAGGTCGCGCGCGTGCCGCTAAAAGACTTCTCGCTGGATGGCAAATCCCGCAAACGCTTCCGTCAGGCCAAGAACCGGGCCGAGCGGGAAGACTATGTGTTCGAGATCATTCCAAAAGAAGACCTTGCGCCCGTTCTGCCGCAGCTGAGGGCGATTTCCGATCACTGGCTGGAGCAAAAAGCAGGGGCCGAGAAAGGCTTCGCCTTGGGTGGTTTTGACGATGACTACCTGTCCTACTTCGACCACGCCATTTTGCGGAACGGAGAAACCGGTCAGATCATGGCCTTTGCCAACCTGTTTCAAGGTGGCCATAAATCCGAACTTTCCCTAGATTTGATGCGCTACGAACCGGAAAGCCCCAGCTTCGTCATGGATGCCTTATTTGCCGAGATGATGTCCTGGGGGGCCGAGCAGGGTTTCCACTGGTTCTCACTTGGCGCGGCGCCGTTTTCGGGGATCGAGAACCGTCAGCTCGCCTCTCTTTGGAACCGGATCGGAGGGTTCGTCTACGAACATGGTGAGCAATTCTATCACTTCGAAGGGCTACGCGCGTTCAAACAGAAGTTCGATCCGGAATGGAGTCCGAACTATCTCGCCAGCCCCGGAGGGCTTGCCGCGCCGCGTATCCTGTATGAGGTGAACATCCTGATCTCGGGCGGCCTGCGGGGCCTGACCAAATAGCGCCTAGTTTAGGCTGGCGTGGGTCGGTGTTTCCTGCAGCAGATCGCCCCAATCGGTGCGGTAGGCCATCTCGGCCAGAACGGTATCAGGCAGGAATTCTCTGTTCTCGCGAATCTGCCAACCGCCGCCAAGGCCTTTGTAAACGGCGACGAGATTGCTGGAGACCTGTTGCCGAGCCTCGATCAGATTGGCCTGAGACCGCAGTAGGGCCGTCTGCGTGTTCAATATGCGGGAGTAGTCGGCGATCCCGTCGGTGTACTGATTGACGGCGATCTCTGCCGCCTTGCGCGAGGCATCGACGCTTTGCTGATAGAACCCGACCTGCTTGCGCGCTTGTGCATAGGCAACCATGGCGCTTTCGACCTCGGAATAGGCGGTCAGAACGGTGTTTTGGTAGTTGGCGATCAGCGCCTGATAGGCGGCATCCTGCGCCCGGACGTTGTTCTTGATGCGGCCATAGTTCAGTACGTTCCAAACGACTCCAGCGCTGGCGAGGCCCGTAGTGCTGTTCGAGCTGAACAGGTTCCGCCCGCCCGAGGCCTGCAACCCAACCGAGCCGGACAGAATGAACTGCGGATAGAGATCCGCCATGGCAATGCCAACCTCAGCCGATTGCGTGGCTGCGGCCAATTCGGCGGCTCTCACGTCCGGTCGACGGCGCAACAACTCAGCCGGGACGCCAACCGCGACGTTGGAACGGGCCGAGGGGATGCGACCGGAATTGCCTAGAAGGCTGGACATGCGCGACGGGGTGGTCCCCAGCAATACGGCCAGAGCGTTCTTGGTTTGCTGGAGATCGCTCTCAAGCTCGGGCACCAGGGCCTTGGTGTTGTTCAGCAGAGCGGTGGATTCCTGTACGTCCAACTCGGTAGTGATGCCGTTGTTGAACCGCAACTGGGTCAGGTCTGCCGACTCCTGTTGTAGTTTGATGTTCTCACGCGCGACGCCCAGCGACTCCTGCAAGGCGCGGATGTTGACGTAGAGCGCTGCGACATCACCCGTCAGCGTCACCAACGCGTCATCATAGTTCGCCACCTGCAACGCCAAATTCGATCGCGCCGCCTGAACACCACGCCGTTGCGCGCCCCAGACGTCCAACTCCCACTGCGCATCAAACCCGGCCTGAGAGGTCGAGAATTCGGTATCCAGGGGAATGATCCGGTTGATGTCAGCGATGGGCCCGAGATTATCGCTGATCTGCCGCCGCTCGGTTGAGGCCCCGAGGACCTGCGATTGCGGATACAACTCGCCAAAGGCGATGCCCAACTGTGCCCGCGCCTGCAGGACCCGCGCGCCAGCGACCTGTAGTGACAGGTTCTGGGCGTAGGCCTCGGCGATTAGTCTGTTGAGGGTGGGGTCATTGAACGTCTCCCACCACTTCACGACCGGCGCGCTGCGCGAGGTCAGGCCGCTTTGCCCGGTGCTAGGGCTGTTCACCTCGATCCATTGTTTCACGACCGGAGAGTTCGGGCGTACGAAATCAGGACCAACTGGCGCGCAGGCTACCAGAAACGCGGCGCAGAGGGCTGTTCCCATCAAGTGTCGAAAGGGGGTGGCCCGTGTCATGATGCGCGTCCTCAAATGTCTAGCGGTCGAATGAAATTGGCGAAGGAATACAGGCGGATGTTGATGCGCCGCAGAAACTCGAAGCTTTTGCCCTGACCGGTGTAGATCGCCACGGCGGCATGACCGCCAGCGGGCAGGATATGCTCTTCCGGCAGATCGACGGTGATCTGTACAGCAATTCGACCGGGTAGCTTGGGCAGCTCAAAACCGGGCAGGCGGCCTGAGGGCAGGTACTGACCCTGACGGGTGGCCCACCAGATCGCCTCGACCTTGCCGGTTAGGATTTCACCGGGATAGAGGTCCAAGGCGACTTCAACCTCTTGGCCTACTTCAACAAATTTCAGGTTCTGCTGGCGGAAGGTTGCCAAAAGATAGGGGCTGTCTTCAGTGACGAAACTGGCTATCGCTCCCAAACGAATGTCACCCACTACCAAACCCGGACGGGCCTGTTGTGAGACGATCATGCCGTTTTCCGGGGCATAGATCGTAGTGTTATCCAGAAAATACTGTGCCTCGGACAGCTGCGCCTGTGCTTGCAGGATGCCCGTGTTCACGCCATCGATCTGCGAGGCGAGCGCCAGATTTGCCTTTTCAAGATTGGCTTCGGCCTGTTTGACCGAGGCGGTATCCTCGGACACCTGTTCGTTCCAGCGATCCAGCTCATCCTGACGAGCACCGCCTGCAGGCACCAGATTTTCGTACCGCGCCT
Source organism: Ruegeria sp. BG3 (assembly GCF_056538485.1). Taxonomy (NCBI): domain Bacteria; kingdom Pseudomonadati; phylum Pseudomonadota; class Alphaproteobacteria; order Rhodobacterales; family Roseobacteraceae; genus Ruegeria; species Ruegeria sp. BG3. Next base: position 88,184 of record NZ_JBQFTE010000002.1, on the reverse strand, counting down.
GTTCGGTCAACGCGTAGGCCAGTTGCGCATTGGCGCGCTCGACGGCTTCGGTTTTGGCAATGACATCCTGTTCCAGAATCTTGGCATTCTGCTCGGCGGCAACCAGTTGCGCCTTGGCATTGTCGACGGCCAACGAAAACACGGTATCGTCAAAACGATAGAGCGGGTCGCCCTTAGTGATCTGAGTGTTCGGCTCGACTAGAACCTCGGTCAGAATCGTAGGCTGCGTCAGTTTTGGCACGATTTGAATTGTCGATCGCACCACATGGCTGTCGACCGAGAAGGGCTGAAAGAAGCGCAGCGCGACAAGGAAGATCAGCAGCAAATGCGCCCCTACCCAGAAGGACACAATCCCCCAGGCAATGTTGAACTTGAGCCACTCCATCTTGAAGAAGATGAACCAGACGAAAATGATGTAGAACAGCGTAATGCCGAGGGCGACGAACATGTCTGAGTGTTTCCTTTGGCCTTAGCTTTTCTGCGTCTCGTCAGGCGCGGCCTGATATTCTTCTTTGACCGTACCACCGAGGCGTTCGATATCCTTGCGGATGGCGTCTTTCTCCTCTTCCGGACCGCGTCGCATGTCGACCGTCACGCCATCGTGGAACGCCCACATAAAAGCATGAACCCACGGGACAACGGCCAAAAAACCCATCCATCCCATGATCTTGACCGCCTCGGCATGTGGATGATTGCGCTTGATCGCGATCCGTCCGGGCAGGCCCATAAGGAAGAGAAACAGCGCCATCACCGCTGCCAAAAGCAGGATCAATGCCACGAATGTCAGATAGTCGTAGTAGCCTAGCGGCTGCCCCAAAAGTCCCATGCTCGATGCCTCCTGTCGGGAAGGTTGTCTCATCCTCAGACGTAGGCCCCTGTCTCGTCAATGACTTTGTGTTGGGACCTAACGTTTCCGTAGTTGAGACACGGCGGATCAGTCAGAACAGACGATCAGACCTGTGCCCCATTCTGCACATTTCGCCGCGAGTTCGGAGGTAAGCGGCTGATCAGTGTAGAAGCCATCAATCTCGGCCAGCGAGGTGATGCGGGCAGGGGCAAGCCGCTGGAATTTAGAGTGGTCGGCCACCAGCAGCGTGCGTCGGGCCTGCGCGATGATCGTTTGGCTGACATGGACTTCCTGAAAATCGAAATCCAGCAGATCACCATCAGGGTCCAGCGCGGAACATCCGATCACCGCATAGTCAAACTTGAACTGACGGATGGTCGAAACGGTGAGATTGCCCACCAGACCTCCGTCCGAGCGGCGCAGGACACCACCGGCCACCACAATCTCGCAATCTGGGTTTTCGACGAGAATATTGGCGACGTTCGTGTTGTTCGTTACCACCATCAGGTCCTTGTGGTTCAGCAACTGCCTCGCCACGGCCTCGGTTGAGGTGCCGATATTCATGAAGACCGACGCGCCGTCCGGAATGTCATTGGCGCAGGCCTTTGCCATTCTGACCTTCGCGTCTGCATTCAGGGTACGGCGGTCCTCATACCCGATATTTGAAACGCCGGAGCGTAGGACAGCCCCGCCATGCACACGGTCCAGCTTGCCAGCATCGGCCAACTCGGACAGGTCTCGGCGGATAGTCTGGACCGTCACGCCAAACAGCTCGGCCAAGCCGTCAACAGTCACGCGGCCCTTGGTGCTGACAATCTCAAGAATGTCGGATTGGCGGAAAGAGAGCGACATGTGGGATCCCATTCAGGTAAGTTGCTTTCGTTTTTCTTCTTTTGGTCAAAATTAGCAAGCGGCCATGCAGAATTTTCATAGTTGTGTTACAAAACGAAAATAAACGAACATAAACATTGATTACACGAATGTAGTGCTGATTAATGCGCGCAACCAGATTGGATAGGGAATCACAAGCCATGCAAGCGACAGACGATCAGATCAGCGACCTGTTCATCATCGGCGGCGGGATCAACGGATGCGGCATCGCGCGCGATGCGGCGGGGAGGGGTCTATCTGTCACCTTGGCCGAGATGAATGATCTTGCTTCGGCGACGTCATCAGCCTCGACCAAACTGTTTCATGGCGGGCTGCGCTATCTGGAGTATTTTGAGATCCGGCTGGTGCGCGAGGCGCTGATCGAGCGCGAGACGCTGTTGCGCGCCATGCCCCATATCAGCTGGCCGATGCGCTTTGTGCTGCCCTATCACAAGGACATGCGCTTTGACTCCGAGACGCCGACATCGAAGCTGCTCAGCACCGTCATGCCTTGGATGCGCGGGCGTCGCCCCGCGTGGCTGATCCGTCTGGGTCTGTTCATGTACGACAACCTTGGAGGCCGTAAAATTCTGCCGGGAACGCAGTCGCTGGATCTGCGAAGCGCTCCGGAAGGTGGTCCATTACAGGGCAAATTCGAGACTGCCTATGAGTATTCGGACTGCTGGATCGAAGATGCGCGGCTGGTGGTGCTAAACGCGCGCGACGCCGAATCCCGGGGTGCGCGGATCATGGTGCAGACCGAAGTTGTCTCGGCCGAACGAGTTGACGAGTTGTGGCATGTCACCATCCGCGACCGGGCGACCGGGGAAAGCCAGCTGGTCCGTGCAAGGATGCTGATCAATGCAGGCGGCCCGTGGGTAGGGGACATTATCCAGACTAAGATCCGGGTGAACTCTCGCGAGGGTGTTCGTCTGGTGCGCGGCAGTCATATCGTGACAAAGAAGCTCTACGATCATGACAAGTGTTACTTCTTCCAAGGCGAGGATGGCCGCATCATCTTTGCCATTCCTTATGAACAGGATTTTACCCTGATCGGTACGACGGATCAGGACCATTCGGATCCCTCAGACCCTCCGGTCTGCACCGAGGCCGAGCAGACCTACCTGTGCGCGTTCGCAACCAAGTATTTCAAGAAACCGGTGACGCAAGACGATATCGTCTGGACCTATTCCGGCGTACGGCCGCTCTATGATGATGGGGCCAGCAGCGCGACGGCGGCGACACGGGACTATACCTTGAAGGTCGATGCGAAGGGCGGGGCGCCTGTTTTGAACGTGTTCGGAGGCAAGATCACGACCTACCGTCGCCTGGCGGAGAGCGCGCTTGAGAAAGTCGCCGAGCATTTCCCAAACCTGCCCGGACCCTGGACAGCGGGCGTGTCTTTGCCAGGTGGAAACTTTCCCGTCGATGGCGTGCAGGACCTTAAGCAGGCGTTGATCCAGGACTATCCGTTCCTCACTGAAAAATGGGCGGCTCGTCTGATCCGCGCATACGGGACAGAAGCGCGTACCGTGTTGGGGGACGCAAAAGACGCTGCTGATTTGGGTGAAGACTTCGGTGCAACCCTCACCGCGCGAGAACTCGAATGGCTGATTGACAAGGAATACGCCCTCAGCGCCGAGGACGTGGTCTGGCGTCGCAACAAGCTGGGGCTGCGTTTGAGTGCTGACCAGATCGCGCGCATTGACCAGTGGATGTTAGAGCGGTTGAAAAAGGACGACGCAGCTTGAAAACAAAAAGCCCCGCCGATTTGGCGGGGCTTTTTCTTAGGCGGTTTCCTCGGACGGGCCGGGATCATTCTTGCTGCCCTTAATCCATTCTCGCAGCCCCTGCATCAGGGCGTAGAGGACTGGCACAAGGATCACGCCAACCAATGTGGCGGCCAGCATGCCGCCGAACACGGCGACACCAATGGCCTTCTGGCTTGCGGCCCCCGCGCCATTGGCGGCCAGTAGCGGGACAACCCCCAGCAGGAAGGACAGCGCCGTCATCATCACGGCCCGGAAGCGCTGATAGGCGGCCTCGGCTGCGGCGTCCTTGATCGAAAGGCCTTTGGCGCGTTGCTCCATCGCGAACTCAACGATCAGAATGCCGTTCTTTGAGGCAAGCCCCACCAGCATGATCATCCCGATCTGCGTATAGAGGTTGATGTCACTGCCCACGATCGCTACGGCCGCGACCGCACCGAACAGGGCGACAATCACCGACAGCAGGATCGACACCGGCAAGGTCCAGCTTTCGTATTGTCCCACCAGGAACAGGTAGCCAAACAGGATCGCCAGCCCAAGGATCACGATGACAAGACCGCCCGAGGCCAGCTGCTGTTGTGCCGTGCCGGTCCATTCGAACGCATATCCGGGGGGTAGGGCGGTTGCGGATTCCTCGGTCATGACGTTGATCGCGTCACCCGTGGACAGGCCCGGGGCAGGCACAGCTGTCACCGTTGCCGAACGGAACAGGTTGTGCCGCTTCAGCAAGACCGGCCCCAACACGTTTTCCACATCAATCAATGTACCCAGAGGCACCATCTCACCCTGTTGCGAGCGGACATAAAGGTTCGAGATATCCTCGACATTATCGCGATAGGTACCATCCGCCTGAATCATCACGCGGTAGACACGACCGAACAGATTGAAGTCGTTCACGTAGTAAGACCCCAACTGCGCCTGCATCGTTTGGAAAATCTCGGCGACCGAGACCTGCAGGGTCTTGGCTTTTTCCCGATCCAAATCAACAAAAAGCTGTGGAACGTTGGCGCGGAAGGTGGTGTAGGATTGGCCGATCTCGGGCCGCTGGTTCGCCGCGTAAACGAACGAGCCAACAGCCGAAGCCAGATCCTGAGGTGTGCCGCCACCGGTCTGCTGCACCTCCATCTCGACACCGGCCGACATACCCAGGCCCTGAATGGGCGGCGGGTTGAAGGCCACGATCGAAGCCGCGGACTCACCGTTCGCGATTGCAAGCACCTTGGCGAGGATGGCGTCGGCGCTCAGGTCTTCTTCCTGACGGTCGGCCCAGTTTTCGAGGTTGACGAAGATCGCCGCGCCGTTGGTCGTGGTGCCGTTCAGCAGCGAGAAGCCGTTGATCAGAACGGTGCTGGCAACGCCCGGAATTTCGCGGATCTGGTCGTCCACACGGGCCGAGATCGTCTCGGTCCGTTCCAGCGTCGCCGCATCGGGCAGTTGGATATCCACGAACAGATAGCCATTGTCCTCAAGTGGGATAAACCCGCTGGAGGTGTTGGACATGATCGTCCCGGTTCCCATCCCCAAGGCGACTATCACACCCAGCGCGACAATAGGCAGGATCAGCAATTTGCGTACGATGGCGACATAGCCGTTTCGGACGGTTCCGATCAGACCTTCGAACAGCGCCAGCAGTCCTTTGGGCGGACCGGAGCGTGCGCGTAGAACCAGGCCACACAGGGCAGGCGACAAGGTCAGAGCGTTGATGGATGAGATCACAACAGCCGTCGAAATCGTCACGGCAAACTGCGAATACAGCCTGCCAGAGATGCCGGGCATGAAGGTCACCGGCACGAACACGGCCAGCAGAACCAGCGTTGTTGCGATGACGGGGCCGGTGATCTGGCCCATCGCCTTTCGGGTCGCTTCGGCCGGGGGCAGCCCCTCATCCGCGATGATCCGCTCGACGTTTTCTACAACCACGATGGCGTCATCCACCACGATCCCGATGGCCAGAACCAAGGCGAAAAGCGAAATCGTGTTCAGTGACATTCCGAAGGCCAGTAGGAAGGCGAATGTCCCGATCAACGAGACCGGGATCGCCACCGCTGGAATGATCGTCGCTCGCCAACTGCCCAGGAAAACGAACACGACGGAGATCACCAGAATGAAGGTCAGGATCAGCGTCGAAACCACATCGTTCAGCGAGGCTTCGACAAAGTCGGTGGTGTTGAAGGGGACACTGTATTCGACGTCTGTGGGGAAGGACCGGGACAGGCGATCAAGCTCCGCCTGCACCCGCTCGGACACAGCAAGCGCGTTGGCGCCGGGGGCCTGGTAAATGCCGATCACGGTCGCGGGTACCGCATCGAAATAGCCGGAAGCCGAATAGAACTGCGCGCCCAGTTCGACTCGTGCAATATCTCGAACGCGCACTATGGACCCGGCCTCGCCGGTGCGAATGACGATGTCGCCGAACTCGGCGGCCGATGTCAGGCGACCTTTGGTTTTGATCGTGTATTGAAAGGTCTGCCCCTCCGGCACAGGAGGCGAGCCGATCGAGCCTGCAGAGACTTCGATATTCTGCTCACGTATGGCATTGATCACATCGCCGGGCGTAATCGACAGAGCAGCCATCTTGTCGGGATCCATCCAGATCCGCATGGCGTATTCCAGATTGGTCAGAACATCCGCCTTACCCACACCCTGAACCCGCGCCAAGGCGTCTTTAAGGTTGATCGAGGCATAATTGGACAGAAACACACTGTCATACGTGCCATTGGGCGAGGTCAGCGTGACCAGCAACAGCATGTTGGTCGACGCCTTCTGCGTCACCACGCCGGAGGATGTCACCTCGGACGGAAGCGACGACATGGCCTGCGCCACGCGGTTCTGCACGTTGACCGACGCGATATCCGGGTCGGTGCCGACCTCAAACGTAATGTTCAACGAATACGAGCCGTTGTCGGACGAGGTTGACGTCATGTATATCATGTCGTCTACGCCGTTTACCTGTGCCTCGATGGGCGCGGCTACGGTGTTTTCAACGGTCTCGGCGTTGGCACCGGTATAGGTGGTCGTGACGCTGACGACCGGAGGGGTAATGTCCGGAAACTGGGCGACTGGCAGAACCATATAGCCGATGCCGCCCATGATCGTAAGGACGAGTGAAATGACAAGCGCCAGCTTCGGCCGGCTGATGAACAGGGCTGAGAACATGCCTTATTCTCCCGGCTGCTCGGACGCGACCACCGCGTCGACCGCCACACCTGGACGCACGCGTTGCAGGCCCTCGACAATCACGCTTTCGCCTTCGCGCAAACCATCCGCGACGATGATGGCCGTGCCTACAGCGTCGCCGGTCGTGATATAGCGCTGCTCGACCATCTGCTGGTCATTGACGACTAATACGAACTCGCCGCGCTGGTCCCGCTGCAATGCGGCCTGAGGGATCAGGACCTGCAGGGTCGGCTCCAGTGCCTCGATCTGCACATTCACGAAGGCACCATCGATGATCAGGCGATCTGCGTTGTCAAACTCGGCCCGCACGGTGATAGCGCCGGTCAGAGGGTCGATGCGGTTGTCGACAAAGACGATCTCACCAGTTTCGTCTAGTTCGGTTCCGTTCGGCAGAATGACATGGACATTGGGGCTTTTGTTGCTTTCCGCCAGAGAAGCGGCACTTTCACCAACCTGTTGAAGAACCGAGGTAAACTGTTTCTCATTCAAGGAGAAATTCACGTAGATTGGGGCTTCGCTGACCAAGTTAACCAGCGGTGGGTTCGTGGGGCCAACCACATCGCCTACACTCGTGGTGACCCGTCCTAGGCGACCGGTAAAGGGCGCGTGGATCTCGGTATAGCTGAGGTCCAGCTCAGCTTGCTGAATAGCGGCGTTTGCGGCTTTGACCTCGGCCTCGGCGACCAGTTCGTTGGCACGCGCGATGTCACGTTCTGACTCTGGGGTTGCGTCGCGTCTAAAGAGTTCCTCTTTCCGCGCGAGATCGACCTTGGCCAGCTCCAAATTGGCTTCGGCGCGGTCAAGATCTGCTTTCCGCGCCTCAAGCGTCGCCTCATAGAGGTCCGGTTCGATCTTGAACAGCAGATCGCCCTCGGTCACCAGGGCGCCATCTTCGACCTCCTGACTATCAAGAAATCCGCTGACGCGCGCGACGATGTCGACCTTATTGATGGCTTCTGCACGGCCGATAAAGCTTGCCTCGTCGGTGATCTCTTCGGTGTAGGCTGCGGCGATCGACACTTTTGCGGCGGGCGCTTCACTTTCGTCTTGCGCAAGTGCCGGATAGCCAAAACCGATGCATGACAAAATGACTAGAGGGCGGCACAGTGCGGTGACAGCACCACGAGACCGGTTGCGGGGCTGCTTCAGAGCGACGGACATGTCAAAAGCCTCATACATTTCAAAAAACTGAGCCTATACGCAGCCTTAAAAAGCGACGAGTCGGCAGAACTTGAGGGCAGGATGGCCGTTTTGCAAACATATCTCAAGGTGATTGAAGGGGCGGAGTGGTTGGCAGGTAGCGAAAATCCCGTGCAACCAGGCCGGTTTACGGGGTGCGTGCTGTTTGAAGGGCCCAAAAGAAAGGGGGCCGTATAGGCCCCCGTTTCAGAACTTCATGCAGCTTATGTCAGTCGCGCGTGCCTGCAAATTTCGCCTGCCACTCTTCGCGATCCTCGTCGGCGATCTTGGCGAACAGGACATCAGGTACCGAGAACGCATGACCTGCGGGCAGGGCGTTCAGCGCGGCCTCGACATCTTCGGGCCAGCTTGTATCTAGCGTATTCATTGCACTCAGCATCTTTGCCGAGGCAGCGGGAATAAAGGGCGCGCTTAGAACCGCGTAGAGGCGGATCAGGTTGAGGCCAAGGCGAACTTGCGCTGCCGCCTGTTCGGGGTCTTCCTTAAAGGTCGACCACGGGGCTGCGGATTGCAGATATTCGTTACCGGCCACCCAGATCGCCCGAAGCTCTTGCGCGGATTTGCGGACTTCCATGGCCTCCATGTGGCCTTCATAGGCGCGAACGCGGCGGGTGATGTCGGCGATAAGGTCTTGTTCGCGCGCGCCAAATGTACCGCTTTCCGGCACAGCTTCGCCGAATTTCGAGCGGCAGAACTTGGTGATCCGGCTGACGAAGTTGCCCAGTACGTCGGCAAGGTCTTTGTTCACCGATTGCTGGAAATTCTCCCACGTAAACTCACTATCGCTGCTTTCCGGCGCATGGCTCAGCAGCCACCAGCGCCAGTAGTCGGCGGGCAGAATGGCCAGCGCCTGATCCATGAACACGCCTCGACCCTGCGAGGTCGAGAACTGACCACCGTCATAGTTCAGGTAGTTGAAGGATTTCAGGTGGTCGACCATCTTCCACGGCTCGCCCGAACCCAGAATGGTGGCCGGGAAGCTGAGCGTGTGGAAGGGCACGTTGTCCTTGCCCATGAACTGCACGTAACGCACGTCGTCCGCACCTTTGTCGGTGCGCCACCAGCGTTCCCAATCCGCATCCGTCTTGCCATTCGCGTCGGCCCATTCCTTGGCGCATGCGATGTATTCGATTGGTGCATCGAACCAGACATAGAAGACTTTGCCCTCCATACCGGGCCAGTCCTGATCGCCTTTCTTGACTGGAACACCCCAGTCCAGATCACGGGTGATGCCGCGATCCTGCAGGCCGTCTCCGTCATGCAGCCATTTCTTGGCAATGGATGTGGTCAGGATCGGCCAGTCGACCTTGCTGTCGATCCACGCATCCAGCTGATCCTTCATCGCCGATTGGCGCAGATACAGGTGCTTGGTCTCGCGCACCTCAAGATCAGTCGAGCCGCTGATCGCGCTGCGAGGCTCGATCAGATCGGTCGGATCCAGCTGCTTGGTACAGTTCTCGCACTGGTCGCCACGCGCGCGATCATAGCCACAGTTGGGGCAGGTGCCCTCGATATAGCGGTCAGGCAGGAACCGGCCATCGGCATTCGAGTAGACCTGTTTTTCACTGACCTCACGGATCAGACCGGCCTCATCCAACTTGCCAGCGAAGTGCTGCGTCAATTGGCGGTTCTGTTCGCTGGACGAGCGCCCAAAGTGATCGAAGCTCAGACCAAAGCGTTTGGCGATATCGGCCTGTACCGCATACATATCCGCGCAGTACTCCGCGACGGGCTTGCCCGCCTTGGCCGCGGCCAGCTCGGCCGGGGTGCCGTGTTCATCCGTGGCGCAGAGGAACATGACCTCGTTCCCCCGGCCACGCTGGTAACGTGCGTACAGGTCGGCAGGCAATTGAGAGCCGATCAGGTTGCCGAGGTGCTTGATCCCGTTGATGTAGGGGATCGCCGAGGTGATGAGAATCCGAGCCATTTTGCGTGTCCACGTAACTGTCTGCGCGCCCGTCTACCTTATGTCATCGCTCAGCAAAAGCCCGGCTTGCGCTGCCATGTCATTTTGAGCGCGTATTTGAGGGAATAATACGAAAGGCGATTGAGGCGAGTTGCATATCCGTCAAGAGCTGCACTACCCATAGGTTGTAATTTGGAATCACAACCTCTTGAAATTCAATCAATGACTTCCCATCTCATATGTATACAAAAGTATACAAAAACGAGGGCAACCTGCTGATGTTTGACTTTTTACTTGAGGGCGCATTTGTGCCCTTTACCCTGGCGCTTGCGCTTCTGTTCGGCCTTTTGGCGCTGGAACTGATCGCATTGGTTCTGGGTGGAAGTCTGCTGGCAGGTGATGGCGAGGTCGATCTGGATATGGTCGACGCGCCGGATCTGGACATTGCCGATTTCGATCTGGATATAGACGCCGATATCGATCTGGGCGACCTGGAACTGGCCGAGATTGAAACCGAAGTGCCCGAAGTCGCCTCTACTGGCCCATTTGGCTGGCTGGGCATCGGCAAGATGTCGTTCATGATCTGGCTTGTGGTTCTGCTAGCCGGGTTCGGCCTCAGTGGTATGGGCCTGCAATTGGCACTGCGCGACCTGTTGGGTTTCGATTTACCCAGTTGGATTGCTGTCATCCCTGCGGGCGCATTTGGTCTGTGGTTTGCGCGTGGCTTTGGTGGCGTCTTCGCCCGGCTGCTGCCAAAAACCGAGACTGAGGCGATGTCTGAACGGATGCTGGCCCGTCGTCGTGGTGTGATCACTCAAGGAACCGCCTCACGCGGACGCCCGGCAGAGGTGCGCGTCATGGATCGGTTCGGCAACACACACTACCTGCGCGCAGAACCTTTTCGGGACCAAGATTCGCTGGAGCAAGGCACCGAAGTACTTGTTCTACGTGATCGACGGCGCGACCGGTTCGTTATGGTCGGCTTGTCTCACTAACCCAATTTTCAAACCCAATCCGGAGGATATTGCATGGAACTTCCATTCCTGGCCGTCACAATTGTGACTATTTTAGCGGTACTCTTGTTCATTGGCCTTGTGCTTGGCCGCCTTTATCGACGCGCAACCCGCGAAATCAGCTTGGTGAAAACCGGGGCGGGTGGCAAGAAAGTCATTATGGATGGCGGTGTCATCATCGTTCCGCTGCTGCACGAGGTCAGCCCTGTCAACATGAAGACCCTGCGCCTTGAGGTGCAGCGCAGCGGCGAGGCCGCGCTCATCACTAAAGACCGGATGCGCGTCGACGTTGGTGTTGAGTTCTACGTCTCGGTCATGGCAACCGAAGAGGGCATCGCCCGTGCGGCGCAAACTCTGGGTGACCGCACCTTTGACGTAGAGCAACTGCGCGAGATGATCGAAGGTAAGCTGATTGACGGTCTGCGCGCGGTCGCTGCTCAGATGACCATGGATGGCCTGCACGAAAACCGCGCTGACTTTGTGCAGGAGGTGCAGAACGCAGTGTCTGAGGACCTGTTGAAAAACGGTCTGTCGCTGGAATCGGTCTCGCTGACCGCTTTGGACCAGACGCCGTTTGAAGCTCTGGACGAGAACAACGCCTTTAACGCCGTTGGTATGCGTAAGCTGGCTGAGGTGATTGCTGTATCCAAGAAGGAGCGGGCGCAGATTGATGCTGAAGCTGAGGTCGAAGTGCGCCGCGCAGCAATGGAAGCCGAGCGTCAGAAGCTGCTGATTGAGCAGGACGAGGCACAAGCGCGCATCGAGCAGACGCAAAAGGTTGAAACCCTGCGTGTGGCGCAAGAGGCGGAAATCGCAGCGCGAACCGAAGACTCGGTACGTGAAACCGAACGTGCCCGGATCGCCCGCGAGGAGGCCATTCGTGCCGCTGAGATTGAGCGTGAGCGCAAGATCCGCGATGCTGAGATCGCCAAAGAGCGTGAGATCGAAGTGGCCGAGCAAGAACGTCAGATCATCATTGCGCAGAAATCCGAAGAGGAAAGCCGCGCGCGGGCGTCTGCCGATCTGGCCCGTGCCGAGGCAACAAAAGCGACCGAAGCCGTGGCAACCGCTCGTGAAGTGGCCGAGGCAGAGCGTCACAAGCAAATTGCTCTAATCGAAGCAACTCGTGAGGCAGAACGTCAGGCAACCGCGATTCGTCTGGCCGCACAGGCCGAGAAAGAGGCCGCTGCTGACCGTGCCGAAGCCCGCCGTGAGGAAGCCCAGGCCGAAGCGGATGCGCTGAACATTCGCGCCGAGGCCAAGAAGAACGACATGTTGGCCGAAGCGGAAGGAAAACGCGCGATTGTAGAGGCCGATAATGCGCTGTCCGCCGCGCAGATTCGCATGAAAGTCGATATGGCACGGATCGAGACCATGCCGTCGATCATCTCGGAAATGGTCAAGCCTGCTGAAAAGATCGACTCGATCAAGATCCATCAGGTTGGCGGGATCGGTGCGGGTTCCACAGGTGGGGCAGCCAACAGCGACAAACCCGTTGTAAATCAGGCACTGGATTCGATCATGGGAATGGCGGTACAGATGCCGGCCCTGAAAAAGCTGGGCGAAGAGCTGGGTCTGTCTATGGAAAACGGGGTCGGTGGTGTCGTGAACGGCGCGCTTGAGGCGACGCCGGAGCCTGAGGTCGAGGTTCTGGTTGAAGACGAAACGCCAGCGAACCAGTCGTAAAAACCGAAGGGCCGGGGATTTCCCGGCCCTTTCTCTATTCCTCGCGCGAGCGTTTCAACAAACGCCCAATCGTAAAGGATGTTCTGGGGGCATAGACATAGTTTGTCCGCTCTTCCGGGGTGGGGCGCGAACGCATACGGGCGAGACCAAAGACGATCAGACCCAAATGACCAACAGCGACAAAGGCAAACAGCGCACCCGGGCCGAATTTCTCGATCAGTGTGGATGAGACGTAGGGCGAGGCAATCGCGCCCAGAGCGTACCAGAACATCAGCGCCGCAGACAGCTCGACTCGTTGCTCAGTGGTGGCAAAGTCGTTGGCATGGGCCGAAGAGACCGAGAAGATCGGGAAGGTGGTGAACCCGAACACCCATGCCGCCAGCATCACCCCGAGCGTCCCAGTGTTGCTGGCCATCATGGTTATTCCACAACTCAAAACCGCAGCGGCAGACAACCAGATTAATACCCAGCGCCGGTCGTATTTGTCCGCAAGCCATCCCATCGGATACTGCGCCATTGCACCACCCAGAACAAATGAGGCGAGGAAGAAGGCGATCTGATCTATGCCCAGCCCAACCTCTTGCCCGTAGACGGGGCCGACCATGCGGAACGAGGCAGAACTGAGCGCCGCAACGATCACCCCGGCAACCGCCAAAGGAGAGCTGCGCCAGGCTAGTTTGGGGCGCAGGCGCGGCGCGTCCGGGGTTGCAGGCTGGCTGGCGCGTGTCAGGGTCAGCGGCAGCAAGGAGGCGCAGCACAGGATCGCCAGCAGATTGTACGAGACGTAAGAGGCGGGCGGCAGCACTGCGATGATCAACTGCGCGCACAGCGATGCACCCATATCGGCGATGCGATAGGTGCCCATGGCGCGCCCACGGGTCTCATTTGTGACTTTCGCGTTCAGCCAGGCCTCGATCACCGTGTAACACCCGGCGACACAGGTGCCGGATGCGATCCTGAGGAATGCCCAAACATAGGGGTTTTCGGTCAGGGTATGGCCAATCAGGCCCATCGCGCCCAGTGCGGTGCAGACGGCAAAGGCGCGGGAATGCCCGACGCTGCCCATCAGACGCGGGGCCCACCAGCAGCCGACAAAGAAACCGATGAAATGCGCCGAGCCAAGCAGACCGATTTGCTCGGTCGTGAAATTCAGCGTGATGCCGGAAATGGCATCAAGCGGCCCAACACCGCCAGTCGATAGTTGCAGCAGAATGACAGAAAGGAATAGGGCGGCAAATGAAATGATCGTGCGCATGATGGGTCCACCTTGGCGAGGCTTTCAGACAATGCGCGCAGCTATTCGACGTCAAGGAGTCGTTTTTGAACTTTTGCCTTTGGTCAGAGGCGGCTGATTTCGGCGCGAATGTCCAGTGTGACGGTGTCATTCACCAGATCGGGATAGCCCGAGGCGCCAAAGTCGTGCCGGTTCAGCGCCCCCTTCAAGCTGATCGACAGGCGATCCAGATCACCCGCCGCTGTTCCCTGTGGCCGGTAGAGGCTGGCTTGCAACGTGATAGGACGCGTCACACCCCGAACTGTCAGGTCCCCGGTGATACGGGCCCCGTCCGAGATGCGCCCATCCTGCCCAAGTTCGATCTCGGTTGAGACGAAGGTGATGGTCGGATGGCTTTCGGCGTCCAGTACACTGGGACTGAGCATGGGCGCGCGCGCAAAGGGCAGGCGGGTTTTGGCTTTGCTCACGTCCAATGCCACCTTAACCCGGCTGTTCTGCAGGCGGGTCGTATCCACTTGAACATCCGCTGTCCGGATCGGCATGGTACCGCTTTGCGCGACGCCGGACAGATCGAAGCTGAAACCAACCTTCGTATCGCTTTCCGACAGGGCATAGGGGCTGAGCGCTGCATGCAGCGTTTGGGCGAAGGGTAGGGTCGCCAGCCCCGCAAGAACGGCACGTCGGGTCAAATCTCTCATGACTGGACGCTAGGGCGCGCGACCCCTTGGACCAACAAAAAAATGCGTGATCAGGTGCGTTCAGTCCACGGCAGCGATCTGGTCAAGCTGCAGCCCGGCGCGCGGTTTGATCTGCGTGGCCGTCCAGCTGACCGGAGGCAAGGCACGGGCGCGGCGGCGGGTCAGGGTCCAGCGGCGGGCCTCGCCCTGATGCGCGGCGGCCATGTGCCAGCGGGTCTCGATCCCTTGTGCACCTCCATCACCGGGCGTCAGCACTAGGCCTAGCGGGGCCCGCCCCATAGAGCCGCCCTGTTCGGCGGCCAGATGCATCCGACGCACGGGCGTCAGCCCCGGCGCGCCGGGCAGATCCCCGACGATCAGCGGGATGGCTCCGCTGCGCAGCGCTTCCTCCATGCACCACAACAGGTCTTCGGCGCGGGTGGGACGGACAAAGATGAACCGGGCGGGATCAGCAAAGGGAATTATCCCGTCGGGGTTCAACTGCCCGGGCTCCCACGCTGGGGAAATCCATAGGACCGGCCCCTGCATCTGACCGGCCAGCCACATGGCAAAGCTGCGCCGCGCGGGGCCGCAGCCTTCATGCACGCGCCCCAGTTGCAGGGTGATCCCATCCTGTAGAGTTACCCCCGGCGCGGCGCGCGCGGGCTTTTGACCAAGAAGCTGAACAGACATGAGTAACTCATATCATGTTCTTATTTTGTTCTCAAGCACTACACATGCCTAGCGCGACAGGATCATACGTCCATCGGTGAACTGGATATTCGAAAAACGATGCAGGTAGTCCATGCCCAGAAGCGACTTGTGCAACTCACCTTCGTTGATCCAAGCCGAGACGTTCTGATCTGTGATTGGCCCTACTGTCAGCGTGTCCAGCCGCACCGGAGCGGTCCGAACCTCTCCATTGGCTGTCAGGGCGCGGCCAAAGTAGTTCAGTTGGTTCGGGTCGATCCCCGCGCGTCTGGCGTCTTTGTCGCTGAGAACAATCTGGCTGGCTCCGGTATCAACCAGAAAGGTGATCGGCTCTCCGTTCACCTGAACCGGCAGATAGTAATGCCCGTCGGCTGATCGGGGCACCTCGATCGACTCACCTGTCACCGTCATCTGCGGAGCAGGGCCGACCGTTGTACGGATATCCTCCCACAGGCCAACCACGGCCACGACGCCCACGAAGATGAACACCCAGGCCATGACCTGCTGCAGGGTTTTGCTCAGCGATTGTCGGTTCTGCGCCAGGAACCAGAACACAACAGCCGTGCCCAGTACGCTGAGGTAGACCAAACGCATTACATTGTCGGTGTCCATGCCGAAATCCTTACTCGCTACACAGCAGTATATGGGGGGTCAGGACGCGAATCCAAAGGCCTTGAGGCCATCCAGAATGAACTGAACCGACAAAGCCGCCAGCAACATACCCAGCAGCCGGGTCAGGACGTTCAGCCCGGTCTTGCCCAGAATGCGGCCGATCAACCCGCCAGCCAGAAAGAAGATCAGGACAACAGACATCACCGCCAGCATGACGATGCAGGCCTCGACAATGCCCAGCACGCCGGGATGCTGGCCGGCCAGCAGGATGATCGTCGCGATCGAACCCGGCCCCGCGATCAGCGGAATGGCCAAAGGGAACACGGACGGGTCGGGATGTTCCTCTTCCTCGGCGCGGTCTTCGCGGCGTTTGGTGCGGCGGTCGAACAGCATGTCCAGCGCGGTGAGGAACAGCAAAGCTCCGCCTGCAACGCGAAAGGCGGCCATCGAGATCCCGACAAAGCCCAGCAGTGCCTCGCCAAAAGCAGCAAAGGCGATCAGGATGAAGACGGCGGTCAGGCAGCTACGAAAGGCAGTCTTGCGCCGAGTCTTCGCATCCATGTCCTGCGTCAGCGCTACGAAAATCGGCGTGGTGCCAAACGGGTCGATCACCACGAACAAGGTGGTGAATGCTGTAATGAAAAAGGCCAGGTCCATCATGCGGCATTCTCAGCTTGCTCAAGGCGTTCCGCTGCGGCCACCCATAGGGCCTCTGCTTTTTGCATGGCTTCCGAGACCTCGGCGAATTTGCGGTTCCAGGTCTCCAGATCGTTGATCCTGTCATCCTCATACAGCGCCGGATCCGCCAACTTGGCTGAGAGCTTTTCACGCATATTCGTTAGCTTTTCGATCCGGTCCTCGCATTTGCGCAGGTCGGCGCGCAGGGCCAGCATTGCTTCACGAGACGGGCGCTTGGGCTTTGCAGCCTGCGGCTTTGTTTTGACTGGCTTGTCCCGGGCCAGCAGCATCGCGCGATAGGCCTCGAGGTCGTCGTCAAACGGCTTGACCGTCCCGTCCGAGACCAGCCACAACCTGTCGGCCACCAGCGACAGCAGGTGCATGTCGTGGCTCACCAGAACGACCGCGCCGGAATAGGCGGTCAGCGCCTCAACCAGCGCCTCGCGGCTTTCGATATCGAGGTGGTTGGTCGGCTCGTCGAGGATCAGCATGTGCGGCGCGTCAATGGTGGCCAGCAGCAGCGACAGTCGGGCTTTTTGCCCGCCGGACAAGCGGCCAACCTCTGTCTCGGCCTGATCGGCGTTCAGGCCAAACCCGGCCAGACGCGAGCGCCATTTGCCCGGCGCCTCATCCGGGCGCAGACGGCGTAGGTGGTCCAGAGGGGTCTCATCCACATACAGTTCATCCACCTGATGCTGCGCGAAATACCCGATGCGTAGCTTGTTGCTGCGGCTCATCTTGCCCGCCATCAGGGGCAGACGATCGGACAGCAGCTTGGACAGGGTCGATTTACCCTGACCGTTCTTACCTAGCAGCGCGATCCGGTCGTCCTGATCAATGCGCAGGTTCAGGCGACGCAGAACCTCGACCTCGCCATAGCCGGTTACACCACCTTCGATCTGAATGATGGGCGGCGACAGTTCCTCGGGCTCGGGGAAGGAAAACGCGCGCAAAGCGGCCTCTTGCGGGGTAGAGACCAGCTGGATGCGTTCAATCATCTTCAGGCGGGATTGGGCCTGAACAGCTTTGGACGCCTTGTAGCGGAAGCGATCCACAAAGCTTTGCAGATGCGCGATGCGGGCTTTGGCCTTGGCGTTCTCGGATTCCGCCTGCGCAAGTCGTTCGGCACGGCGCTCGGCGAACTTGTCGTAGGGGACTGCGTAGTAGGTGAGTTTGCGATCTTCCAGATGCAGGATCGAACCTACGGCCCGGTTCAAAAGACCGCGGTCGTGGCTGATGATTATGACCGTATGCGGATATTTCGCCAGATAGCTCTCCAGCCACAGCGCGCCTTCGAGGTCGAGATAGTTGGTCGGTTCATCCAACAGCAGCAGATCAGGCTGCGAGAACAGCACCGCCGCCAGAGCGACGCGCATCCGCCAACCGCCCGAGAAATCGGAACAGGGGCGCAGCTGGTCGTCGTCGTCAAAGCCCAGACCTTTGAGGATCGAGGCGGCGCGCGCCTCAGCCGACCAAGCGTCGATATCGGCAAGGCGGGTCTGAATCTCTGCGATGCGGGCAGGGTCTTCGGCGCTTTCAGCCTCAACCATCAGCGCGCTGCGTTCGGTGTCGGCGGCCAGAACAGTATTGATCAGCGACACGTCAGACGAGGGCACCTCTTGCGCCACGCCTCCAATCCGGGCGCGTTTCGGGATCGAGATATTACCCGATTCCAGTGCCAACTCCCCCCGGATCAGGCGGAACAGCGTGGTTTTCCCGGTGCCATTGCGGCCCACAAGGCCGACCTTGTGGCCATCGGGGATGGTTGCACTGGCTCCGTCGAACAGAGGGCGGCCCTCAACAGCGTAGGTGATGTCTTCGATCCGTAACATGACGCGCTCTTAGCAGAGCCGCGATGCCGCCGCCAGCGGCTAAGCATGTTCAACAGACCAGCGATGTGTTAGCGCTTTCTCGTTTGCCAATTTGAAACGGTTTTGACCATGCGCGCCGCCCAGACGCCTCCAACTTTGATCACGCTGATCTTTGCTACGGCGCTGTCGGTTCTTTCGCTGAATATGTTCCTGCCTTCGCTGGCGCATATGAGCGAGGATTTCGCGGTCGACTATGGTCTCGTGAACCTGTCAGTCGCGGGGTATCTGGCGGTTTCGGCCATACTTCAGCTGATCATGGGGCCATTGTCGGATCGCTATGGACGCAGACCTGTGCTGTTGACCTCTATGACGATCTTTGTTTGCGCTTCAATCGGTTGCGCGCTCGCCGAGTCGATCTGGCTATTCCTTGGCTTCCGCCTGTTGCAAGCG
Organism: Ruegeria sp. BG3; assembly: GCF_056538485.1. NCBI lineage: Bacteria > Pseudomonadati > Pseudomonadota > Alphaproteobacteria > Rhodobacterales > Roseobacteraceae > Ruegeria > Ruegeria sp. BG3. The sequence goes on along the minus strand of NZ_JBQFTE010000002.1, from coordinate 69,543 downwards.
GCTGTGGTGGCGGGCTCAGTCTTGTCCAGCGCGTCGATCCGGGATCAGTACCCACCGAATGAAGCCGCCAGCAAACTTGGCTATGTCGCTATGGCGATGGCCCTCGCACCGATGCTCGGGCCGATGCTGGGCGGGGCGCTTGATATGCTTTTCGGGTGGCGGGCCGGGTTTGTTTTGTATTCTCTGTTGGGGGCGGGACTGTTGACCTTGCTTTGGTTCGATATGGGTGAGACCAATACCAATCGCTCCTCAACGTTTGCTGCGCAGCTGAGAGAATACCCGCACCTGTTCCGTGCCCGCAGGTTCTGGGGCTATGCCCTATGCGCGGCGTTCTCAATTGGGGGGTTCTACAGCTTTATCACCGGTGCGCCCTTAGTGGCTGCAGCGTGGTTCGATCTGAGCCCCGCGATGCTGGGTCTAGGCATTGGCATCATCACCGGCGGCTTCATGGTGGGCAATTTCATCACCGGTCGCATTGCTGCACGGACCCGGCTGACCACGATGATCCTAATCGGGCGAATTGTGGCCTCGACGGGCCCTTTCCTGGGGTTGCTTTTGTTTCTGGGTCAGATGGGCTCGGTCTGGGTATTCTTCGGTTCGGCCATCTGCGTAGGGTTTGGCAACGGGTTGACCAACGCCAACGCGTCGGCTGGCGTCATGTCGGTGCGCCCGAAACTGGCGGGTAGCGCCGCTGGGCTTTCGGGAGCGATGATCGTGGCACTGGGGGCTGTGCTGACCTCAATGACCGGAGCGTTTGTCAACGCTGAAAACGGTCCGTATCTGGTTCTGGGCATGATGAGCGGCAGCAGTTTCATCGGCCTGCTTGCGGTGCTCTATGTCCGCCGCGTCGACCGTCTAGAGCCTTTGCCTGAAACAACCTGAACCGCAAAGCGCGGGGCAAGGCATCATAAGGCTTTTCATGAGCCACAGACCATGTTAGGCGGCGCGCGATGGATTTCGGCGCGGACCCCGCGCCACATTGTAAGGAGAGGCCGACATGGCACTGGAACGCACATTCTCAATCATCAAACCCGATGCAACCCGCCGCAACCTGACTGGCAAAATCAACGCCAAGTTCGAAGAGGCCGGCCTGCGCATCGTTGCGCAAAAGCGCATCCACATGACCAAAGAACAAGCCGGCAAGTTCTACGAAGTCCACGCCGAGCGTCCGTTCTATGACGAACTGTGCGAATTCATGTCGTCGGCTCCGGTCGTTGTTCAGGTTCTGGAAGGCGAAGGCGCCATTGCAAAGAACCGTGAAGTCATGGGCGCAACCAACCCTGCAGACGCAGCGGCCGGCACAATCCGCGCCGAGTTCGCGGAATCGGTTGGCGAAAACTCGGTCCACGGTTCGGACGCTCCGGAAACCGCTGCGGTTGAGATTGCCTACTTCTTCTCGGGCATCGAACTGGTCGGCTAAGCCGCCGATTTGGTGAACAGATTGGGCCGCTCCTGATTGGGGCGGCCTTTTTCGTTTCAGATCTGCTTCAGATCGTGGGCTGCAACCCGCACTCCGATGGCATCCAAGTCTGAGACCATTTGGCTTTTCGGGGCCGCCCTGGTGCCGGATTTGATCGTGTCAAACCGTTGTCTTAGCGCCTTTTTCTCCTCGCCCTTGCAGTCGTTCCAAGGGCGGCCCTGCAGCCCCATCACCAGCACATAGTAGCCGATGAAATGTGGTCTTGTGCCTGCGGCCAACAGCTTGGCATAGGCGGCGTCGGCACCCAGTTCTCGCAGCTCCTGCGCCGAATGAATACCCGCGCGGGTGCAAGCCTGTTCGAAGGCGGGGCCGAGGTTGCGGATGGAGGAGACCGGATCAGACATGCCTTGGTTTTAGCCGGACGGTTTTGACCTGTCACCCGCACAAAACCCCGGTTTGGTTGATCTTGTTCTTGATGCAGCGCGCGATTCACGGTCTCATGACGATATGTAGAAGGATCGGGCAGGGGTAAGGCGTGTCGCAGGGAACAAACGGATTCTTCATCCTCCCCGGCGGGCTTGATCAGGCCGCGTTCGAGCGCGGTTTGCCCAATCACACTGTCGATATCGAGATGGGCACCGCCGCGCCGGTCCTTATGCTCGATTGTCACGATCAGTCGTTGCGCAGCTCTGGCCGGGTATTGCTCGAGAACAGAGGGAGCTTGCGGCTTGTCTCGATGCAGGGGCAGGTCTCAGAGCAGCACGCCAACGGCAAGGGGCAATTCGTACAGAACCTCCCTGAAGGTCCGGTGAAGGCGGCGCTGAGCGGCTTTCCTACTTTGCGCGCCCTGACGCCGATTGGCGCGGGTGAGTTCGATGAAGGCACGCTCGCGATTCTCGACGATCTGCAAAAGACGCAGGTTCGAGGGCATACCCTGTCGCTGCGCACGGATCGCGGGCAGGTGGCGTTTGTCTGGCTGCAAAAACTGCGCGGTTATGATCGCGCTTTTGCTGCGGCCTGTGACAGTCTTGAGAGGATGTCTTCGGGCGGTATTGACGACTTGTTCGACGTTTTGTTCCCAGACATGATGCGTTACCGTGCCAAACCGGAGATCGCGCTCGGCACGCAAGAACCCTCTTTGGAGGTTGCGACGGACCTTATCCGGACCTACCTCAGCGTCGCGCGTCAGAATGAAGCTGGCATAGTGGCGGATATTGATACCGAATTTCTTCATGACTACCGAGTGTCTTTGCGGCGCATCCGCTCAGTCGTGAGCTTGTTCAAAGGGGTGTTTTCAGATCAGCAGACGGCAGAGTTGAAACGGGTTTTCTCGGACCTGATGGCCCCAACCGGGCGATTGCGGGATTTAGATGTCTACCTTCTGGAAAAAGGTATGTATCTCAGACTCGTACCGGAAAATCTTCATGCCGGTGTGCAGGCCATGTTCGACCGGTTTGAACAAGAGCGCGCGCGGGAACTTTCCCGTCTGTCCCGCCATTTGCGCAGTGCCGCCTACGAAACTACAATGACCGATCTGGCGCAGAATTTTGCAAGCCCTGAAAACCTGATACCCGGGCCGAGCGCTGATCGCGGAGCCTATAGTTATGCCTGCGCGCTAATCTGGAAACGTTATCGCAAGACTTGCAAACTCGCCCGCAGTATTAGTGACGAGACGCCAGACCAAACCGTCCACGACCTGCGGATCGATTGCAAGAAACTGCGATATCTGATGGAGTTCTTCGGGCCTCTGTTCAATGCAAAGGACTTCAAAACGATCCTCAAGCCTCTGAAAAAGCTGCAAGATAACCTGGGCCTGTTCAACGACTACTCGGTCCAGCAAGAGGCGCTGCTGGCGTTTGTTACCGACCAAAGCACCGCCCAAGGCCGCGTGGACGCGCAGCTTGGTTTGGCCGCTGGTGGCCTAATCGCAGTTCTCGACCAACGCCAAAAGGCCGAACGTGCGCGCGTGATTTCAAACTTTCAGCATTTCGACAGCCCGAAGATCCGGCATCTTTTCCGCAGCCTGTTTCACCACACAAAGGAGTGAGGAATGAAGATCATTGCCTGCTACAGTAACAAGGGCGGGGTCGGGAAGACCGCGACCTCGGTGAACCTCGCCTACGCCTATGCGCAGGCGGGTCAGCAGGTGCTTTTGTGCGATCTTGATCCGCAGGGGGCGTCGGGTTTTTATTTCCGGGTCAAGCCGTCGAAAAAACTGACAGACGCGCGTTTTTTTGAGGATGTGGAACGGTTTACCAAGGCCATCCGAGCCAGTGACTTCGAAGGTCTGGACGTGTTGCCCGCCAACCTGACATTTCGCGATTTCGACGTGTTCCTGTCCAGGATGCGCAACAAGCGCTCGCGTTTGAAGAAGGCTCTGGTCGCGGCAGGCAGCGATTATGACGTGATTATTCTGGATTGCCCGCCGAACTTCTCAACCCTGTCCGAGAACATCTTCCGCGCTGCTGATGAGATTGTCGTGCCGGTGATCCCGACGACGCTCTCGGAACGTACCTTCGATCAACTGGTCGGCTTTTTCGACGAGCACAAGCTGCGGAAAAAGAAGCTGAGGGCGTTTTTCTCGATGGTGCAGAAGCGCAAGATTTTGCATCAGGAGACGATGGAGAAGATGCGGGGGCTATACCGCAAAAGGTTTCTGCAGACCTCGATTCCCTTCACCGCGGATATCGAGAAAATGGGCCAGCACCGCGCTCCGGTCAGCACCTATGCTGCACGCAGTGCGGCCAGTGAAGCCTATCAGGCGCTCTATGATGAATTGGAAAACGGGGTGGTTGCATCGAAATGAGCATCGAAATCGAACGCAAATTTTTGGTCGCTGAACTGCCCGATCTGGCTGGAACCAAAAAGGCCGTGGTGCGGCAGGGTTATCTGACGGCCAGTGAGGACTCGGTTGAGATGCGGCTGCGGCAGAAGAATGACAGCTATTTCCTGACCCTCAAAGGCGCGGGCGGTTTGGTTCGGGTCGAGCGGGAGGCCGAGATTTCAGCCGATCAGTTTGAAACCTTCTGGCCCGAGACCGAGGGGCGGCGGGTTGAGAAGGTGCGATACACAGGCACGCTGCCGGATGGGCATGTGTTTGAACTGGACGTGTTTGAGGGCGATCTGGCGCCGTTGTGTCTGGTTGAGGTTGAATTCACCTCGGAGCAAGATGCGAAAGGCTACACGCCGCCTGCGTGGTTCGGTGCGGATGTGACCGAGGATAAGCGCTATAAAAACAAGAACATGGCGATCAACGGACGCCCGATTTAGCGCGCCAGTTTCAGCGTAGTTTCGAGGCCGGGATCGCAGTTGCGAGCCTCGAACGCGCCGCCATGCATCCGTGAAATTGCAGCAACCAAGGCAAGGCCCAGCCCGGCATTGCGCTCAGTCCGCGCAGGGTCGAGCGTTACGAAAGGCTGTTGCAAGCGAGGAAGGTCCTGATCCGGAACGCCCGGCCCTTCATCGCGCACGCTGACGCGGGTGCAGGTGGTGTCCTCTGTAAGGGATACGGTGATGGTCGAGTTCTCTGGCGCATAGCGCAACGCGTTGTCCAGAAGGTTGGACAAGGCTTGCGACAGAAGGGGGCGGTGGCCCTGAATGGGCTTGGCTTGACCTGAAACCTCAAGCCGAACATTTTGATCCGCCGCAACCGGCTCATAGAGGTCCACGACATCCGCAACCAGTTGGTGCAGATCGACATCCTCAAACTGTTCGCGCCCCAGCCCGGCCTCGGCGCGTGAGATTTCGGTCAGTTGCCCCAGCACGCGCAAGACATGATCGACCTCGGTGGTGGCCCGGGCGATGTCGATCTCGCGGTCCAGATCGCTTTTGTCCGGGTCGGACAGCGCCTCAACCCGTTGTTTCAACCGGGAAAGAGGGGATCGCAAGTCATGCGCAATCGAGTTCGAGGTCGTGCGCAGGTTGCTGATCAGCTCTTCAATCCGGTCGAGCATTGTGTTCAAGGTCCCGGCGACCTGATCGAACTCATCTCCGGTGCCGCGTATAGGCATCCGGCGGGACAGATCACCCGAGACGATATTCTCCGCCGTGTTGGCAATATCGGACAGGCGCGAAAAGACCAGCCGGGTAAACAGCCATCCGGTCAATAGGCTGAGAAGCAGGGCAATCCCAAGTGCCAGCGCGACCGAGCGCAGCAGGACGCGGTCAAATTGCTGACGGGCAACGGCATCACGCCCGACGATAAGGCGCTCGCCACCGGGCAGGCGGATCGAGGCGGCAGAAACAGGCACCAGCTCGTCATTGTCGGCGCGGCGCACCTCAAGATCGACCCAGCCACTGCCCGCCGTGATGTCCTCCGGCCATTGCTTGAGATTGCCCGCCAGTTTGTTGCCGAACCGGTCGGTCAAAAGATAAAGCGCGTCACGTTCCGAGGCACTGGGCAGGCGGCGTTCGATGGCGGTGATAAGGCCAATGAGACCGCGCCGCTCATATTCATCGGCAAGCCCGGTCAGCTCTGCCGAAACGACCGAGCGTGTTTCGGATTCGATGCTGCGATTGGCCGTCACATAGACCAAAGCCAGCACCGTCGCCGTCAGAATGGTGCTGAGAACCATGCTGGCGACGACAAGTCTTGTTCTGGAATTATTTACCGAAAGCCGAAGGTTATCCATCAGACATCATGTAACCCGCGCCCCGGACGGTTTCAATCAGCGGTACATCTCCGCCTTCGTCCAGTTGACGCCGCAGTTTCGAGATGTGGACGTCCACTACGTTTGTGTTCGGGTCGAAGTGATAGTCCCAAACGCCCTCGAGCAGCATGGTCCGTGACACAACGCGGTTCTTGCGGCGCAGGAAGAATTCAAGGATCTGGAATTCGCGCGGGGTCAGTGAGATCTCGTGCCCGTCACGTGTGACCTTGCGGGTCAGCAAATCCATCTCAAGGTCCTTGCAGGTCAGGGTCGGTGTTTCTTCGGCGTCCTGCGGACGGCGCAGCAGTGCCTCGATCCGTGCATGAAGTTCCTGGAACGAAAACGGCTTGACCAGATAATCATCCGCGCCCGAACGTAGCCCTTTGACGCGTTCATCAACGGCGCTCATGGCGGTTAGCATCAGCACAGGCGTTTTCAGCCCGGCAGCGCGCATGGACTTGATCAGCGATAGGCCGTCCAGTCCGGGCAGCATCCGGTCCAGAACAATGGCGTCAAAACCTCCGTCAGTGGCGTGATACAACCCTTCGCGGCCATCTGCGGCAACCTCGACCACATAGCCTTCTTCGCTGAATCCTTTCGCGATGAAGTCCCGTGTATCCGCGTCATCTTCGACGATCAGCAGGCGTCTGCTCATGATGGAGGCTCCTTTCTATTCGAATTTAAACACAATTTTTGGCCAAAGCACATGGCCTGAGGAAAACACGAGCCGGGTGCGTCCTTGCGCACCCGGCACGCCCGGCGAATTGCGGACAAACCAATCCGCCAGGAGGCGCGCACCAGATCTCCCCATCATGTGGCGCGCGCGGGCCTGAGGTCAGACGATTTCAACCGCCACGAAGATCTGGTTGCCACCGCGGTTGATCAGCACGAGGGCAGGGTCCGTCTTCTCGCTGTCCAAAGCCGCCTTAAGGGCATCCGGCGAAGCGGTCTCCTGGCTGCCCAGTTTGACGATCACGTCGCCCCGCTGCAGTCCGGCCTTGGCGGCAGGGCTATCGGGCTTCAGATCAGTCACGACGACCCCGTCGATACCTTCGCCCACACCCATTTCAGCACGTGCGGCTTCGGTCAGAGGGGCAACGGTAACGCCGAGCGAAGTGCCCGATACCTCGGCTTCGACCGGCGCATCGGTCTGGGCAGACGCCGTCTGGTGTTGGCCGATGGTCAGCTCCAGCTGCTGCTCGGTGCCATCCCGCAGGACAGTCAGAACGCTGTCGGTGCCTACTTTGGTGGTGCCCACAAGGAGAGGCAGGTCGCTGCTGTTGTCCACGGGTTCATTGTTGAAGCTCAGGATCACATCGCCTTGCTGCAGTACACCATCTGCCGGGCTGTCAGTCACGACATCTGACACCAGCGCGCCGGTCGAGGCGTCGATGCCCAATGCAGCCGCCAGTTCGGGGCTGACATTCTGGATCGAAACACCCAGCCAACCGCGGCTGATCTCTCCATCATCGCGCAGATCGGTCGTGATGTGATCCACGATGTTGGATGTGACGGCGAAACCCAACCCGACCGAACCGCCGCTTGGCGAGTAAATGGCTGAATTCACGCCGATAACCTCGCCCTCCATGTTGAACAGTGGGCCACCCGAATTGCCTTTGTTGATGGCGGCATCGGTTTGGATGAATTCGGCGTATGGTCCTTGCGAAATATTGCGCCCTTTGGCGGACACGATGCCGGTGGTGACGGTGGAACTCAGACCGAAGGGGTTGCCGATGGCCACGACGTCTTCACCGACGCGGATCACGTCGCTGTCACCCAGAGTCACCGCTTGCAGCTCAGCCTCAGGCTCGATCTTCAGGACGGCGATATCGGTCAACGGGTCGGTGCCGACGACCTCGGCGTCATAAGTTCGGTCGTCGCTCAGACGGACTGTGATGGTTGATGCATTGTCGACCACGTGATGGTTGGTGACGATGTAACCCTCGGCATCCAGTACAAAACCGGAGCCCAGACCCTGGGACGGACCGCGCTGTGGCATGTCGAAGCCTTCGGGCGCTCCGAACCTTTTGAAGAACTCACCAAAGGGGTGGTTTTCTAGATCAAAGTCCTGACCCCGAGCAGGCGTCGCGACCGCGTCCTGTTCGGCAATAATGGTCACAACCGAAGGCGAGACCGTCTCGACCAGATCGGCCAGCGCTTCATCAGCCATCGAGGGCAGGGCCGTTGTGGCCAGAAGGGCTGCGCCTAAGGCACTGGCGCCAACCCAGCTGGATTTGCTCGGCAATAATAGTGAGGATTTACGGATGCTCATTTTTTGTCTCCTGTTCACGTCGCGCGAATTGAGGCGCGCGTTGAAACAGCAAATGAACCTTCAATCTGTGTCTTTCCTGACTGATGAATTAAGAAAACTTAATTTTGCCACAAAGCACATGTTCCGTGTCGGCGGAGCGCTGTTGGGATTCGCGGATTCAGGCCTGCTGACATACTGCGAATCGGAGGATTGTTGCTGAATTGGCTGTCAAACTTTGAATTAGGTTGAATTGAATATTGAACATGAACAAACGGCGGGCCGTTTGGCGGTGTTTTTATGTACTCTACCTAAAGTAGAAGGTAGCCGAAAAATATTCTGGCGATGTAAACTATATTCTTGCAATTACATGGTTATTATTGAATAAGACCACGTTTAATGGGGCCGTTGTCGGAGCTTCAGCTAACGGAAATCCCCTTAGGGTTGATCTTGACGCGACGGGATGTTGCCTAAAAACCAAACTGAGACGTCCCTCGTTAACCGTTTCTTCCAATTTTACGTTGTTTCGAAGGATCGGATCAGCAAATATAAACATGCCCAAGTGAAGGGGGAGCCAAAGGCACTAGGGGGTGCCCGTGGCTTGCTCAGTCTTAAAGCGCTGGTGGCATGTTAACGAGGGGGTCTTGTTTAGGTTTTAGCTGCTGTACGCCTAACCACCTGTATAGGTGATTTGGTTTAGCTTTATTGATTGCTGAAAGTGGTAGTCCTGTTTTGGGCACACGACCCGGTCTTTAACGACCGGGTCGTGTTCATTTACGACCCTCGTTTTCTGAGCCAGTCCGCCCATGCCTCGGGTGTGTCGAGGTCTAACAGGGCATTGTCGCCGGAAAGACGTGTGAGGTGAGCCTTGTCCTTGTGCGCGCGAATTACGGATTGGGCGCCTTGATCTCCAGTCAGCTTCCGAAGTTCTGGAAAAAGCTGACGATCAAAGATAACGGGATGGCCAGGCTTGCCAGCCGACGTGGCTCCGCGCCAGATCAGATTGTCGGGATTGGCGTGTCTCGCGTTCTTCACAGCTCTTAGGTCGTTCGAGGTTAGCTCAGGCAAATCCGCCAGCAGAACCATGACAGCCGGCGCAGCGGCATCCACTTTGGCCAGCGCGCCGCGCAGGCTGGCGTTCATGCCTTCTGCCGCATCCGCGATTGGGGCCATCTGCACGTCCAAACCGTCCAGCGCCTCGTAGCGGGCATGAGGGCGGGGAGGAAGCGAAACGATCACCGGTCCGACCTCCAAGGCTGTCATGGTAGATCGTCGCAAAAGGGGTATGCCGTCGACCGCCTGTAGTAGCTTATCTGCACCGCGCATGCGCCGAGATTGTCCTGCCGCAAGCAGTATGGTGGGTATGTCTGTCATACGGGCAACATGCCGTCCGGTTGCAGCGTTGTCAGCCCCTCATTCGGTCGCCCTCAGGATCAAACAGCGGGGTGGAGATCACCCGTGCGGTCCGCATCTGGCCAAGGATTTCGATCTGAACCTCCAGCCCGTCCTTAATGCGGTCCGTCGGAAGGAACCCCATCGCGACGGAGGTTTGGGCATAGTGGGAATAGCCGCCCGAAGTGCAAAAACCTACGACCTCTCCGTCCAGCCAGATCGGCTCGTAAGCGTTCACATCCGCATCTTCAGCCTCGACGTCGAAGGCGACCAGTTTGCGAGCCGTACCACTATGCCGCTCGGCCTCGGCCGTTGCGCGGCCAATGAAATCTGTATTCTTGGCGAAAGAGATGAACCGGTCCAGTCCCGTTTCTGCCGCTGTGTAGTCTGGTGAGAACTCCCGCATCCATGAGCCGAAGAACTTGTCCAGACGCAAGGACATCATGGCGCGCATCCCGAAAGGGACCATCCCATGGGGTTGTCCGGCCTCCCACAAAGTCCACCAGAGCTGTCGTTGCGCCATCGGATCGCAATAGATCTCATAGCCCAGATCGCCGGTGTAACTGACCCGCTGCACGAGGCAATCCGTCATGCCGATCGTCATTGGACGCACGTCGAGGAACCGGAGGGTCGAGACATCTTCGCGCGTGCAAGCGACCAGAACCTCGGTTGCCTTAGGGCCTGCAATTTGGAAGCCATTCAGCTGGTCGCTGATATTGCTGATTGAGACGCCCTCGGCTGCGTTATGCTGGAACCAACGCATGTGGTAGGCTTGGCTGCCGTATGAGGCGGTCAGGCGGAAGTCAGTCTCACTCAGGCAAGACACGGTGAAATCGCCGATCAGCTTGCCTTTGGGCGACAGCATTGGGGTCAGGGAGACGCGGCCCGGCTGAGGGATGCGCCCCGCCATGATCCGATCCAGCCACGCGCGGGCATTCGGACCCGATATGCGATACTTACCGAAATTGTGGACCTCGTTGATACCCACGTTTTCGCGAACAGCGCGGACCTCGCGCCCCGTGGCGTCAAACGCGTCCGAGCGCCGGAACGAGGGCGTCTCATAACCCGGCTCATCACCTTGCGCGAAATAATTCGGCACCTCCAGCCCATATTGCTGGCCCCAAACCGCGCCCAGATCGCTGAAGATGTCATACATCGGCGTGGTGCGATTGGGGCGCGCGGCGGGCAGTTCCTCGTTCGGGTAGGCGACGCTGAATCGTTTCTGATAGTTCTCGATGACCTTCGGGCGGGTGTAGCCGGGGCTGATCCAGTCGCCGAAGCGGGCTACATCCATGGCGAAGACGTCACGCTCCGGCTCGCCCTCGATCATCCACTGCGCCAGCGTCAGACCAACGCCACCGCCTTGGCTGAATCCGGCCATGACGCCGCAAGCGGACCAATAGTTGCGCATTCCAGGCACCGGCCCGACCAGAGGGTTCCCGTCCGGCGCAAAGGTGAACGGGCCGTGGATCACCGATTTCACCCCGGCCTCGGCCAGAACAGGGAAGCGGCGATAGGCAAACTCAATACTGTCGGTGATCTTGTCATAGTCGTCGGGCAGCAGTTCATGCCCGAACTCCCAAGGCGTTCCGTCCACGGCCCAAGGCTTGCAGGGTTGTTCGTAGAACCCGATGCACAGGCCACGCCCCTCCTGCCGCAGATAGCTCTCTCCAGCAGGGTCCATCACATGCGGATGCTCTCCGCCCGCGTCGATGATGGCCTCGATCTGAGGGATCGAGTCGGTGACCAGATATTGATGTTCCATCGGGTGAAGCGGGAAATAGACACCCGCCATTGCACCGACCTCACGCGCCCAGAGGCCGCCTGCATTGACGATATGTTCGGCGTGGATCGTGCCCTTGTCGGTTACCACATCCCAGGTGCCATCCGCCCGCTGGTTGGTTTCGCGCACCATACAATGCGTCTCGATCGTGGCTCCACCCATCCGAGCGGCCTTGGCATAGGCATGGGTCGTGCCCGATGGGTCCAGATGCCCATCCAGCGGGTCGTAAAGCGCGCCGATAATGCCGTCGGTATTGGTGATCGGCGCGATTTTCTTGATCTCATCCGGGCCGACGATTTCGGTTTCCAGCCCCATGAAGCGATGCTTGGCGCGTTCGGCTAGCAGCATGTCGAACCGATCCTGATTGTCGGCCAGCGTCACCCCGCCAACATGGTGTAACCCGCAGGACATGCCGGTGATTTCTTCCAGCTCTTTGTACAGACGGATCGTATAGCCCTGCAGCGCCGCCATGTTGGTGTCGCCGTTCAGCGTGTGAAACCCGCCCGCCGCGTGCCAGGTCGAGCCCGAGGTCAGTTCGGACCGTTCCAGCAGCATGACGTCGGACCACCCCAGTTTGGTCAGGTGATACAGAACCGAGCAGCCAACAACGCCGCCCCCAATGACCGCCACGCGGGTTTGCAGTTTCATGAAAGACTCCCAGATTTTCTGGAAGTCTGACCGGAGGCTCCGGAGGCGCAAGTATAAAAACGACAAAAAATGTCGTGCACGTCGTCCGGCGCTAGGGTCAGGACCCATTCATCTTGGGCCTCTGGCGTGTGAACGGCAAAAAAGCAGTGGTTTTGATCGCGCCGGGACTGGCGACGTCAATTCCAAGCGGTCAAAGCCGCTGCTTTGCAGCGGTTTGCACGTCCGAAGGATTTGACTGATTTTGCTTCTGAGCTGCGTTACTTCCCTTTGAAATAGAACCACTATTCCTTCAGAGAAGTGCCTAGTCAGAACCAAAATCAGTCAAACCAGTGGTGCAAGATGAATGGGTCCTGACCCTAGAGAGGCCTGATCTTCAGCTCCGTCACCCGGTTGCCCTCGCGCGCGGTGACCTCAAACCGGAACCCGTGGAAGGAAAACACCTGACCGACAACAGGGATCATCTGCGCCTCATGTATCACAAGGCCAGCGACGGTGTTCGCCTCTTCATCCGGCAGGGACCAGTCGAGGGCGCGGTTGACGTCGCGGATGGTCATGGCCCCTTCGACCAAAAACTGGCCGTCCTCGGTACGAGTTACGGGAACCTCTTCCTCGATATCGAACTCGTCGGCGATTTCACCAACGATTTCTTCCAGAATGTCCTCGAGAGTGATCAGCCCACGCAGCGAGCCGTATTCGTCGACCACTAGGGCAAAGTGGCTGCGAATGCGCAGGAACTCTCGCATCTGGTCGTCCAGAGTGGTGGTTTCCGGCACGAAATAAGGATCGTTGGCGACTTTGGTGATGTCGAACCCGGCCAAACGGTCCGAGTTGCTTTCGGATCCGCCGACTTGCGCGTACATCGCGCGGAACAGGTCTTTGGCGTGGACCACACCGATGATGTTCTCGGGCTCGTCACGGAAGACGGGCAGGCGGGTGTGGCGGCTTTGCAGGCATTGCTCCAGAATGGCATCCGGCTCTGCATCGGCGTCGATCATTTCGATGTTCGAGCGGTGGAGCATGATCTCCTCAACCGCACGGTCGCCCAGATCAAGCGCGCCTAGAATTCGGTCGCGGTCTTCTTTCTCGACCACGCCTTCGGAATGGCCCAGCTGCAACGCGCCGGCGATTTCCTCGCGCACGGCGAGGATGTTGCTATCGGGGTCGATCTGGACACCGAAAATGCGCAAGACGCCGCGGACCAACAGGCGTACCGCAGCCACAATGGGCGAGAACACGGTGACGACGACGCTGATGATCGGGGCCACGGCAGAGGCGGCTTTTTCCGAATTGGTGATGGCATAGGTCTTGGGCAGAACTTCGGCAAAGATCAGAACCAGTAGGGTCATGACCAGCGTCGCCAACGCCACGCCGCTTTCGCCGAACAGTCGGGTGAACAGGGCCGTCGCCAACGAGGCCGCGAGGATGTTAACCAGGTTGTTGCCTAGCAGGACCGAGCCGATCAGCCTCTCATTGTCATCGGTGATATCGAGCGCCTTTTGCGCCCCGCGAGAGCCTTTGTCGGCCTGTGCCCTCAGCTTTCCTCGGGACGATGCGGTCAGCGCTGTTTCTGAGCCTGAGAAAAAGCCCGAAAGGACAAGCAAAAGCAGGATAGCGCCAGTGGTAAACCAGAATGCGCCGTCGATCAGAGAGGATGTGGGTTCCATCGGTCCTTGGTTGTTCGTGTTTCTGCACCCGTTATGGGGATGCGGACCCTTGCAATCAAGGGGTTAGCCCTTGCTACCCTTGTCTTTCGCCAGCGGGTGATGTTCCAGCACCAGTTCTGACAGCCGTTCATCCAGCACGTGGGTGTAGATCTCGGTCGTCGCGATGTCTGCGTGACCCAATAAGGTCTGGATAGAGCGCAGGTCGGCCCCGTTTGCCAACAGATGGGTGGCGAAGGCATGGCGCAACGTATGCGGTGTGACCTTTTCGGGCGAGACACCGCCCTGAACCGCCAGTTCCTTGACCAGCAGAAAGAACCTGTGCCGGGTCAGGTGTCCGGACTTGCCACGCGACGGGAACAGGAACTTCGAACGGGAACCGCCTTTTTCAACACTTGCATCCTCGGCCTTGTCCCGTTCTTCAAGCCAAACGGCCAGTGCATCGCGGGCCGGAGGAGACAAGGGAACCATCCTCTCTTTGCCGCCCTTGCCCAGCACCAGCAACATGCGGGGATCGCCGCGCGCCGACGAGACGGGCAGGGAGACCAGCTCCGTCACCCGCATACCGGTCGCGTACAGAAGCTCCATCAGGCAGGTGTTACGGATACGGTCGGCCGGGCTGCGTCCGGTCTGGCGGGCGGCCTCCAACAAGCGGTCGACCTCTGGGACGTCCAGCGTTTTGGGCAGCTGCTTTTTGCGACCCGGGCCTTTGATCTGAATGGCCGGGTTCGCTTCGCGCCAGCCTTCTTCGAACGCGAACCGGTAGAGTTGTTTGATCGCCGACAACCGCCGGGCGCGGGTCGCGCGGGACAGGCCCTGCGCATCGCAATCGATCAGATAGGCTTCAATCCTGTCACGATCGGCCTGCTCGAAACTGGTTTTGCGATGCTCCAGCCACGCGGCAAAATCCTTCAGATCGCGCCCATAGGCCAGCAGAGTATTGGTGGCCGCGCCCAATTCGGCGGCCTGCGCCTGCAGAAAGGTCGAAATCCACAGCTCATCTGATGCCGGGCCGCTCATCATCCGCGCTCGTTCAGGATCAGCAAGTTCAGTGCAGCGCGGCGGGCGGTTTCCTCAAGCCCGACACGGCGGAAGGCGGCGATAGCGGCGGTCATGTCGACCAGATTGCCGCGGGCACCGTGGGCAAACAACTGCATCGCCTCCAAAATCGCCTCACCGAGTTGGCCATTGTCCAGCAGGGCCTCGATGTCCGACGGCACCGGCGCGGCCCAGGCGAACCCTTGCGCGACCGCATCTGCCAAAGGCGATGGCGAAACAGCGCGACCAGGATCACCCTGCGCCAAAGCTGCGAGGAACTGCGTCTCAACCGCTGTGTTCGGCGCCTGCATCGCTGCGCGTTCATAGAAATCCGAGAGCATCAGGATACGCCAGCGCAGGGCTTCCACATCGGCCCCCTGCAATTCGACCCTATAGAGGCGTTCGGAAAAGAGATCGGCAAAGGGCACTTCAAGCCCGACGCTGCGCATCTGTTTCCAGACGAGGGGGAGGGTCTTGCTAATCGCCTCGATATTGCCGGTTTCAAGGGCGGTTTCGAACTGCTGCACAGCGGCCACCCGATCCCAAACGGCACCCGAAGCTGCCGGAGAACGTTCGGTGTAAAGACCAAGCAACTGGTTCGGGGTCAGCGCGCCAATTCGGGTCAGGCGTTCGGCGGCTTCAATCTGCGCCTTCCAGCCTGCCACATCGCGCAGGTCGGCATTGGCGAAGGCCCGTGGCAGAGGGGCTGAGGGCAAACGCTCCCCAATGGCCTCAAACAACCTGAAGCTCAGCGGATCCGGGTCCTCGGGCTGGGGCAGGTAAGGCGCGTCCTCAAAAATGTCGGGGTTGAGGAAACGGTCGAGCAGGTCCAGCTCCTCGGGCGGCAACAGCTCTAGCGCATGGGCGGCCTCAAGCGTCAAAGCGGCAGAGGGCCAATCCCCCCGGCGGGCCTTGCAGAAGATCTGGGCCGCATAGTCCTTGGATAGGTTGGGCTGGGCAATCAGCGCCGTGCAGCTGCGATCTTCGTCTCCAGTCAAAAGCGTTGCATCAAACCAGCGTTCGAACCGGGCTTGCGTGTCCGTTGGACCGGCGAGTTGTACCAGTGACTGCGCCGGGTCCGCCGCGCCGAGCTGCATCAGTCGGTCCAGACGCGCCAGCAATAGTGTTTCTTCCCCAGACGCACCGCCGGGCGCGCGGGCCTCGGACAGAAGAAGGGTGAACAGCAGGCGCTGCATGGCCGGGTTGTGCTTGACCGGGATGCGAGCAATCAGTTCTGAAATCCGCTCGGGGTCGCTGCCATGCCAGAGGTCGACGGGTAGCCCGGTTACACTCGACGACACCAGACCGATCGGTTGCGACAGCGCGTCCAGTGGCGTGACCTCAACCGCAGGCTGGCCTCCGTTCTGCGCGACCGGAGGCTCCAGCAGCACCGTGCCCGGCAGGTTCTCGGGCGGGTCGTTCAGCCAATCAATCGCAGTCAGCGGCTGCTGCGCCTGCGCTGCTCCGGCCAGAGACAGCGCGACCAACACATGCTTAATCGACATCCAACGTGACCGGTTCACGGATTTCGCTTTGCGGGGCCGAGAAATCGGCGCCGAAATATGGACCCACATAGGCGTAGGCCACCAGCCCGATGAAGGCCAGGCAAACAATATATATCAGGAACTTGATCAAACGGCCCATGGCGCCACGCTGCCTCAATTTTTGGTTTTGACCAAGTTATAACTGGCATTTTTCTTAAGATCACGTCATTCACGGTGAAATGAGCGAAATTAAGCATAACACACACGCGGCAGGCACACAGGGCGGGTTTGATCTGCACAAAACCGTTGTTCTTGTGGGCATGATGGGGGCCGGAAAGACCGCTGTGGGCCGCGCACTAGCGGCGCGGCTGGGTGTTCCTTTCCTCGACAGCGACGGCGAGATCGAATCAGCCGCCAATATGACCATACCTGAGATTTTCCAGCGCGACGGAGAGCCGTTTTTTCGCGCCAAGGAAACCCAGGTTATCGGTCGCTTGCTGGATGAGCAGAAAGGTATTCTATCGACGGGTGGTGGCGCCTTTCTGTCCGAGGGAAACCGCGATATGATCACCGAACGGGGTGCCTCGGTCTGGTTGCGGGCGGATCTTGACGTGTTGTGGAACCGGGTACGCCACAAGGATACCCGACCGTTGCTGAGGACGGACGATCCCTATGCGACGTTGAAGGCGCTGTACGAGGCGCGTGTGCCGGTCTATGCCGAGGCCGATCTGACGGTGGCCTCGGACGGGGAGACCTCGATCGACAATATGGTAGACCGCGTGGTCGACGCCCTGCTGGCCCGACCCGATGTTTTGGAACGAAAATAAATGCATCAGACCGTACATGTGGAATTGGGCGAACGCTCGTATGATGTCGAGATTGGCCCGGACCTGCTGGCGCAATCCGGCGTACGGATCGCGCCTTTGCTGCACCGTCCGAAGGTTGCGGTTCTGACTGACGAGAACGTCGCCGCTCTTCATCTAGAGGCCCTGCGCGACGGTTTGGCGGCTTCGGGGATCGAGATGTCCTCACTGGCCTTGCCAGCAGGTGAGGCGACCAAAAGCTGGCCGCATTTTGAACGTGCGGTCGAATGGCTTCTGGCCGAAAAGGTCGAGCGTCGGGACATCGTAATTGCCCTTGGTGGCGGTGTGATCGGAGACCTTGCAGGTTTTGCCGCTGCTGTGCTGCGCCGTGGTGTGCGCTTCGTTCAGATCCCGACCTCGTTGCTGGCGCAGGTCGACAGCTCGGTTGGTGGCAAAACCGGGATCAACGCGCCGCAGGGCAAAAACCTGATCGGAGCGTTTCACCAACCCTCCTTGGTGCTGGCCGATACCTCGGTTCTGGGCACCATGACCCAGCGTGATTTCCTGTCGGGTTATGGAGAGGTGGTCAAATACGGGCTGCTCGGCGACGCGGATTTCTTCGAATGGCTAGAAGGGAACGGCACCGATGTCTCCTCAGGCGATATGGACGCGCGGGTGCGTGCTGTCACGCGATCGGTCCAGATGAAGGCAGATATCGTCGCGCGTGACGAGACCGAGCAGGGGGATCGCGCGCTTTTGAACCTCGGGCACACGTTCTGTCACGCGTTGGAGGCCGCGACGGGGTATTCTGATCGGCTGCTGCATGGCGAAGGCGTTGCCATCGGCTGCGCGCTGGCCTTTGAATTGTCGGCACGACTGGGCCTGTGTTCGCAGGAAGACCCAAGCCGAGTGCGGGCGCATTTGAAGGCTATGGGGATGAAAACTGATCTGGCCGATATTCCCGGTGATCTTCCCGGAGCCGAGGCCTTGGTGGACCTGATGGCACAGGACAAAAAGGTGATCGACGGTCAGTTGCGTTTCATTCTGGCGCGAGGGATAGGTCAGGCTTTTGTGACTTCGGATGTCCCGCGTGAGGCCGTCCTGTCGGTGCTGGAAGATGCGTTGGCAACCGCCTGACGAGGGCGGTCAGCGTCCTCGGATCACCATCAGTTCACCGATGTTTTCACGGGTGATATAGCCGATCATAAGCCCGGTGCGATTGATCACGCCGACCGCCGGCGCGCCTTTGTGCAACCCGTCCAAAACCTTTGCCAATCCAGCGGTCAAGCCGACCTGCGGGATGTTACGCTCCATGATCGAAACGGCGGGGTCAGAGCGTGGGTGGTCGCCGGCCAGCGCCTTGAATAGATGATCGCGGGTTACGAAGCCCTGAAGGTGGCCTTTGTCGTCCAAAACCGGAAACTCATGTTGCGTTGTATGGATCACGGCCTGCGCGGCTGTGTTCAACGTGTCCTGAGGCGATAGCGCGTGGAATTCTGTAATCATCGCGTCGCGCGCCAAAACATGCCGCGTGGCCGAGCGAAGCGCCACATCCTGACTTTCTGCATTGGCCGCGAAGAACACAAAAACCGCAATCACGACGAGGATCGGATTGCCCGAGCTGAGTCCATAAAACCCAAGCCCAACGGCAAGCATTTGACCGCTCAGCGCCGCGACGCGCGTGGCTGTAACGCGGTCCAGGCGAAGGCAGAGGAGGGCTCGGAAAACGCGGCCACCATCCATCGGGAAGGCAGGGATCATGTTGAACGCGGCCAGCAGAAGGTTGATGTAGGCGAGACGGTCCAGCATCCCGATATTTGCGGAATCGATCTGGCTGATCGTCTCAAAGGGCATCCCGGCACCAAACCCCACCAGAACCAACCAGATCGCGACATTCACGGCCGGACCGGCGAGGGCCACCCAGACCTCTTGCATTGGTTTTTCCGGCATACGCTCCAACCGGGCCAGACCGCCGATGGGCAACAGGGTGATGTCAGGGGTTTTGATACCGAAGCGGCGCGCCATGAGCGCGTGGCCGAATTCATGCGCCACAACGCAGGCGAATAGCGCCAAAACGAAAATCAGGTTCTCGATCGCGGCGGGCCAACCTCCGCTGGAATAGGCCGCAAATCCGACCCAGGCCAACAACAGGAAAAAGGTGACATGGACCCTCAGTTCGGACCCGAGAAGACGGCCGAGAGCGAAGGACCATGCCATGTTGTGTCTCCGTTTCGTTTAGAACGGAATCTCGTCGTCGTCGATTCCGCCAGATGCAGGGGCAGGAGAGCTGGACGGTGCGCCGTAAGGATCGCCATAGCCGCCACCGGCCTGACCACCGCTATAGCCGCCCGACTGACCGCCACCATAGCCGCCGCCACTGCCTTCGCCGCGGCTGTCCAGCATCGTCAGTTCGCTGCGATAGGGACGCAGGGCAACTTCGGTCGTGTATCGATCCTGGCCCGACTGATCCTGCCACTTGCGGGTTTCAAGCTGGCCTTCGATGTAAACCTTGCTGCCTTTGCGCAGGTATTGTTCTGCCACCCGAACCAGCGGTTCAGAAAATATGGCGACCTGATGCCATTGCGTGCGGTCCCGGCGTTCACCGGTGTTGCGATCTTTCCATGTCTCGGATGTTGCAACGCGCAGGTTGCACACTTTCCCGCCATTCTGGAACGACCGCACCTCAGGGTCGGCACCAAGATTGCCGATCAGAATGACCTTGTTGACTGAACCCGCCATGTAGTTCCCCGCTTTGTTTTCACTTGAATGCGCCGAATCTGGCGCTGAATATGCCAGAGACCCTATACGGCCTGCATCAGGGTGAAAACACGTTGATGACACAGTGTCGGACAAGAATCTGCTTGCCCCGTTCTGCACACTTTTAATTCAAGCGGCGGGACCATATACTCCGCTTGTTTTCGGATCGGGCAGGATAGGCATTTATGCGGTCTTTGGTTTTAGGTTTTGTCGGTGTGTGTCTGCTGCTGACCACGGCCCCGGTGCAGGCCCAGACGCTGTCTACCAAGAATAGAAAAGACATATTCCTCAAGCAATCCAAAGTGTTGGATTCGCGCGCGGCGACGCAGTATCGCGGGTCCGAGCGGCTTAAGCCGAAAGTGGCGCAGGGGCGTTTCGACAAGCGCTATACTGGGAAGTACCGGGGTGAATACCTGACACTTGCCCGTCAGGCAGCCCGCCAGCATAACATCCCGGAAGAGCTGTTTTTGCGTCTGGTGCAGCAGGAAAGTGGCTGGAATCCCACAGCGAAATCTCACAAAGGGGCTTTGGGTCTGGCGCAGCTGATGCCTCAAACGGCCCAGCTTTTGGGCGTCAACCCGCATGACCCCAAGCAGAATCTTGAAGGGGGCGCGCGGTATCTGTCGTGGCAGTATCGCAAGTTCAAGTCGTGGCCATTGGCACTGGCGGCTTACAACGCGGGCCCCAAGGCCGTTGAGAAACACGGCGGCATTCCGCCCTACAAGGAAACCCAGAACTACGTGAAGGTCATCTGGGGCGGCTAAGGCGCTGGTTAGCGCACTTGCGAATTCAAAAAAGGCCGGTCAATGACCGGCCTTTCAAGTTTGTACAAACGCCTATTCCGCAGCGATTTTGATCACAGGCTCCATTCGGGCCAGAACATCTTCGGCCAGGTGACATTTGACCTGATGGCCGTCGGCCAAAGTCTTCACAGGCGGGACATCTGATTCACAACGCCCATCCGGCACCTCGGATTTCCACCGGCAACGCGTCTGGAACGGGCAACCCGGCGGTGGGTTCATGGCCGACGGAATATCGCCCTCCAGCACGATATGCTGCTTCTCGATTGAGGTATCGGCAATCGGAACCGCGCTCAGCAGCGCTTCGGTATAGGGGTGATACGGGGGCGAGAAGACCTGATCGGTTGTGCCCAATTCGACCACGTGGCCGAGATACATCACCATCACCCGGTCGCTGAGATAGCGCACGATCGACAGGTCATGGCTAATGAACAGCAAGGTGGTCTTGTGTTCGCGCTGGATCTCCATCAGCAGATCGGTCACGGCCGCCTGCACGGACACATCCAAGGCCGAGACCGGTTCGTCCGCAACCACAATCCGAGCATCACCCGCAAACGCGCGCGCGATACCGACGCGCTGTTTCTGACCACCAGAGAGCTGTCGCGGCATCCGGTCCGCGAAAGCGCGGGGCAGTTTCACCAGGTCCAAGAGCTCCAGCATGCGCTTCTTACGCTCAGCCTCGGAATTGCCGACCCCGAAAATCTCAAGCGCCCGGATGATCTGACGCCCGACGGTCATCGAAGGGTTCAGAGTGTCAAACGGGTTCTGGAACACCATCTGCACTTCGCCCACGGTCTTTGCGTCGCGTTCCTCGATCGGAACGGCCTCGATATTGCGGTTGTCCAGCAGGATTTGCCCGTCGGTCGCCGTTTCGAGCCCCATAAGAACCTTGGCGAAAGTGGATTTACCGCAACCGGATTCGCCAACGATGGCCAGTGTCTCAGACTCATGGGCTTCGAAACTCAGCGTCTCGTTGGCTTTGACCACTTTGGTCGTACCGCCTCCAAACAGAGCGTTGGCCGCCACCTCATAGTATTTCTTGAGGTTGTCCATCTTCAGAACGGTCCGACCGATCTCGCCCTTTTCCTTTTGCTCTCCAACGGTGATCGGCGCGTTCCAGTCGATCTCTTGGAACTTCAGGCAGCGCGTATGGTGGCGATCATTGCCGGGCACCGCTTCCATGAGGATGTTCTGAGCGTCACAGCGACCTTCTTCGAAATAGTCGCAACGCGGGCCGAAATTACAGCCCGGTGGACGTTCATGCGGCAGAGGGAAGTTCCCCGGAATGGCTACCAGGGGTCGAGCGTTCTTGTCGGCACCGGGCAGGGGGATCGACCGGAACAGCGCCTGCGTATAGGGGTGCTGCATCTCGTCGAACACATCGTGGATCGATCCGCGCTCGACAGCTTCGCCCGAATACATCACGCACAGTCGGTCGCAGGTTTCCAGAACCAGCCCCAGATTGTGTGAGATGAACAGCATCGAGGTGCCGTATTTCTTGCCCAGATCCTTGACCAGTTCGACCACGGCGGCCTCAACGGTCACGTCCAGCGCTGTTGTGGGTTCGTCCAAAATCAACAGGGCAGGCTTCGACATCAACGCCATCGCAATGACGATCCGCTGCTGCTGACCGCCGGACAACTGGTGCGGGAAAGAGTTCAGCATCCGCTCGGGGTCGGGCAGGCGCACATCCGTGACGACCTCCAGCGCGCGCGCATAAGCCTCTTCCTGACCAACGCCTTCATGGATCATCGGCACTTCCATCAGCTGCTTACCGATCTTCATCGCCGGGTTCAGCGAGGCCATCGGCTCCTGATAGATCATCGCGATCTCATTGCCACGAATGTCGCGCAGTTCCTCGGTGGTCATTTCACCCAGATCACGCCCCTTGAACTTGATCGAGCCGCCAACGATGCGCCCGTTCTTGCCCAGATCCTGCATGACACCCAACGCCACCGTAGACTTACCGCAGCCGGATTCCCCCACCAGCCCGACAGCCTCACCTGGCTGCACGCTGACCGAGAAATCCATAACGGCGGGAATTTCCCTCAGCCGGGTGAAAAACGAAATCGAAAGCTTGTCGATCTCTAGAATAGGCCCGTCATAGTCCGCCAGTTTGTTCATCTTGTTACTCCTCGCGAGAGTCCGGGGGTATCCCCTTCATCTGGCTAAAAATACCTCGGGGGTCCGGGGGGCAGAGCCCCCGGCCTTGATCACATCAGTCCTTCAGACTTTCTTCGCGCAGACCGTCTGCCAGCAGGTTCAACCCCAGAACCAGTGACAACAGGGCCAAAGCGGGCGGAAGGGCAGGGTGCAGATAGATCGACAGAAGCTTGCGCCCTTCGTTGATCGTCGAGCCCCAGTCCGGGCTTTCGGGCGGCAAGCCCAGCCCGAAGAAACCCAAGGTCCCCAGAAGGATGGTTGTATAGCCAATTCGCAGACAGAAATCGACGATCAGCGGACCACGCGCGTTAGGCAGGATTTCCCAAAGCATGATGTACCACGGACCCTCACCACGCGTTTGGGCCGCCGCCACATAGTCGCGGGTTTTGATATCCAACGCCAACCCGCGCACGATGCGGAACACCGTGGGAGAGTTCACGAAGACCACCGAAACGAACACGACCAGAATACCGCCCGGAATGTCGAACAAGTCCAGATAGGTCGGCAGACCCCAGACGCGGTAGCTGTCGGTGCTGATGATGTAGCCTCCGGTCGAAATCAGTGACAGGTAGAACCACAGCGCCACGCCCAGAACCCCGATCAGCAGAGGTGTTCGGAAATTCGGACGCGTGTAGTAGCGCGAATTCAGCAGGACACCGAGGAAGATGATCGGGAAGACAAACAGGATGGCTGCCATATAGTTTGGCACACCGGTCGCCACGATCTCGGGTGTCACCAACAGGTAGAACAGCAGAATCACAGGGAAGGCGAGGATCAGGTTCGCCAGGAACGACAAAAGCGTATCCAGACGACCACCATAGTACCCGGCAGGCAGGCCCAGTGTGATCCCGACCATAAAGGCAAACATTGTGGCAAGCGGAGCGATCTGAACCACGATCCACGCGCCCTTGACCATGCGGCTGAATACGTCGCGGGCCAGATTGTCTCCGCCCAGAAGGTACCAGGCGTATTGGCCGTCCTCCAGATTGGGCAGCGGCGTTCCGGGCACCTTGTTCTTCATGCCCGATATCTGCGCAAGTGGGTCATGGGTCACGATCAGATCAAGCGCGCCAAAGATGCCGGTGAAAACCCAGAACATCACAAGGCCAAAGCCGATCATGCCAATAGGGCTGTCGAACAGCTTGCCATAAAGACCAAGCTTGCGTTTGAACGCGATTGACATCGCATACAGGATGATAAGCGACAGCCAGACTGGTAGAAACTGCTGCGAAATCGCACCAA
The DNA here is from genome assembly GCF_056538485.1 of Ruegeria sp. BG3. NCBI lineage: Bacteria > Pseudomonadati > Pseudomonadota > Alphaproteobacteria > Rhodobacterales > Roseobacteraceae > Ruegeria > Ruegeria sp. BG3. The sequence goes on along the minus strand of NZ_JBQFTE010000002.1, from coordinate 45,455 downwards.
TGATCCCGGCGCTGGTACCCATCAGGATGCCCAACACGACATAGGCGACCGCGATCGCGACGCTGGCCATAAAGCTATAGCGCAGCGCGGCCTGTATCATGTTCCGCAGGCCCGAGCTTGAGGTTAAAGTACCGTCCGGGTTCACCGTCATTTGATCCTCGGGCAGCACAATGCTGGCCAGCATCCAGACAACGATGGACAGGGCCATGATCCCAAGTGCCAGCGCGAGTAGCGGGTTGAGGAAGGCGATAGAGCCGGTCCAGGTAAGTGGTTCCATGATCTGACCCTCCCTTATGAAATTCGAATGCGCGGGTTGAGGTAGACGTAGCCGATATCCGAGATCAACTGCGTCACCAGCACCACAAAGACCGACACGACCGAGATCGCCAGCAACAGCTGGATGTCATTGTTCCCCGCCGCCTGCACCAGCGCCCAGCCAAAGCCCTTGTAGTTGAACAGGGTCTCGACGATCACCACACCATTCAGCAGCCATGGGAACTGCAACATGATAACGGTGAACGGCGCGATCAGAGCGTTCCGCAGCGCGTGTTTCATGACGATGTTCGGGAACGAGACACCCTTCAGGCGTGCGGTGCGGATATATTGCGCTGTCATCACCTCGGTCATCGAGGCGCGGGTCATGCGGGCGATATAGCCCATCCCATAAAGCGCGATTGTCAGCACCGGTAAGAAGAAGTTCTCGAACGTCGGGTTCTCCATCGCTTGCGTCGCCGTGCCCTTGAACCACTTTAGGCCCACAGCAGATGACGTGAAGATCGCGATGAAGATCACGCCCGAGACGTATTCCGGCGTCGCGGTGGTTGTAATAGCAAAGGTCGACAGCGTCCGGTCCGTAGCCGACCCCTCTTTCATCCCAGCCAGAATGCCAAGGATCAGGGCCGAGGGGACCATCAGCAGCATCACCCAGAACATCAGCCGCCCGGTCAAGGCCAGACGGGTGCCGACAACGGTGCCGACTTCTTCCTTAAAGACGGTGGAATAGCCCCAGTAGCCCTGAAGGATGCCGCAGAAATTAGGAGACTCTTCAGCGGTTTTGCCCGGTAGAATGCATCGGCCCTGAACTGTGCCGTCCTCATTCGTGTGCCGGTATGAGGGCAGAACGCCCAGCCATTCACCGTATTTTATGGGCGTCGACTGAAGGTATCCGCCTTTTTCCAAAAAGCTCTCGACCTGCTCATCCGACATCCGGAAATTGCCCTGCGTTTTCGCAAGCTTTTCCAGGTTCGGGTAGAGATTGGTGAGGAAAAAAACCAGGAATGTCAGGCACAATGCTGTCAACAGCATAATCCCCACACGCCTTAAAATGAAAAGTCCCATGTTAGCCCCTGTTGGTCGGCTGGCGTGGACGGCATTCCGCCTCACGCGTTGCTATTCTTATGGTCGCCGTATTGAGGACGAAGAGCCGCGCCAGTGCGGCGCGGCCTTTGTGTGTTTTGGGTCAGGAGGTCAGGCCGAACTTGTAAAGCTGCGGCAGGTCCGCGATGTGCTTTTCGACACCGACCATGTTGTCGCGATGATGGCGCATTGCCGTCCGCCAGTATGGCTGAATGACAACACCTTCTTCGATCATGATCGCCTGCAGTTTCGCCATCACCTCGCGGCGCATGTCGACATCAGCGAGCGAGTTTGCCTCGGCCAGAAGCGTGTCGAACTCTTCGTTGGAGAAACCGGATTCGTTCCAAGCGACGCCCGACTTATATGCCAGCGCCAGGATTTGCGTACCCAGCGGGCGGTGGTTCCAGTTGGTCGAGGAATACGGGTACTTGGTCCAGTCATTCCAGAAAGTCGAGCCCGGCAGAACCGTGTGCTTGGCCTTGATTCCTGCGTCGTTCAGCTGGGCCACAACGGCAGCAGTCGTGTTCCGGCGCCAGTCATCGTCGATGGACTGCACTTCGTGCTCGAAATCACCCATCCCCGCTTCGTCCATAAGCGCCTTCGCACCAGCCGGATCATAGGGTATGCGGGTGATCGACGAGTCATATTCCGGATGCATTGGTCCGACATGGCTGTTTTCAGCTGGGATGCCGTAGCCGGACATGCCGAGTTCCAGACAAACCTCGTTATCCACCGCCATGGCAAGGGCCTGACGGACCCGTTTGTCGGCATAGATCTTGTTGCCGTCCGCATCTTCAGCCAGCTGGTTCGGACGGATGACGATTGTAAAGCCCGACGGGATTTCCGAGCGGACAAGACCGATGCCGTCGAAGATGTCGACGAATTCACCGACCGACTCCCAGTTCATGTCGATCTCTTCGGCCTCATAAGCAGCCAAGAAGGCGGCAGGGTCGGTGCCGTAGTCGATGAATTCGATCCGATCGATGTAACCGCCTTTGCCCGCTTCGTAGCCCCACCAGTCGAAGCCCTCGTTGCGGACCAGAACGCCTTTTACGCCGACCTCGTGGCTTTCGGGGATCATGAAGCCTGTGCCAATCGGGTTCGACAGCATGTCATTCGGGTCAAAGCTGCTGTGGACGATAGCACCAGGATAGTCCGCCATGCCGGGGATGATGGTGATGTCCGGCGTGTTGCACTTCAGTTTAACGGTGTGCGAATCGACCACGGTAATGGCGCCATCAGAGGCTTTCTGGGTGCTTTCATCGACCAGCGACGCCATGCGCGAGGCCATCGAGTTGCCTTCTAGTGTCGCGTCACACCAGCCTTCGATGTTGCGTGCCACATCTTCGGCAGTGAAATCGTCACCGTTGTTCCACTTGACGCCTTTGCGGACGTTCAGCGTGTATTCGGTGGCGTCATCATTGGCTTCCCAGCTTTCCAGCAGCATGGGCTTGAACGTACCGTCGTTGTTATACTCGACGAGATACTCCAGCCAGCCCGCGGTGAAGGTCGCAATCTGCGTCCAGTCATAGGTGCGCGGGTCTTTAAGTGCGCGGACTTCCATCTGATAGCGGATGGTACCACCTTGTTGCGGCTCAGCTGCGGCTGCAGGTGATTGCAGACCGATCATGCCGTAGGCGACCGGAGCGGCAACGCCCAGTGCGGTGACGCGGGCCATAAACTCGCGGCGGCTCAGATTGCCGTCGCGGTATTCCTGGGCGTGCATCTCTGCGGCCCAGTGCACCGACGTTCCCTTTGTTGTATGGTTAGTCATGAATGTCTCTCCCTGTGACATATTTGTTTTTTGCATGGAATGAACGAACCTAGCCGGCGTTTTTCAGGCCAAGGCGAAGGTCGAAGGGTTCGGTTTTTTGAACGTTGGAATTCCCCATGTCGGTATTCGGCAACAGAATCCGAAGGACGTCAATGTTCGAATGCGGCATGAAGAGCAAAAAAACGACATGTCTGGGCGGTTGTTGCGCGTCACTTGCCCAGTGTTTCTTACCTATTATCGACGCGGGGCGCGACGCCAACTCATGGAAGCCAAGCGCCGTAAGTACTGGAAATATTGGTTCATTTCGACGGGCGGCCAGATTGGATAACGAGAATCAACCGCGTTTCGTATCAGTTTGATAAATCAAGGTGATTCCACGCTTTCATGCGCGCCCGGAACCATGTGCGCTGGCGTTTGGCAAACTGACGGGTCGAGATCGTGGCCCGTTCGCGCGCCTGCTCCAATGTCATTGAGCCATCCAGATAGGCCATGAGTTCCGGCACCCCGATGGCCTTGCAGGCGGGTAGCAACGGATCATAGCGGTCGCGCATGGCCGCAACCTCGTCCAAAGCGCCGCTCTCTAACATGTGATCGAACCGACGGGTGATGCGGTCCAGCAGCCATGACTTGTCGACGTCAAAAACAATGGGCACTGTTTCCTGCAGGGCCAGCACAGGCGGCGGAGTGTCGTCCTGCCAGGATGCAAGGCTGCGACCGGTTGCCTGCTGAACCTCCCACGCGCGCTGAACGCGGGCGCGGTTGTTGGTGTCCAGCCGGGCCAGGGTTTCGGTATCCACACCCGCCATCAGCTGGGCCAGATCAATCTCATCGGCATCCTGACGTACATGCGGGGGTGTCGGCGGTATCTCGGCCATTCCTTCCGTCAGAGCGTTGAAATACAGCCCGGTTCCACCGACGATAATCGGGCGCCGGCTGCCCGTCAGCAGCGGTGTGACCTCACGCAGCCAGTGGCCCGTGGAATACTCCTGATCAAACGCGACGTGACCATAGAGACGATGCGGGGCGCGGGCTTCCTCGTCCGGCGAGGGACGGGCCGAGATCACTTGCCAGCAGTCGTAAACCTGACTCGCATCCGCGTTTACGATCGCCCCTCCGAACCTTTCAGCAATGCGCAGCGCCAGCTCGGACTTGCCCGAGGCTGTCGGGCCAGCGATCAGAACCGGCTTCTCATCCGGTATCTCGGGGAGTCGGTCCCAAATCGATGCGTTGGGGTGATTGGTCATGGTCCCTCAGTATCCGCATTGAACCTGCGGTCGTTTTGCTTCATTTTGCGCCGGAAAATAAACCCGTGCCAGCCCGGAGCGCAATATGAGCCTGACCTCGTCCCCCGACACCCAAAAAACCAAATATGATCGCGTGATGCTGAAGATTTCCGGCGAGGCGTTGATGGGTGATCAGGGATTCGGCCTGCACCCGCCGACCGTCCAGCGCATCGCGCAGGAGGTGAAATCGGTCCATGATCTGGGCGTTGAGATTTGCATGGTGATCGGGGGCGGCAATATCTTCCGCGGCCTTAGCGGCTCGGCCCAGGGGATGGAGCGGACGACGGCGGATTATATGGGGATGCTGGCTACCGTTATGAACGCGCTAGGGATGCAGTCGGCGCTGGAAGAGATCGGGGTGTTTACCCGCGTGATCTCGGCCATCCGCATGGATGAGGTGTGCGAGCCGTATATCCGCCGCCGCGCCGTGCGCCACCTTGAAAAGAAACGGGTTTGTATCTTTGCCGCTGGTACGGGCAACCCGTATTTTACCACTGATACGGCCGCGACCCTGCGCGCGAATGAGATGGCCTGTCAGGCGATCTTCATGGGCAAAAACGGCGTGGACGGGGTGTATGACAAGGACCCGAAAGAACATGCCGACGCCAAGCGGTATGACACGGTTTCTTACGACGACGTACTGGCCAAACGGCTGCGGGTCATGGATGCTTCGGCCATTGCGCTGGCGCGTGACAACAACCTGCCGCTGATCGTGTTCGGTCTGGATGAGCCGGGCGGTTTCCGGGGCATTCTGGCCGGTGAGGGGACCTACACCAAGGTTGAAGGCTGAGACGCGCACTCAGCTATTGCCGTTCTCTCAACTCATCGAAAGGCCTGGTCATGACAGCGTTGGATATTGAATTCGTTCGGGCTCAGTTCCCGGCCTTTGCCGAACCCAGCCTTCAGGGGCAGGCCTTTTTCGAGAACGCAGGCGGCTCCTACACCTGCCAACCGGTGATCGACCGGCTGACGCGGTTTTACACTCAACGCAAGGTGCAGCCCTATGCACCCTATGAGGCCAGTCGTCTTGCGGGTGCCGAGATGGACCAAGCCCGCGCCCGGATGGCCGCGATTCTGGGGGTTGAGACTGACGAACTGAGTTTTGGTCCGTCGACTACCCAGAACACATACGTTCTTGCACAGGCCTTCCGGCAATGGATGAGCCCCGGCGAAGCAATTATCGTTACCAATCAGGATCACGAGGCCAATTCCGGCCCTTGGAGACGCCTTGTCGAGGCCGGGATCGAAGTGCGCGAGTGGAAGATTGATCCCGAAACGGGATCTCTGAACCCGCAGGATCTGAAAAACCTACTGGATGAAAAAGTTCGGCTGGTCTGCTTCCCGCATTGCTCGAACGTGGTGGGTGAGATCAACCCGGTGACCGAGATCACCGCCATTGCCCACGCGGCGGGTGCGTTCGTGTGCGTCGATGGCGTGTCTTACGCGCCGCACGGTTTTCCGAATGTGGGTGATCTGGGGCCGGATATCTATCTGTTTTCGGCTTATAAAACCTACGGCCCGCATCAGGGCTGCATGGTCATCCGGCGCGCTTTGGGTGAGTTGCTGCCCAATCAGGCGCATTATTTCAATGGCGATACTCTGTACAAACGGTTCACCCCGGCAGGGCCGGACCATGCGCAAATCGCTGCCAGCGGGGGGATGGCGGATTACATCTCGCTGCTCAGTACCCACCATGGCGGCCCAACTTATGGTGCTGCCGCGCAAGGCGCTTTCGCCCATGACCTGATGCGCAATCACGAGGTCGCGCTGCTGCAACCGGTGCTGGATGCCGTCAAAAACCGAAACACAGTACGACTGCTCGGCCCCTCCGAGGCAACGCGGCGCGCGCCCACCGTTGCCTTGGCTTTGGGGCGACCGGCCGCTGCCGTGGCGGCTGAGCTGGCAGAGCATGGCGTCATGGCCGGCGGCGGTGATTTCTATGCCGTGCGCGCCTTGCAGGCGATGGGGGTCGATCCGGATCAAGGCGTGCTGCGGGTTAGCTTTACGCACTACACGTCCCAACAGGAAATTGATCAGTTATTGAATGCACTTGACCGGGTTTTGTGATCCAGTTTTCGATATGCTCCGTAGTGGAAAGAAAACGGCGGGGCGAAAATGGAAGACGGGCAACCTCCGATCATTTTGTGGTTCAGGCGTGACCTGCGGCTAAGCGATCATCCGGCGCTTGCTGCTGCGGCTGCGACCGGTCGCCCTGTGGTGCCGGTGTTCCTGTGCGATGATTTGGTGCAAACCCTCGGCGCGGCCCCGAAATGGCGGCTCGGGCTGGGGCTTGAGGTCTTTGAACGCGCGCTAAACGACATTGGCAGCCGTCTGATCCTGCGACAGGGCGAAGCGTTGGCACAGTTGCAGCGGCTGATCTCTGAAACCGGCGCGACGGATGTGTACTGGTCGCGCGCTTACGATCCGGTCTCGATTGCGCGGGATACAAAGATCAAAACGGTGCTGATAGAGCAGGGGATCGAGGCAAAATCCTTTGCCGGTCATCTTCTGTTCGAACCCTGGACGGTTGCGACCAAGGCCGGACAACCGTTTCGCGTCTTCACCCCGATGTGGCGCGCTGTGCAAGGGCGTGACGTTCCTCTGCCCGAGGCCGCTCCGACGCGATTGGCCGCCCCCGCGCACTGGCCCGCCTCGGACGATCTGGCGACATGGCACCTTGGCGCGGCGATGAACCGAGGGGCGAAGATCGTCAGACACTACGTGCAACCCGGCGAACAAGCGGCGCTTGAACATCTGGAGGGGTTCCTGAACCGGATCGCGAATTACGGCGCTGACCGTGACAGGCTGGATTTGGACGGGACCTCGAACTTGTCCGAATACCTCTCATTGGGTGAAATCGGTCCGCGTACCGCCTGGCATCGCGTGCAACGCGCGGCTTTCGAAGGGACCCAAGGCACGGGTTCATTTCTACGTCAGCTTGTCTGGCGCGAGTTCGCCTATCATCTGATGTACCACACGCCTCAGCTAATTTCGGGCAACTGGAAGCCCGAATGGGACGCTTTTCCGTGGAACGAGGCCCAAGATTCGCCCAGGGTGCAGGCTTGGCTCCAGGCCAGAACCGGCATCCCGGTTGTGGATGCGGGTCTGCGGCAGATGTATGTGACCGGGCGGATGCACAACCGCGCCCGGATGATCGTGGCAAGTTACCTGACCAAGCATCTGATGACCCATTGGAAAATCGGGATGGAGTGGTTCGAGGATTGCCTGATCGACTGGGATCCGGCCTGCAATGCGATGGGCTGGCAATGGGTCGCGGGGTCCGGACCGGATGCGTCTCCGTTCTTCCGCATTTTCAATCCCGATACTCAACAGGAAAAATTTGACCCCAAGGGTGTCTACCTAAAGCAATGGATCGCCGAAGGCAGGCCAAACCCGTCTGCGACGGCCTTGTCCTACTTTGAAGCCACGCCCCGTTCCTGGGGACTGAACCCCAAGGCGGATTACCCGCCACCGGTGGTCGATCTGCCAACAGGTCGCGCCCGCGCGCTGGCCGCGTATGAACGCCGAAAAAACCAGTAAGGAACTGAAAACTTGCCACAAACACAATTGCGTCCTAGCCTGCATCAACCACCGCAGAGGGGAGAGCGGATGATCTTGACAACGACCGAAGGCCAAAAAGGTCTGCCCAGATATTTCGCGCAGGTTTTCAAGATGCTGAGCAAAATGGAAGCCGGGCGCTTGGATATTACTTTGTCCGACGGACGGACCTTCCGTGTTGAGGGCTCAAAGCCAGGACCGGTTGCCGAGGTCGAAATTCACGATCCCGACGTGTTTGCCCGCCTGATCCGGGAAGGTGAGCTTGGATTTTCCGACGCTTATCTGGAAGGCCATTGGAGCACGCCTGATTTGCGCGCCTTCATGGATTTGGTCCATATGGGCAGTGAGACGGCGTACGATGGGTTCACTGGCAAGTTTCTCGTGCAGGCCTATGAGCGTCTGAGGTTTTGGCTGCATCGGAACAATCGTAGACAGGCCAAGAAGAATATCTCGTATCACTACGATCTGGGGAACGATTTTTACGCGCTCTGGCTGGACGATACGATGACTTATTCCAGCGCCATTTTCGAGACAGGGCAGGAAAGTCTCGAGAAGGCGCAGACCGCCAAATACGCCAGCATGGTCGATGAGATGGGCGTCAAACCCGGGGATCACGTGCTTGAGATCGGCTGTGGCTGGGGGGGGTTTGCCGAATATGCCGCGAAAGAGCGTGGCCTGCGTGTGACGGGTCTGACGATCAGTCAAGAGCAGTTGAAGTTCGCACAACAACGCATTGATAAGGCAGGTATATCCGATCTGGTTGATCTGAAACTTCAAGACTATCGCAACGAACAAGGGCAATACGACGGCATTGCCTCGATCGAGATGTTTGAGGCCGTGGGTCAGAAATACTGGCCGGTCTACTTTGATACCGTGCGGGATCGGTTGAAGCCTGGGGCGCAAGCCACGTTGCAGATCATCACCGTGGGCGATCATCGCTGGGACTACTACAAGAACGGCGTTGATTTCATTCAGAAATACATCTTTCCGGGGGGAATGCTGCCATCGCCTACGATCTTGCGACAGCAGATTGATCAGGCGGGGCTGAATGTCGTGCGCTCGAAGGAGTTCGGCAAGAGCTATGACCTGACCCTGCGTCGTTGGTTTGATACGTTCAACGACAAGTGGGACCAGATCTCGGAAATGGGATTTGATGAGCGTTTCCGCCGCATGTGGAATTATTATTTGACGGCCTGCGGCGCAGCCTTTGACACGGGCAATTGCGATGTGACACAGATCACCATAGCAAAGCCTAGTTAACGAACGGAATTCATACATGCCCACCGCCAGTCGCCTTGTCGCCGCCGCTTGTCTTGTGGTGTTGGCGTTCATCGTGTCCAGCATGGTTATCGCAAACGGAGAAGAGGGGAAGGACTACGGGTATTTTACCTGGGTCAATATCGCCTTGGGTTGGATTTGCGGTTGGAAGATCATGGGCAAGCGGGCCGGAAGGGGTTGGACGGCCGGCATCAACAATGGTCTGACTGGCGTGGCCTCATTGGTTTTTTGGGGTCTTTTCGTTCAAGGCACCTATGAAATGTTCCGGCTGGCCATGCGCCACCGCTATGATGGTCCTTTTGAGGCGCTGATTGCCATCTTCAAGATTAGCGTCGAATTCGGCGAACAGCTACTCGCGCCCGAAATCCTGATCACCTTGGGTGTTGGGGCCGTTGCCACCGGTTTGCTGACTGAAATAGCAAGCCGCCGCTGGCGCTGAATGTAAACACTTAACGAAAGCCTGTACTCTCGTGTCCGATTTGTTCTTCTATGGAACCCTGCGGCATGTGCCGCTGTTGGAGGCCGTTCTCGGGCGCTCGTCTTCTGAGCTGTCGCTGACATCTGCCATCCTGCCAGACCACATCGTTTCTGCGGTTCAGGGGCAGGACTTCCCAATGATTCAATCTGAAAGCGGTGAGCAGGCCTTGGGATTGTTCGTGCAAGGCCTGACGCAAGCGGATTTGGATCGACTGGCCTACTATGAGGGCGGGTTCGACTATGATCTGAGGCCGTTGGCAGTGACGCTAGAGGGTGGAACCCAAGCGCAGGCTCAGGTGTTTTTTCCTGAACCGGCGGCTTGGGTTCCAGATGGGCCTTGGTCTCTGGACGCGTGGGTTGAACGCCTCGGTGACGTCACCGCGCTCGCCGCCGAGGAGGAAATGAGCTATTTCGAGCGGGTTGCGCCTTCGGATATGGCGCGCAGCATGCGGGCGATTCAGACACGGGCCTGGGCAAAACTCTTCGCGCGGCAGCGGCAAACGGGGGATGCGCGCGATGTGTCCAAGGACGTGATCGTGCATCGCCATCACCGCGCCTATGTCAACTACTTCGCGATGGAAGAGATCGACCTGCAACACCGCCAGCATGACGGAACCATGGGGCCGGTTTTGCGCCGGGCCAGCCTGATGCAGGGCAGCGCTGTGGCGGTTTTGCCCTACGACCCCGTGCGCGACACGGTTCTGCTGGTCGAACAATTCCGCCCGCCGGTGTTTTTGCTGGAAGACCCCGAACCCTGGCTGTGGGAGGCCGTGGCCGGAATGATCGACCCCGGCGAAACCCCTGAGCAGGCAGCCCATCGCGAGGGGATGGAAGAAGCGGGGATTACGTTCGACGTGTTGCACTATGCCGGTGGTGGCTATTCTTCCAGCGGCTCCTCGACGGGTTATCTGTATTTCTATGTGGGGCTGGCCTCACTGACCGAGACGACAATGGCCGGAGGGTTGGAGACCGAAGGCGAGGATATCCGTTCTCAGATCCTTCCGTTTGAGACCTTCATAGACATGGTGGATCGCCATGTTTTCAAAGATTTGCAACTGTTGAACCTGGCCCATTGGCTGGCGCGCCATCGCGACCGCCTGCGCGGGTGACTATCGCGCTTGTGGTTGGCGCAGAGCGGCTGTAAATCTGCAGTGTTACGTAATGAAATGAGGGTGCCATGCGCATTGCACGAGATCTTGCCGACGCAGTCGGAAAAACGCCGCTGATCCGGTTGAAGCGCATCAGTGAAGAAACCGGGTGCGAGATCCTCGGCAAGGCTGAATTCATGAACCCCGGCCAGTCGGTCAAGGACCGTGCTGCTCTCTACATCATCCGCGACGCGGTTGCGCGGGGTGAGTTGAAGCCCGGTGGCACCATAGTGGAAGGCACCGCAGGTAATACCGGTATCGGTCTTGCTCTGGTTGGTGCGTCGATGGGATTCAAGACGGTGATCGTGATCCCGGAAACTCAGTCGGAAGAGAAGAAAGACATGCTGCGTCTTGCAGGCGCGCAATTGGTTCAGGTTCCGGCGGCACCGTATCGCAATCCCAACAACTTCGTTCACTACTCGCGCCGTCTGGCCGAGGAACTGGCGCAAACCGAACCCAATGGCGCGATCTGGGCTAACCAGTTCGACAATGTTGCCAACCGTCAGGCCCATGTGGAAACCACCGGCCCCGAGATATGGGAACAAACCGGCGGCAAGGTCGATGGTTTTGTCTGCGCGGTCGGCTCGGGCGGAACACTGGCGGGCGTGGCCGATGCGCTGCAGCCCAAGGGCGTGAAGATTGGCCTGGTCGATCCGATGGGTGCGGGGCTGTATTCCTATTACACAACCGGCGAAATCGCGATGGAGGGCGGCTCGATCGCAGAAGGCATCGGACAGGTGCGGATCACCAAGAACCTCGAAGGGTTCAAGCCGGACTACACTTATCAGGCGACCGACAATGAGGCCTTGCCTTACATCTTTGATCTGCTGCGCGAAGAAGGTCTGGTCATGGGCGGTTCGACCGCGATCAACATGGCTGGTGCGGTGCGTTTGGCCAAAGACCTTGGGCCGGGGCATACGATTGTGACCATCCTGTGTGACTATGGCACACGCTATCAGTCCAAATTGTTCAATCCCGAGTTCCTGCGCGAAAAAGAACTACCGGTGCCCGATTGGATGACAGACGCCCCGCGTAAGATACCGGGCGTGTTCGAGGACGTCTGATGCTGCGACAGGTCCGCCTGTTTCTGACAATTGCTGCGCTTATCTTAGTCGGGTTGGCGGGGGTAGCCTCGGCGCAACTGACTGATCGACAGAGCGAGTTCTATAAGGGCTGGCTCAGCACTGCGGACCGTGCCGAAAGTGTAGTTGAAGCCGACAGGGCGTCGGACGCCGCGATGGAGCAGTTGCGAACCGAGATCGACGGTTATCGCAACACGTTCAATTCGGCTCGCAACGCAAACGCCGACCGCATCCAGACGCTGGAAAGCCAGGTCAAGGCGCTGGGTCCCAAGCCTGAAGAAGGGGTCACGGAGCCGGAGGATATCGCACAACTTCGCGAGCATCTGGACGAACAGCTCAACGCCTTGCGGGTGCCGCGGATTATCTCCGAAGAGGCCTTTAGCCGCGCCAACGGTCTGATCAGCGAAATTGATCGTATCCTGCGAGAACGTCAGAGAAAGCAGTTTCTGGAACGTGGTCCATCGCCGCTGAACCTGTCGACATGGCCCGCCGCATGGTCAGATATCCGCGAGGCTCTGTTCGGATTGTTCAACGAGACGTCGGCCAATCTGACATCGGACGTCACTAAAGAGCGCGTGCAAAATCAGGCCCCCGCGATACTGGCCTTGGTGGCGCTGGCCGTCATCCTACTGGTTTACGGGCGCCGTTGGTCTGAACGCGGAGGCGACTATCTGCGTCGTTTCGGTGGGCGCGGAACCGGTGCGTGGACCTTTGTGATTTCCTTGCTGCGCATCATCCTTCCCTGGATTGGTGTGGTGGCTCTGACGGCTGCGATTGACCTGACTGGTGTACTTGGGCTGCGCGGCACGCTTTTGCTGCAGCAGGTGCCGTATTGGGCGGCGATCGTGCTTGTTTTCGACTGGGTGGGACGGCAGGTCTACCTGATGGCCGCGGCACAGAATTTCCGAAGATTCTCGGCGGGGCAGATCACCGAGATTCGTATCTACGTCGATATTCTGGCAGTGATGCTGATCCTGCATGACTTGATCGGTCTGTTCGAGAGGATTGAGAACATAGCGGAGTCCACCCGCGCTGTTGTGGTCTTTCCGGTCATTGTCGTCACCTCACTTCTTCTGCTGCGCATTCGTCAGATCCGACGGTCAGATCCAGCAACCGAGGGCGGCGAGGTCCAACGCGTCAGCGGGTTTTCACAGGTTGTTGAGGTTGTCCGGCGCATCGTGTTGCTGCTTGGTGTCAGCGCGCCTGTTCTGGCCTTGTTGGGCTACACAAACGCGGCCGAAGCGATTGTGTTTCCTGCAGTCAATACGCTGATCCTGATAGCCATTCTTGTGATCGTGCAGCGCTTTATCAGCTCGCTATACGGCTGGTTTACGGGGCAGGGGGACAACGCTCGCGATTCTTTGTTCGCGGTTCTGGTGGGTTTCTTCCTAGCCTTGGTTTCGATCCCTATCCTGGCCCTTTTCTGGGGCGCGCGCGAAGCGGATCTGAGCGAGATCTGGTCGCAGATCCTCCAAGGGTTCAGCTTGGGCGGGGTTACGATCTCTCCATCCAACTTCCTGACTTTTGTTGCCGTGTTTGCTATCGGATATGGCCTGACGCGACTGCTACAGGGGGGCTTGCGCAATTCGCTGCTGCCCAAGACAAGTATTGATCCAGGCGGGCAAAATGCGATCGTATCGGGCACTGGCTACGTCGGTATTTTCCTCGCTTCGCTGGTTGCAATCACGGTGGCTGGCTTTGACCTCTCATCGCTGGCGATTGTCGCCGGTGCCCTGTCCGTCGGGATCGGTTTTGGTCTGCAGACCATCGTTTCGAATTTCGTTTCGGGAATCATTCTTCTGGTCGAGCGTCCCATCTCGAAAGGGGATTGGATCGATGTGAACGGCATGATGGGCTACGTCCGCGATATCTCGGTCCGATCCACGCGGATTGAGACGTTTGACCGGACGGATGTCATTGTTCCGAATTCGGATCTGATCAGTGGCGTTGTCACCAACTATACGCGTGGCAACACGATTGGCCGGGTGATCGTGCCGGTGGGTGTGGCCTACGGAACCGACACGCGCAAGGTCGAGACCATTTTGGGAGAAATCGCGAATTCTCATCCTATGGTGTTGGCGAACCCAGCCCCCAGCGTGGTGTTTCAGGGGTTCGGCGCGGATTCGCTGGACTTTGAAATCCGGGGTATTCTGCGGGACGTGAATTGGGTTCTGTCGGTCAAATCCGACATGAACCACGAAATCAATCGCCGGTTCGTGGAAGAAGGGATCGAGATTCCATTCGCACAACGAGACGTTTGGCTTCGTAACCCCGAAGCCCTGCGCACTGAATCACAAGACCCAACCGCGACAGCCCCGGAGCAACGAGCACCCAGCACCGAACCGGCAGCCATGACCGAGGGAGATCTGGACGGCGACGGAGGGGACGAAGTCTGACCATTGCTCGCGTAGGGAATGGTCCGCAAACTAATGTGCAAACGGGCGTGAATTCACGGAATTGGGGCCTTGCAAATCCCTTTGCATTGCGTCACATATCGCGCTCACGGAGAGGTGGCCGAGTGGTCGAAGGCGCACGCCTGGAAAGTGTGTAGGCGGGAAACCGTCTCCAGGGTTCGAATCCCTGTCTCTCCGCCACAATCCCCCTGATCAGTGTACGTCGCACCTAGATATGAGCGTTCTGTGTGGCGAGATCTGGCTGCATTGTATCAGTTCCATGACAGCCATATAGTGCCGTTCGACGCGAATTTTCTGCACAGGACAGACGGACGAACATGATTGACCTGACCGGGCAGGTGCCTCTGCGTACAAGCCAGAATTATGAGATTTTCCAACATCCCGAAATGGATGGCGCCCTGTTGAAAGTCCGCGTGGATGAGCCGAAGCGAAACCACCTCATACCGCGCTATGCGGAATGGCGTTACGGCAATTTGCGACAGTGGAACCGCGAAGCGAACGAATACCTTGCCGCGCTGCACCGTGGCTGCCCCGAGATCGAGCGTCTGGCGAAGTTTATGGGCTATGCGCCAACCTCGCGGGGACCTGCAATCGTGGTAGAAAAGATGACCGGCCCTGATGGAAATCTTGCGCCGTCCCTGCATGCCGAAATGGTTGCTGCGAATGGAGACCCCGATGTGCTTCAGAAGCTGCGGGCCGACTTGCTGGAGTTGCTGGACGATCTGGAGCGCGGACGCATCATCGTCGGTGACATGGGGATCGGAAACATTGTGCGCGCGCAAGAGCGCGGTGGCAAACTTGTCGTCATTGACGGGTTGGGTGAAAGGGTCCTGTTGCCTCTGACATTGTTCAGCGATTGGGCATTTCGCAAATCCATGGCGCGGCGGCGTGCGCGCATGGCGGGCTAGTTGCGTCAGAATGGACCGATTTGAGCATTGGCCGCTGTCCTGTATTTGCTTTATGTCTGGCGATGTTAGGTGCAAGACAGCCCAAATTGGCGGAGGTGCTAAGTGAAACTCTCAACCCCAAATTTCCCGGCTCCAAGTGATGCCGAGGACCGCAAGGCCATCCGCCCAGTAATCTGCTATCCGCCAGAGACTCTGCCCAGTCCTGATCTGGATCGGTTGACCCGCTTGCGGGACACATCCGTGAAAACTGCCGAAGTCACCGCCGCGCCGCGCGATGCCGCTTGCATCGACGTGCCAGCCGGTGCTTTTTTCCGCATCACATCCGTCGAAGGCGCGCAGGTAGGCGATCTAAACCTGTGGAACAAACACGATCTGACCGAACGTTTCTATTCCGGTAAAACCCGCGCCCTGCACGGAACGCATCTTTCGACCGGAGACCGCATGTGGTCGACCTTCCCAAATATGCGGCCCTTGGCGACGATCACGGCTGATACGCTGGACTGGTACGGCTTTGATGCTTTTGGGGGCTCCGTTCATGACGTGATCGGCACCCGCTGCGACCCATATACCGGGCGGTTGCTGTCGGGGGATGACTACCACTATTGCTGTCATTCGAACCTGACCCGGGCTTTGGCGCAGCATTGCGATCTGCCTCTGCACGAGGCGGAGACCCATGTGCATGACGTTCTGAACGTCTTCATGTGTACCGGTTTCACGCGCGATACCGGCCAGTATTTTATGAAGGCCAGCCCGGTGCGCCCGGGTGACTACCTTGAATTCCACGCCGAGATCGACCTGATCGTCGGCCTCTCAGCCTGTCCGGGTGGGGATTGTTCCTCCGAGCATTCCTCGGATACCGCCGCATGCTATCCGTTGCTGATCGAGGTCTTTGATCCGGGGGAAGCCGCGCGGCAGTCGCATGTTCAGCCAAGTGTCTCGGCCTATGACCGGTCGCATGGCGCATAGAAGGCAGCGAAAGGAAAACGCGTGACGCAAGCGGACAAGCAGCTGGAGAAAGCTGTGTTCTACATAAACCTTGACCGGGTTCCCGAACGCCGCGCGTTCATGGAGGCGCAGTTCGCAAAAGCTGGCGTGACCGACCCGATCCGTTTTAGCGCGGTTGATGCACGTCAGGCGGATGCTCTGGAGGGGAATGGGTATGTGCCGGGCGTTGGCTCTCGCTGGGGTTTGAAGCAAAGCGAGATCGCCTGTTTCGAGAGTCATCGCGCCGTCTGGCAGCAAGTGGTTGATCAAGACCTGAAGGCGGCTGCGATTTTCGAAGATGATGTCGAGATGTCGCCCCGACTGGGGCAGGTGATCGAAGGCCTTGTGGAGAACGCGGACAGGTTCGATTTCGCAAAGATGGACTACTCGCCGCGTAGCCTGCGTTTTAGCGCCGAAGAAGAGTTAGGCGGCGTCACAGTTCGCCCTCTGCTGGAAATGGCCCCGAGTGCTGCGGCCTATGTTCTGTCGCAGGAGGGGTGTCGCAAACTGCTGGCCTGGTCTCAGCAGTACTCGGACCATCTCGATGATTTCGTTTCGATCCCTCGGCCAGATTGGCGGATGTATCAGGTGTTCCCGGCTGTGGGTGTGCAGATGATCTGGTCGAAGCAGCAGCAAGATCTCGAACAGGTCAAGACAAGCGAGCGGGAAGGTGATCAATCCACCAATGCAGGCTTGGACAAAGGCCCGTTATGGTTCCGCGCGCGACGCGAGCTGTTGGCGGCAAAACGCAAGCTTGGTTGGCGCTTTGGAGGGCAAAAAAAATTGCTCGACCATGGTGGGTTTGTTGGGTTCATTCCAACTGATACAGACCTTCTTGTCTGAAGCCTGTTTCGAGCACCCTAGTGGAAAACCGAGGCCTAAGACCTCAAGTTTTCAAAAGCATTAACAAAAATACCAATTTGATATAAGGTTGTGGCGTTATTTCTGGTTATTGACTGGGTGTTGGGGTGTCACAAACGCTTTACGAGAAATACGGCGGCTTCAAAACCATCAGCCGTGTGGTGATGAGTTTCTACGAAATAGCGCTTGAGTCCGACGAAATCGGGCATTTCTTCGAAGATATCGACATGCCGCGCCTGATTGACCATCAGACCAAGTTCGTCTCTTCCCTGGTCGGTGGTCCCGCAGCGTTCAGTGACGACAGGATCGAGGCCGTGCATCGGCATCTTGGCATTTCACATGACCATTTCGATGTTATGGCAGAGCTATTCGGCGAAGCGCTCGAGATGCATGGCATGTCCGAGCGCGATATCAAAACGGCCCTTGGCGCGATTGAAGGCAAACGCTCGATCATCGTCAGCCGTGACGCGGCATGAGCATCCTTGCCATCAATGAACAGCTTCTGCGTGCCATCGGCGTTGGGGTTGCGGTTGTGCGGGCCTCTGATCTCCAATTCGTTTTTCACAACAGTCCTTTCGCCGAATGGTTTGGCAAGCCCGAGAAAAAGCAATCTCTGTTGGATATCCTACCTGATCTAGACATCAAGGAGCTGGAGGACGTCAAACAATCCGGCCTGCGGTATTCGGTCGAGCTTCAGATCAAACCCAAGCGCCGGACTCTGATCTTTGCGGTCACTGTCTCACTGGCCAGTGGGTTGTCGGAACAGGTGCTGATCGTGGAATGCCAGAACATCACGCGCATTCGCGAGCTGGAGAGCATGATCGACAGCTACTCGACCATGGTCGAGCGCAACACGCGTGAATTGGAGCGCGAGAAGGAGAGGGTGGAACGCCTCTTGCTGAACGTGATGCCCCGCGCTGTGTATGAAGAATTCAAGACCTTTGGCGTCGTGACCCCTCAGCTGTTCGACGAAGTCTCGGTGGTGATGTTGGATTTCGTCGGGTTCACGGACTTTGCCGCCAAAACCGATCCGACGGTCACGTTGAGCGAGTTGAATGATATCTTCACGGCGTTCGACCGGATCGTCGAGCAATACGGTTGCGAGCGGATCAAAACGATTGGGGACGCCTATCTGGCCGTCTCTGGCATGCCGGATGCAACGCCCGACCATGCCACGGCTGTCGCCCATTGCGCGGTGCGCTTCTTGCGGTATCTGGAACGTCGAAACGAAAGCCATCCGCATAAATGGCAGGCCCGGATCGGTTTAGGTATGGGGCCGGCTGTCGGGTCGGTCGTGGGCATTCAGAAATATGTCTATGACGTGTTTGGCCCAGCCGTGAACATCGCCGCGCGCCTGCAGGTCTTCGCAAACCCGATGAACATCGTCGCGCCGGAGGCGATGAAATACGCGTTGATCGATGAGTTTCAGGTCTCAGACCTGGGGCGGGTCGAGATCAAAGGGATGGGAGAGATGGATTTGATCAACGTCTCGTCAGGCCTCAGCGCCAATCAGGGAAGCCGATTGTTCTGAGGATCAGTCGTCTTGCGGCACCAGACCCAGCCCACGCAGGTAAATCCCAATCCCGCTTTCCAGAAGGTCCTCGGGCGAAAAGGGCGAGGTCGCACCGGTCGCGTTGCGTGCATAAAGTTCGACCACACCGTGACTCATCGCCCAGATATGGGCCGAGAACATTGACGCAGGTGGGCGCTTTTCCGGTGGGATATGTTGCGACAGGTCCGCAGCTGCCTTCTCCAGAACCGTTTTGGCCCGGTTTGACGCCAAAGACAGCTCGGGCGTACGGTTCGGGGAAATCCCACTTTCGAACATGGCGATGTAGTGGCCGGGATGCTTTCGGGCAAAGGCCAGATAGGCGCGCCCGGTGGCCTCAAACGCGGCCAGAGCGGATGGCTGACCCTCGTCATAGGCATATTGCATCAGGTCGGCGAACATCTCGAACCCTTGGCGGGCGGCTTCGGCAATCAGGTCCTCACGCCCGTGATAGTGCCGATAGACAGCAGCCGGAGTGACCCCGGCGGTCTTGGCGGCCTCGGACAGGGTGAAACCAGTGGGGCCCTTCTCTTCGATCAACGACAGCGCGGCCTCGATCAAGGCCTGCTTCAGGTTTCCATGGTGATACCCGCGCTTCGTCATTCTGGCCTCAGGTTATTGGTTTTTCACGTGTTCGGGTGCCAAGAGATAGTCCAATTTCAGCGAATGGTCCAACGTCCAAGCAATCAATTCTTGCCCAGACCTTTTTTATGTCAGGACTCCCAAACATCCGGCCCGCCGCAGATATTCGGATCATTCTCGCCGATGGCTTTTTCGTCTTTTTCATCGTAATCCAAAGCCAGCAGCACCGTTCGGATCGCTGCAAGGCGCGCGCGTTTCTTGTCGTCAGACCGCACGATGGTCCAAGGACAGTTTTCCGAATGTGATCGGGTCAGAGTTTCAGAAATCGACTGAGTGTATTCATCCCATTTTTCCAATCCGGCGATATCGATTGGGCTGAGTTTCCACTGTTTGAGCGGATCCGTCTCACGCGCCAAAAAGCGGTTCAGCTGTTCCGCCCGGCCGACATTCAGCCAGAACTTGAACAGACTTATCCCGTCGTTCACGAACCCGGTTTCCAGCGGTAACACCTGACGGAAGAACCGTTCGCGCTCCTCCTGATTACAGAACCCAAAGACGTTTTCCACGACACCTCGGTTGTACCAGCTGCGGTCGAAAAAAACGATCTCACCGGCCGAGGGCAGGTGCTGGATATAGCGTTGGAAATACCACTGGCTGCGCTCGGAATCTGAGGGCTTACTGAGCGCAACATTCCGCGCCCCGCGTGGGTTCAGGTTCTCGCGGAACCGCTTGATGGTGCCTCCTTTTCCCGCCGCATCTCTACCTTCAAAGATGATCGCGACGCGTTGGCCGGTTTCTTTGACCCAGGATTGCATTTTGACCAGTTCGATTTGCAGCGCTTCGATCTGCTGCTCATAGTCTTTGGTCTTCATTTTTTCGGCGTAAGGATAGCTTGGATTCAGGATGTCGCCCTTGTTAGCCTTTTCGATCATTTTGCGCACGTCGCCGGGCGCTTTCTTGCGGTAATACTTCTCGATTGCACCTTTTTCTGACCGGGCCATGAGCTACCTCGCGATAAAATCCATATCTTACTATGGATTAGGTGCTGGCCTAACGCAAACCCGCCCGTTGTGCGGCGCGGTCTATGGCGGCGGCGACCTCTTCGGCTGCGACGACCTGGGGCATATGGCCAATGCCCCGCAACTCGATCAGCTCGGCACCGGGGATTTGTTCGATCAAGCGGGTTGAGTGCCAATCCAGCTTGACGGTCGTGTCTGCCGTGCCGTGAATGATTTCGGTAGGTACAGAGATTTCACCGTATCGGGGCTGCAGACGCTCAACCTCTTCCAAGAGCCGAACCCGTTGTTTTGCGTTGGCATGCATCGAGGCGCGGCGCATCGTCAGGGCGGGGCCGAAATGCTCGGCATAGCCTTCGGGCGCAGTTTGCGGGGCAAACACTTTGTCGAGGGCCGTTTCGACATAAGACTCCGGCAGGTAGGAGGTGATCAGGGGCAGGGCAAGCGCATTGCCAAGGTCCGTCGCGGCCAGCCGGTTGAAATTGTCTAGCGGTGTCTCCCACGGGATCGCGGCCGGGGCGATCAGCACAAGGGCCGAGAGGTTTTTGGGACGGGTCACCGCCCAGGCCAGCGCCACCGACCCTCCAAGGCTTTGCCCGGCGACGATGGGTTTCTCTGCGCCAAGTTTGGCGGCTGCACGCTGGAGAATATCCGCCTGTTCCTGAATGGTCTCACCTTCGGGATTGAAACTGTCGGAATAGCCAAGGCCGGGACGGTCAAACACGATCACGCGGTAGTTTTCGGCCAAAATAGGGGCCAAGGCGAAGGTCATGTCGCGGGTATTGCCGCTGGAGCCGTGGATCAAGACCACATCAGGTCCATTCCCCATGACAACCGCGTGCACGGCAATTCCTTCTACGTCGAGTATCTGGCCTTCGGGCGGAAACGCCTGCGCGGCGCGGGCCTCGCTCTGGGCAGCGCGCCACAGGGTAAACGCTGCAAAGCCGATCAGGCCCAGCGTCAGAAGTATCCAGATTTTAACGGCCAATTTCACTCATATCGAATGGTGTGGACTGATATATTTCATTGATCCAGTTACCATAGAGCAGATGCGCATGGCTGCGCCACCGGTTCTGCGGCGCCTGCGTCGGATCATCATCCGGATAGTAGTTCATCGGCACGTTGATCGGTGTGCCATTGGCGATGTCCCGATCATATTCCTGCTTCAACGTATCGCTGTCATATTCGAAATGGTTGAAGATATAGAGCGCACGATGCGCCGGGTCCTCGACAAGGCAAGGACCTGCTTCATCGCTGCCAAGCAAGGTGACGAGGCCGTTCGCGGCGTCGATCTCGGCCTGTTTCATCTCGGTCCAGCGGCTGACGGGAATAACGCAATCATCCGAAAAGCCCCGCAAAAACGGCGAGGACGGGAGGAGGTTCCGATGCCGGAAACAGCCAAAGGCCTTGGCGTCCAGCATGTGTTTTTTCACACCGTGGAAATGGTTGATCATCGCCATACCGCCCCAGCAGACCCCGAATGTGGAATGGACATTGGTCTGAGTCCACTCAAACACCTCGCGGAGTTCTTCCCAATAGGTGACATCATCGAATTCCAGATGTTCGATCGGCGCACCGGTGATGATCAGGCCGTCGAACTTCTGGTCCTTCACGTCCTTGAACGGCTGATAGAACTCAGCCATGTGCGCAGCGGCGGTGTTCTTGGTCCGATGTTCGGTCATCCGGATCAGAGACAGGTCAATCTGCAGTGGAGTGGCCCCGATCAGACGCGCGAACTGGTTCTCGGTCTGGATCTTCTTGGGCATCAGGTTCAGCAGCCCGATCCGCAGGGGGCGAATATCCTGCCGCATTGCCTGATCCGCAGCCATGACCATGACGCCTTCCTGGGTCAGGACGTCAAAGGCGGGCAGTTCGGATGGGATTTTGATCGGCATTGGGTCAGACTTCTGAATAGGTTAGGATGAGGTAGTTAGGCGCGATCGCGCCCGGTCTCAAGGGTGCGCTCGATCAACTCATCGAAATCAGCCGCATCGCGCACCTTTCCGATATCCTTGGCCGTTATCGTAACGCCCCAGTTTCTCGCCATCGCCTCGTACCGGGGCTGACGATGAGCAAGCGCCTGAGCGTAGGTCCACCGGATGAACGCGTCGGGGTCTACGTCACCCTCATTGCAGCCGTGTTGATCCAGATATTCAGTCCAGACTCGGGTCAGGAATTCAGCCTGATAGGACATCGGCTTAGGGGCCTTGTCAAAGCGTCGGACCAGCTCGGCCGTGTGGTCGTCGTCGCCCTTCAGCCAGATCATCAGCGCTTGTTTTGACAGCTCGGACATCAGTTGATCCGCTGGATCATCCGGGTCGACCCACTCGCAAATCGACCCGCCAGTGTCGCAGATGAAATGCGGATAACCATAGAGACGCTCTGCTCGATCCACGAAGTATTCGGTGTCGAGTAGGGCGTGAATTTCTGCCAGTCGGAATTGCTCCTGTCGGCGGCGGTACTCGGACATCTCCAAACCGCCAAGCGCCGGATTGCCGGGTTTGCCAAGGTAGGATGCAACTGGGGTCAGGTTTTCGAACGAGATGTTCGAGCCGATATATATCGAATCCGACAGCAGAAGATCCCTCAGGAACGGGACTTTCATCGCCTCAGCCTTGGCGTTATCGGCGATGTATTCGCCCATGTAGCGGGTACCGATCCGGTAGTCGACCGAGTAGTGAAACCAGCCGCCGCTGTCCCGCAGGATGTTGGATACATAGGTCTTGCCCAGCCCCGACATGCCGAAAAACAGCACCTTCTTGCGTGCAGCCCCACGCCAATCTCTTGCCGAGCTGTAGATCATATTGCGCTGTCCCTTGTTTTTGCCTTTGCTAAATCGGGTAGGCGGCGGCGTCAATCGCGTGGGGAGGCTCGGTTGAGGATCAATAGTCCCGCGGCCAGCACGGCAAAGCCGATATAGGCGCGCGGATCCAGTGCTTCGTCTCGTAACAAGGCGCCCAAAACGATCGCGACAGGTGGGATGATGAGGGTTACGAGTAACAGATTGCCACTGCCCGCCATTGCAAGGACCCGGTAGTAGAGAAGATAGGCACCCGCCGTTGCTATCAGAGAATAATACGCGATTGCCGCCCATGTGGCAGCAGGCAGGTTGAGACTTGGGATGCCGTCCGTCATGAGTGCGATAGGGATCATGAAGAGGGTCGAGCCGGTCAGCATCCCTGCAGCCGCGACAATCGGGGGCAGGGAGCTTAGGTGTTTGCGCGCCCAAACGCCGGCAAATGCATAGGAGATAGTGCCCGCCAGGATGGCAAGTTGAGCTGTGTTTTGCAGGCTGAAGCTGGTGAGGTTGCCGATACCGATTGCGATTGAGACGCCAATAAAGCCCAGTCCAGCGCCGAGAATGCGCGGTGGTGTCAACCTCTCGTCGGAAAAGAAGAGGGCAGCAACGAGAACACCAAAGATAGCCGTTGCCGCGTTCAAAATCGCCGCCAGGCCGGTATCAATGTACAACTGTCCCCACGCCATCAGCGAGAATGGAATCACGTTGTTGAGCAGTCCCATGACCAGAAAACCCAACCAGAGGCGCGGTGAGGTCGGAACATTCAGGCCCTTGAGCCAAACGACCAACCACAAGGCCAGCATTGCCCAGAATGTTCGATGCAGCACCGAAGTCATCACTGGTATCGTGTCCAGCGCAATCCGAATTGAAACGAAAGAGGCGCCCCAGATGATACCCAGCAGCGAAAGTTCAGCCCATGCGCGGGGGGACAGGTGTTTTTGTTGTTCCATGAACAGGTTGTGGCAGCTTTGAGTTCATGCGGCGACCCGAAAGATGCGGAAACAAAAAGACCCCACCGAAACGGCGGGGTCTGATTGGTTTTTGTCTGGGGTTGATTAGTCCAGTGCGTAGGTGATCTGGAAACCGACACTCCAAGCGCTGTTGCCTGTGAAGTCAGCAGTCACACCACCAGCGCCATCTGCAGTAGCATCCCCAATGTCAGTGTATCGAACACCAGCTGAGATTTTGGCTTTTTCAAGCGAGTATGTCCCGCCGACCCCAATGCTCCAAAAACCGTCAGTTGGTCCCAAATTGGAAACTGGTTCGCCTTCGTCGGTTTCGTAACCCAAAGTTACAGCACCAGAAAATTCTTCCGAAAATTGGTAGCCCAACCCCAGCGTGTACGTGTACGTGGCGTTGTCGTAGTCTACGAGCGGCGAAGTCGGCGGGTAGTTTGGCGGATTGTAGACCAATTGCGGCCAGTCAACCCAGCGAATCGAGCCAAACAACAGAGTTTTTGGGGCCACTCCGGTTTGAAAATCCAAGTTTACAGATTGAGGTGTTTCAATCTCTGACGAGGATTCAACCACTGTTCCGCCGATGGTTTCGGTCTGGGAAAGATCGTGGGAAATCTTTGAGTTGTAGGTCAGTGCCACCCGCGCAGCAAT
This sequence comes from Ruegeria sp. BG3, assembly GCF_056538485.1. Lineage (NCBI taxonomy): Bacteria > Pseudomonadati > Pseudomonadota > Alphaproteobacteria > Rhodobacterales > Roseobacteraceae > Ruegeria > Ruegeria sp. BG3. The sequence continues at coordinate 20,778 of NZ_JBQFTE010000002.1, read as the reverse complement.
TTCAGGCTTTTCCCAAGCCACGCCAACAACATATCCAAAATCAATTTCGGCATCAGTGTCGACAGTGTAGTTACCTGCTATGGGTACTCCAACATTTGCCTGTACCCGTTGTGCCCTGATCCCGCCAATAGCACTGAAACCGTTGTCGAATTTGTATCGCAACAAAGCTGTGATTGCGTCAGTGTCCGCTGTCGCTCTCAATACGTCACTCGGTGTGCCGCCCTGAGATAGCGGGTAGTCAGGCGAGTAAGCGATATCTGCACCAAACGGCTGGTCATACATAATCGCGAAATCAAGTTGATCGGTCAGCGACGTTTTGTACCCCAAGTGAGGGGTAAAAAAGTCGTTCGCGACGTTTCCGGAGTCGATAGGCTCCAACGACCCGAATATGTTTGGCATTGTCCCGCTAACGCTTGGGTCAGTGTAACCCAACCGAAATTGCGCGACCGATCCTTCCTCAAAAATCAGGTTGATGCCCTGACCGCTTCGGTCCAGACCGCCAGCGTACCCGGTCGTTGCCCCCACGCAAAGCGCGCACGCTGATAGTAGCGCCTTTCTCATGTATTCCTCCCTTACTGTCCCTTGAAGGCCTGTATGGCATCGTGTGAGTGTACGGATGCCGACCCGCTCGATTTGAATGCCCGATACTGTCTCGGTGTCTATTTTATCGTCAACTAGTGACCGTGCGTTACTTCTTATGAGTGTCGGCACGAACTGTTGCTAAACTGTTACGATTTTCGGACCAAACATTCAGAAAGATACCTGAAAAGATCACGGCTGCTCCGAGCAGCGTCCAGTGATCCAGTGGTTCATGATAAAGAAGCATACCGACAACTGCGATCGTCGGCAGGCGGGCAAAGTCGAACGGCACCACCACGGTCGCGGGGGCGATTGCAAGCGCGTTTGTGATACAGAAGTGCGCCAAAAGACCGGCCAGACCAACCAGCAACAAAAAGGGTGCCGTCTGCAGTGTTGGCAATGCGATCTGCTGGTCTACCCCTGCCGCAATCGTGCCCAGAACAGCCTGCATCACAGTCAGCCAAAATACGATACATCCGATACTTGCATGGTGGGTGAGTTGTTTCGTCGTGATTGTTGTAAACGCGAAGAAAATCGCGCTTCCAGCAGCCATTAGAATGCCCGGCGAAAGGCTTGAGGTTCCGGGTCTTGTCACCATCAGAACGCCAGCAAACGCGATCAGTGCCGATGTCATGCGGATAGCGGTCAGGCGCTCTTTTAACAGCAGCGGAGAGAGCAGGATTACCCAGATCGGCTGGGTGAACTCAAGCGCAAAGACCTGCGCCAGAGGAGCCACTCCGACCGCGTAGAACCAGAGGTTTTGGCCAGTGAAATGGAACGTGTTGCGTAGGGCGTGCAAACCAAGACGCTCGGTCGTGACCTGATGCCATTTGCGGGTCGTCGTCAGTACTAGCGCTACGATGATCACGCCGACAAAACTGCGATACATCATGATCTCGAAAGTATCGTGATGCAGGCTCAGTTCTCGACCGGCGACTGCCATTGAGGAGAACGAGGCAATAGCGCCGGTCATCCACAGAGCGGCCTTGCCAATCGAGCCAGACGCTTCCCTCAATCTCTTTCCTTCAGTTTGCGGCGAACATCTTAGGCTTTTGTGGCGAGGGCGTAGATGGACTGATAGTCCCTTTCAGCAAGATCAAGCTCCGGATCGAACCCCCGTTTTTCGACAGTTTCGAAACCACCTTTCTTGAGGATAGCCAAGAGGTTTTCCTGATCAAACATATACTTATGTTCGTCGTTCATGTAAGCAATGTAGTTTATCTGATCCATGTTGGACCCTGTTGAGACGACGGCAGGCTGAAATTGACCTTCTTTGGGCTCAAACTCCCGGTTCTCCATATAGGCCTCGATGAAGAGGCGGAAATTGGGAACGCAGACCGAGAAAGTACCACCGGATTTCAGAACGCGGTGGCATTCGGGAATGAACGTGCAGAGATCTTTGTAGCTCAGGTGTTCCAGGAAGTGAGACGCATAGAGTGCAGAAACTGAGTTGTCTGGAAGCGGGATGCCATTGCGCAAATCATAGCGAAAGTCGCAGGGCGCGGTGTCTACGGTTGTCCAACCATTTGTTCCGTTTTTCTCTCCGGAACCCAGTTCCAGTTTGATATCTTTTTGTTGCTTTAAGGCCCGCCATTGCTTCCAAGATGCAATTGTCTTGCCGATCCTAGGCTTATTCCAGGAGATCATGCGCGTTGTAATCCGAAAACTCTGCGAATATTGGGAGTCGGAATTTGACATTTTTAGCAACCATTTCATTGTTCTAGCGGCGTGTCGCGAATCCCGTGACTGACCACTTGATTTATATGTTTACGTATCCGTAGCCCAGGGGCATCCGCTCAATCGGACTATTCCCACTCGATCGTTCCCGGAGGTTTCGAGGTGATATCGTAGGTGCATCGGTTGATGCCTTTGACCTCGTTTATGATCCGCGTGGCGGTTTCGCCCAGGAACTCGTGGCTGAAGGGGTAGTAATCGGCTGTCATTCCGTCAACTGACGTCACGGCACGCAGTGCGCAGGCGTAGTCATATGTACGGCCATCGCCCATGACACCGACGGTTCGGACGGGGAGAATCGCTACAAAGGCCTGCCAGATTTCATCATAGAGCCCGTGTTTGCGAATCTGGTCGATGTAAACTGCATCCGCTTCCCGCAGGATTTCGAGCTTCTCACGGGTGATCTCACCCGGGCAGCGAATGGCCAGACCCGGTCCGGGGAAGGGGTGGCGGCCGATGAAGCCGTCGGGCAGGCCCAGTTCGCGACCCAGCGCGCGAACTTCATCCTTGAACAGCTCACGCAGGGGTTCGACCAGCTTCAGGCCCATCTTCTCGGGCAGGCCACCAACATTGTGGTGCGACTTGATCGTGACCGAAGGGCCTCCGCTGAAAGAGACGGACTCGATGACGTCAGGGTAGAGCGTGCCCTGGGCCAGGAACTCGGCCCCGTCGATGGTATCGGCGTGTTTCTGGAAGACGTCGATAAACAGTTTGCCGATGATCTTGCGCTTGGTCTCGGGGTCGCTTTGACCGTCCAGTTCGCCCAGGAATAAATCGCTCTCATCCGCATGGATCAGCTGAATATTATAGTTGTCGCGGAACATGCCGACGACTTCCTGCGCCTCGTTCTTGCGCAGCAGCCCGTGGTCAACAAAGACGCAGGTGAGTTGATCACCGATCGCCTCGTGGATCAGGATCGCGGCCACCGAGCTGTCGACGCCGCCAGACAGGCCGCAGATGACTTTCTTGTCACCAACCTGCTTGCGGATCTTCTCGATCATCTGTTCGCGATAGGCACCCATCGTCCAGTCGCCGCTGAACCCGGCGAGCTTCACAAAATTTTCGTACAGTTTCGCGCCCTTGGGGGTGTGATGCACCTCGGGGTGGAACTGCACAGCGTAGAAATGGCGCTTGCTGTCTGCGGTGATGGCAAACGGCGCGTTGGGGGAGGTGCCGTAAACCTCAAACCCCGGAGCAATTTCGCTGACATGGTCGCCGTGGCTCATCCAGACCTGTTCATCACCATCCGCGAACCAGTCTTTCAGAATATCCAGCTGACCTTTCGGAGTGACAAAGGCGCGGCCAAACTCGGCGGTGCCATGGCCGCTTTCGACCTTGCCGCCCAGTTGGTGCATCATCACCTGCTGGCCATAGCAAATGCCCAGGATCGGAACGCCATAGTCGAAAATCTCTTGCGGCGCGCGCGGAGAACCCTCACGCGTGACACTGTCCGGCCCGCCCGAAAATATCACCGCTTTGGGCGCCATTTCGCGCACAAATTCCATGTTGACGTTCTGGTAGGGATGGATTTCGCAATAGACATTCAGCTCGCGCAGACGGCGTGCAATCAGCTGTGTAACCTGGCTGCCGAAGTCGATGATCAGAAGGCGGTCGTGGGATGTATCACTCATGTGCGGGCCATAGGCCAAGCGTGACGAATTCGCAAGAGAAAGGTCTTTGCTGAAGGGCAGATACCTGCATTTCTGGGAAACTGCGCTTCGGCTATTGTAAAAGTTTTGTAACAAAAATATGACGATCTTTCCGTCTGCGTTATGCGGACACTCGGAACAGGAGAGATGCGTTTGCCCATAGCTGTTGAACTTGCCGCTTTGAATCTGGCGTTGGCCATGTTCTGCGGGGCGCTGATCGGGTCCGAGCGTCAGGTGCGCCAACGGATGGCGGGGTTGCGCACCAATGCGCTGGTGGCCCTGAGCGCTGCGGCTTTTGTGGTGTTCTCGGCGCTCTATCCGGATGAGGTGAGCCCGACTCGCGTGGCCGCGCAGGTCGTATCGGGGATCGGGTTTCTTGGGGCAGGTATCATCTTTCGGCACGGGTTCACCATTCACGGCCTGAATACGGCCGCGACCTTGTGGTGTTCAGCGGCTGTGGGGATGATGGCCGGAAGTGGGGCCTGGATCTTTGCGATCATGATGACGGGGTTCGTCATTTTCGTGAATCTGGGGCTGCGGCCTTTGGTGAAATGGTTGAAAAAAACGACACGTGCCGGGGTTCCCTTGACGCAGGAGTTCCGCATCCTCGTTCAGTGCGCGGCGGATGCGCAGGCCGAGGTTCGGGCGGCGGCACTACAGGCTTTGGCGCAAAACGGGGTGCGCATTGTCGGGTTCCAAAAGGGAGATGCAGACGACAAAGGTCTGCAAACACTTGAGATTCTCGTTTCCACCGAAGATCATCCCGAAAGTGTTCAGCACAAGATCGCCGCGCCTCTGATCCTCGAGCCGGGCATTCAGAGCGTTGAGTGGGAGGATGTGAGCGAGACGTGAGATATCGTTCCAAATAGGCGCGTCATGGCCGCGAGATGTCGCTTTTATGTGCCAATAGCCGTTATCCTCCAACAGATGAGGGTGTTGTCGGGGTAGAGAGGGTCCCAATCAAGACATCCAGAGTATGGTGAGGGAAAATGGCTGAAGCATCAGCACGTCGTCGAGGTCGCGGTGGTGGCGGAGCCGCCCGCCGGGCAGAACGCACTGCGGTTCGGATCGACACCGCAAAGTACATTGAGCGGAACATTCCGAACTTTGAGGTCCTCAACGAAGAAGCGTTGGAGATCATCGAGTACAACGCGGAAACGATTCTGGAAGAGGTTGGCGTCAACTTTGTCGACAATCCCGCCGCGCTGGAGCGTTGGCGCAATGCAGGTGCAGATGTTGATGGTGAACGCGTGCGCATCCCGCGTGGTCTGGCGCGTCAGCTGATCAAAACAGCCCCAAGCCAGTTCACTCAGCACGCCCGCAACCCTGAGAAATCGGTGGTGATCGGTGGCCGTAACCTGGTTCTGGCGCCTGTCTATGGCCCTCCGTTTGTGCGTGATGCGCAGGGTGGTCGTCGCTATGCGACCATGGATGACTTCAACAAGTTCGTGAAGCTGGCCTACATGTCCAAGTGGCTGCACCACTCGGGCGGTACCGTTTGCGAACCGACCGATATTCCGGTGAACAAACGCCACCTCGATATGCTGATGGCCCATATGAGCCTGTCGGACAAACCCTTCATGGGTTCCGTAACCGATCCCAGCCGCGCGCAGGATTCGGTTGAGATGTGCGAGATTCTGTTCGGTAAGGATTTCGTTCAGAACAACACCGTGATGACCTCACTGACCAACATCAACTCGCCGATGACCTTCGACGATGTGATGATGGGGTCGCTAGAGGTTTATGCGAAGAACAATCAGGCTTGCATCGTCTCGCCTTTCATCGTCGGTGGTGCGATGGCGCCGGTGTCGGTTGCAGGGACGCTGACGCAGGTTCTGGCCGAGGTTCTGGCGGGCATCGCCTATAGCCAAATCATCCGTCCGGGTGCACCCGTGATCTTTGGTGCGTTCGTGACTTCGATCGACATGAACTCGGGCGCGCCGACCTTTGGTACACCCGAGGCCGCGCATATCACCTATGGTGCAGGCCAGCTGGCACGTCGTCTGAACTTGCCTTACCGCTCTGCGGGGTCGTTCTGTGGTTCTAAACTGCCGGATGCGCAGGCGGCTTACGAGACCGCGAACTCGCTGAATATGGGTCTGATGTCGGGCGTGAACTTCATGCTGCACTCGTGCGGCTGGCTCGAAGGCGGTCTGGTTGCGGACTTTGAAAAGTTCGTCATGGACGCCGATCAACTGGGTGTTCTGCACGGTCTGGCCAAAGGCGTAGCCTACGACGAGAACGCACAGGCGATGGGTGCAATCCGCGAAGTTGGGCCGGGCGGTCACTATCTTGGCTGCGAGCACACGCAGGCCAACTTCAAGGAAGCCTTCTGGAAAACTGAGGTGCTGGATTACAAACCGTTCGAGACCTGGCAGGACGAAGGTTCGCGCGATACGCGTCAGCTGGCCTCGGCCCGGGTCGAGCATCTGCTGGCCAACTACCAGCAGCCGCAGATGGACCCGGCCACCAAAGAGGCGCTCGAGGCTTATATTGCCGACAAGAAAGCCTCGATGCCGGACGCGTTTACCTGATCACTCGAACTGTGCGGCGCGGCTGGCTTGGTACAGCTGCGCCTCACCCAAAAGCGCAATCAGAAGATCAAGATGCCGGACCAGAGAATAGGCGGCATCCTCTTCTTTTCGCTGCGTATTCTGTTCTCTCTCCATATCCATAAGCCGCATCAGAGCGGCCCCATTTCCGGGCAGTCGACCATAGCCCAGGATGCGTTGAAGATGCCGATCACGGTTGTAATCCTGCGCCCCGAATTTTGCAGCACGCGCCAATAGACGGGGGCGGCGCAGGGTCGTGATCATGGTCATCAGGTCTTGCATTTCAGGTGCCTCTTGTTCGGGGAATTGACGCCCTGTTTGTCACACAACCTAAGCGGGTGTTGCGCCCTTACGGGTCGCCCCGAACGATGGTTTCACGACTGTTTATCTTTTTGAATCAAATCTGGTTGCTGCGCTTCGGGGTTAACGAACGAGTAACGAAACCACCTCTAGTTAGATTTGGTTAACTTTAATTTCGGGGGGCAAAAGTGGCAGTCTGTTTTGTCGACGAGGGCAAATGAATATGGAAAACAACGTGGCATTCTCTATTCCGGCATGGGTTCCTGAGGGGGCACAGCGCTACCTTGCGCACACGGAAACCGGTCAGTCGATCCGGGATATCGCAAGATCGGCCGGGTGCCATGCCTCGACCATTCTCAGACAAATCCGCCGGGTCGAAATGCGCCGCGATGATCCTTTGGTCGATGCAGCCCTGCAATCGCTGGCCGAGACGCATTTCTCGGTCTCGGAGCGGACGCGCCGTTTTGACGTCAGCGGACAGGACGATCAAGAGGACGGCTCATTCGAGGGTGAAGCGCTGCGTGTGCTGCGGCGCTTGTGTGAGACCGGATCGGTTCTGGCGGTGGCCGAGGATATGGATAAGGCCGTGGTCGTGCGTGACACCGGTGAGGCCGGGACCACAAGGACGGCCGTTGTTGATTGCAAGATCGCACAGGCGCTTGCCTTGCAAGACTGGATTTCCTGCGACAATCCGGGCCGTATTTCCCGGTACCGGATCTCAACTTCCGGGCGCGCGGCGCTTAACCGGTTGGTGGCTGAGGCGGAAAACAAAGCCCGGTCGCGCAATGAATTTGGCATGGCCGAGGCACAGGCGGCGTTTCAGCCGAAGTCTAATGGAGACGCTCCGGAACGCACACGACGTATGCGCTATAGTGCTGCGGAAAGCCCGTTGATCGCTTTGGCGCGGCGGCGGGACCGGGACGGCAAACCCTTTCTCGATGAAACGCTTGTCCGCGCCGGGGAACGTTTGCGCGAAGACTTTGAACTTGCGCAGATCGGTCCGCAAGTTGCGCAGAACTGGGATCGCTTTCTGACCGGGGGCGGGCGCGGCAGTTTCGACAGTGAATCTCACGGTGGGCGAGGGGCCTCCGAAGCAAAGGACCGTGTGGTGCGCGCGTTGTCGGACCTTGGTCCAGGGCTGAGCGACGTCGCGCTACGCTGTTGTTGCTATCTTGAGGGGCTGGAGTTGGCCGAAAAACGCATGGGCTGGTCCGCGCGCTCAGGCAAGATCGTTCTGCGCATTGCTTTGCAGCGCCTGAAACGACACTATGAGGAACTTTCTGGGCAAGATCGCATGATTGGCTAGGTATAAGTCTCTATTGTGGTTTCGGCCCTTGGTGATAATCAGAGGCTATGAATTTCACACTCAAACAGTTGCAGTACTTTCAAGCCGTGGCCGAGCAGCGCAATTTTGGCCGCGCCGCGCAGGTCTGCAACGTGTCGCAACCTGCGCTGTCCGTTCAGATCAAGTCTCTTGAGGAAACGCTGGGTGGTGTTCTGTTCGAGCGTCAGGCGCGGGACATCCTGCTTACGCCGCTGGGGCGAGACGTTCTGGAGCATGCGCGTCTGGTACTGGGGGCAGCAGTACGGTTGGACCAGTTCACGCGGGATCATTCTGGCGGCCATCGGTCGTTGTCGATCGGGATCATCCCGACAATTGCTCCGTATCTTCTGCCCGGCGTTCTGGCTGGTCTACGCGCCGCAGATGTTTCGCTGCGTGTGCAGATCCGCGAGGCGAGGACCGAACGGTTGCTATCATTGCTCCGCGAAGGTGAGATCGACGCTGCAGTTCTGGCCCTGCCGGCGGGCGGCTCGGAATTCCGCGAAACGCCGTTGTTCCAGGATCACTTCCTGCTGGCAGGCAGCGCCGCTCGGCTGCAACGTGTGAAAACCAGCCCTGAGATGCTGCGCCCTCTGGATTTGCAATCGGCGCAGTTGATGTTGTTGGAGGATGGCCATTGCCTGACGGATCAAGCACTTGAGGTCTGCGGGCAGGACCGGGGCAGTGGGCAGATCAACATGGGGGCCTCTTCGCTTGCGACGCTTTCCCGGCTGGTTGCCGAGGGGTTCGGCCTGACCCTGATGCCCGAACTGGCCGCGAAATCGGAATCAGAGGCGGTTCCAGGCATGAAGCTATTGCGTTTCGGCGCCCCGCAACCGGCGCGCATGGTGGGGCTTGTTCGGCGTGCATCAACAACAGACGACGGATGGGTGGATCGTTTGGCTCAGGTGATACGGGATGTGGGGGAACAGATCGTATCGGCCACGCGGATATGAAAAGGCCCGCCAGAAGCGGGCCTGTATTCAGCGCTTAAGCAAGAGATTTACGCCAACGCGGGCTCGGCGGCGGCTTCCAGATGCTGGATCAGAGTCTCGGGCGAGGACACGCCATAGGGGTCTTCGGGGCAGTTATCCATCAGGCCGGGCTCTTCGAACCAGGCTTCGACAACGCCGTCATTGATGATGGCCGCATAGCGCCACGAGCGCATGCCAAAGCCCAGATTGTCCTTGTCGACCAGCATGCCCATCTTGCGGGTGAACTCACCCGAACCATCAGGGATGACCTTGACGTTTTTCAGGCCTTGATCCTGTGCCCATTTGTTCATGACAAAACTGTCATTGACGGACATGCAGTAGATCTCGTCGATACACTTGGCGGTGAAATCGGCGTAACCGTTTTCAAATCCGGGCAGCTGGTAGGTCGAACATGTGGGGGTGAAAGCGCCGGGCAGCGAGAACAGGATCACCCGTTTGCCAGCGAAATAGTCGGCGGTAGTCTTGTCTTCCCAGCGGAACGGGTTGGGGCCTTCGACGGCCTCGTCGCGGACGCGCGTGTGGAAGGTCACATCGGGCAATTTTGCTCCGGTCTTCATGTTCAAGTTCCTGTGATTCAGTTGTGACTTTCTGGCGATTTAAATCAGTTCTAAATTGCCTGCAATCCATGAAATGCTGCATCTGCAAGATAGGTTTGATTGGCTTGTCTATTGATTTTTCGTGCGAAAAATATAGTTTAAGGCTAAACTAATTTGGCGCTCGCGAGATACGTGCATAGCGGCTATGCGTCGCTGGTGTAACAGGCGTGAGTGTTTTATGTTATGGGTACACAAAGTTGACCCAAAGTTAGGAAAACTGCCCGTGCGCGATCTGAAAATCCCAGAACAACGTCACCCCGAAAAGGCGCATCGCCCGGACAACGCCCAGCCTAAGAAGCCGAAATGGATCAGGGTTAAGGCGCCCGGCGGCAAGGGTTATGCCGAGACGCATAAGATCATGCGTGAAAACAATCTGGTGACGGTGTGCGAAGAGGCCGGATGCCCCAACGTGGGCGAGTGCTGGAGCCAGGGTCACGCTACCATGATGATCATGGGTGAGATTTGTACCCGTGGCTGTACCTTCTGCAACATCGCCACGGGACGTCCGGACTCGCTGGACGCGTTTGAGCCGGGTCGTGTAGCGCATGCGGTGCAAAAATTAGGTCTGAACCACGTCGTGATCACCTCGGTTGACCGGGACGATTTGAAAGACGGCGGAGCGGATCATTTCGCGCAGACTATTCGCGCCGTCCGTCACCGCTCGCCGAAGACAACGATCGAGATTCTGACGCCGGACTTCCTGAAATGTGAACCCGAAGTGCTTGAGACCGTGGTCGAGGCCAAGCCGGATGTGTTCAACCACAACCTCGAAACCGTACCGGGCCTTTATCCTGAGGTTCGCCCCGGCGCGCGGTATTTCCACTCACTGCGCCTGTTGCAGCGGGTGAAGGAACTGGACCCGTCGATCTTCACCAAATCCGGCATCATGGTCGGTCTGGGTGAGGACAAGCAGCAGGTCGGTCAGGTCATGGATGACATGCGCGCCGCTGACATAGATTTCCTGACCATTGGTCAGTATTTGCAACCGACGCCCAAGCACCATGCGGTGGACCGTTTCGTGACGCCTGAGGAGTTCGCCTCCTATGAAAAAGCCGCCTATGGCAAGGGTTTCCTGATGGTCTCGGCGACACCGCTTACGCGCTCGTCCTACCACGCAGGGGATGATTTCGCGCGTTTGCGTGCGGCACGGCAGGCGAAGCTGGGGCAAGCGTGACGCCTGATAGATTGGCGCAGCTGACAGCGCTGCGCCACAGTTTGCATCAACATCCCGAACTTTCTGGGCAAGAACGTGAAACCGCCAAGCGTATGGCTGATGAGCTGCGTCGCGCAGGGGCGGATTCCGTGCTGACCGACCTCGGCGGGCACGGAGTTGCGGCGGTCTTCGACAGCGGCACAACCGGTCCCACCGTCGCCATTCGGTGCGAGCTGGATGGGTTGCCGATCAAGGAACTCTGTGAGCTGCCGTATGTCTCGACCGTGCCGGGTAAAGGGCATCTGTGCGGGCATGACGGCCATATGTCGATGGTTCTCGGTGTGGCACTTACGTTGCAGGGACGGCGCCCCGCGCACGGACGGGTGGTTCTGATTTTCCAACCTGCTGAAGAAACCGGGCAGGGGGCCAGGGCGTTCCGCGACGATCCTGCGTTCGCTAAGCTTGCGCCGGATTACGTGTTTTCTCTCCATAACTTGCCGGGACTGGAACTCGGCGAGGTTGAGCTGTGCCAGGGGCCAACAAACTGCGCCTCTCGCGGTATGCGGATTGCATTGACCGGAAAGACCTCTCATGCCGCCGCGCCGCAGGATGGGGTTTCTCCGGCGGGCGCTTTGTCTGTATTGATCCCGGAACTCACCCGGCTCGGCACGGCAGGCGCGCTGAACGCCGACTACGCGCTGACCACGATCACCCATGCCAGCCTCGGAGAGCGGACCTTTGGTGTCGCCCCCGGTCAGGCCGAGCTTTGGGTGACATTGCGCACCGTGTCTGACGACCGGATGGCAAAGCTCATTGCCGATGCTGAAGCCTTGGTTCAGCAGGTCGCCAAGTCCGAGAACCTTAGCGCCGAGATCACCTATGAGGATGTCTTCGAGGCCTGCACCAACGACGCTGAAGCGGTGACTGTGCTGGCCGAGGCCTGTGCGGATCAAGCCGTTCCATGCAAGCTGAGCGACGAGCCGCAAAGGTTCTCGGAAGATTTCGGTCAGTTCGGTAAAAGCGCAAAATCGGCGATGTTCTGGTTGGGAGCAGGGCAAGACCACCCCCAGCTTCACAATCCTGACTATGATTTCCCAGACGCGCTAATTCCAGTTGGCACAGGTGTCTTTTTGGCGGCGATCCGACAGATGCTGGGCTGAGGCCGTGTTCAGGTAAACCGAACCTTGCCGATGAACGGCAAGTTGCGATTGCGCTGCGCGTAGTCGATTCCGTAGCCCACAACGAACTCGTCAGGGATTTCGAACCCGATCCAATCCGAACGAAAATCAACCTCGCGCCTGCTGGGCTTGTCCAACAGGGCAATGGACTTCAGCCGTTTCGGCTTACGACTGCGCAGCAGGTTGGTGACGTGGTTCAGCGTGTGGCCCGTATCGACGATATCTTCGACGACCAGCACGTCGCGACCTTCAATCGCTCCGCGCAAGTCCTTGAGAATTCGCACTTCCCGGCTGCTCTCCATCGCGTCGCCGTAAGAGGAGGCCTCAAGGAAATCCACCTCGATCGGCAGGTCCAACTCACGGACCAGATCAGCGATGAACACGAAAGAGCCACGCAGCAGGCCAACGACGACCAGCTTGTCGGTATTGCCGAATTCTTCGGTAATCTCGCGGCAAAGCTCTTCGATTCTGGCTGCAATTGCCTTGGCCGAGATCATCTCATCTATCACATAAGCGCGGTCAGTCATCGCAGCCCCCTTGATCTTTGGCGCGCAACATACGACATGACGCGCCATTGTCACCTTCTAATGCCGGATTGCCATGCCTATCCACTCGGAAACGCGCCACCTGCCTTATACGGCTCAGCAGATGTATGATCTGGTTGCTGATGTGGCGAGCTATCCCAAGTTCTTGCCCTGGTGCGCCGCCGCACGTATCCGCAAGACCTATGCGGCTGGCGAGGCCGAGGTGATGGAGGCGGACCTGGTGATCTCGTTCAAGGTGTTCCGCGAACGGTTTGGCAGCCGGGTGACCTTGTTTGCGGGTCAAAAGAAGATCGACACTGAATATCTGGACGGCCCGTTCAAATACATGAAATCAGACTGGCAGTTTGAAGACGCTCCTGAAGGAGGGTGCAACGTCTCCTTCCACGTGGATTTCGAGTTCAAGAACGCCATTCTGCAAGGGATCATTGGTGTTGTCTTCAACGAGGCCATGCAGCGCATCGTGCGCGCATTCGAGGCGCGCGCCGCCGAGCTTTACAGCTAAGGCTTTACCAACGACCGGCGCGCGCTAGACTGCGCGCCATGTCTGGATTCACCTCAACGCTTGCGAGTTTTGCCGCCAGCCCCGTCAACACAACCGCGCAGGCGCGGGCCATTACGTCTCTGTCCGTTCTCGACTGGATCGCCGTGGGTCGTGCCGGTGTGTCCGAGCCGGTGTCGGTTGCCGTCCGGGACATGGTGCAGGAGGAGGGCGGCGCAGCGCAGGCCCATCTGTTCGGCGGCGGGGCAGCACCGCTGCGCGCGGCCGCACTGGTCAATGGAACGGTGTCCCACGCGCTGGACTATGACGACACCCATTTCGCCCATATCGGCCATCCGTCGGTTGCCATCCTGCCTGCGGCCTTGGCGGTTTCGGAATGGGATGACCGTATCCTTGTTGATCTGTTGGAGGCGGCCTTGATCGGGATGGAGGTTTCGATCCGGATCGGTTTGTGGCTCGGCCGAGATCACTATCAGGCCGGGTTTCACCAAACGGCGACTGCGGGGGCCTTTGGGGCGGCGGTTGCAGCGGGTCGGGTTCTTGGGTTTGATGCGAACCAGATGCAGCAAGTTCTGGGCCTGACATCCACGCGCTCGGCCGGCCTGAAAGCTCAGTTCGGCACCATGGGCAAACCCTACAATGCAGGATTGGCCGCATCAGCCGGGGTCGAGGCCGCGTTGCTGATCAAACGGGGCTTTGAGCCCAATGCGAGTGCGCTAGAGGGCCAGTACGGCTTTGGCGCCACCCATCAGGGCGCGGCGGATGCGTCGACGGCGTTGGACGGGTTGGGGGAGGAATGGCTGTTCGAATCGGTCAGCCACAAGTTCCACGCCTGCTGCCACGGTTTACACGCCGCGCTTGAGGCTGCTCTACGTCTTGATATTGCCGAACCCGAAGTGGCTGAAATCAAGGTCAAAACCCATCCACGCTGGATGAGTGTCTGCAACCAGATGTCTCCGACCACAGGGCTGGGGGCGAAGTTTTCCTATCGCACGGTGATCGCTATGCAGGCGCTCGGCTACGACACCGCTTTGCCAAGCAGTTACACCGAAAAGGTCTGCGCTGATCCTCGCATTCGCTCTTTTCGAGACCGCATCACGGTCGAGGCGGATGAAACCCTCACCGAGACCCAGGCCCATCTGGAGCTGCTGCGGCGCGACGGCGTGCGACGCGAGGTCACGCATGATCTGATGGCCCCGATTTCTCTGGCGGATCGGGAAGACCGCGTCCGGGCCAAAGCGTCGAAACTCATTGGGGGGGACGAGGCAGACGCGATCTGGTCGATGCTGCGCACCGGAGGTCGCGCCCGCGATCTGGCTGCAAAACTGGCGGGTTAAACCACGCGCCAGTGCAGGGGGAAGCCGGGGTCGAATACGGTGACGGGGCCGTCGCCACTTTCGATCTTCGACGGGTATTCGACCGGGTCACCCTTGGTCAGCGTGATCGAACTTTCGTTCACCGGCAGGCCATAGAAGGCCGGACCATTCAACGACACGAATCCTTCCAGCTTGTCCATGGCACCTTCGCGGTCGAACATCTCGGCCACCAAGGACATAGTGTTGGTCGCCGTGAAACAACCCGCGCAACCACAGGCCATTTCCTTGTTGTCATCCGTGTGCGGCGCGCTGTCAGTGCCCAGGAAATAACGCGGATCACCCGAGGTCGCGGCCTTCAGCAACTCCAACCGGTGCTCTTCACGTTTGGCGACGGGCAGGCAGTAGTAATGCGGTTTGATCCCACCGACCAGAATGTGGTTGCGGTTGATGATCAGGTGATGTGCCGTGATCGTCGCGCCCAGATCGGTGTCATTGGCTTTGACATACTGAACACCGTCACGGGTCGTAATATGCTCCATCACAACGCGCAGGCCGGGTGTCGCCTTGCGGATCGGATCAAGAATGCGGTCGATGAACACGGCCTCGCGGTCGAAAATGTCGATCTCGGAATCGGTGACCTCGCCATGAACGCACAGGGGCAGACCGATCTCGGCCATTTTCTCCAGCACCGGACGCACATTGTCGAAATCCCGTACGCCCGAATGCGAATTGGTCGTCGCACCTGCCGGGTAGAGCTTGACCGCCTTAACCAACCCGCTTGCATGCGCAGCGGTAAGGTCTTCTGGATCCGTATCTTCGGTCAGATACAGGGTCATCAGCGGCTCGAACGTCATCCCTTCGGGCAGCGCAGCCATGATACGCTCGCGATAGGCGGCGGCGTGCGCGCCGGTCACCACCGGGGGTACCAGATTTGGCATGATGATCGCACGGCCAAAATGGCGGGCGGTTTCGGGCAGGACGGCCTGCAACATCGCGCCATCGCGCAGGTGCAGATGCCAGTCGTCGGGGCGGCGGATCGTGATGCTATCGGTCATGCGCTCCCGCTAGCACAGAGGCCGCCGTCGGAAAAGCCCTTGTCAACTCGTGCGAACGTCGTAGCTCGGAAACGGGTGATGGCCTTGACGCACAGGCGCGGCCATGACCTTTTGTGGCAAGGGAGAATTCAGCACATGACACAGCCAGATTCCATAGATGCGGTTCAAACAATGCTGAGCGCACAGGGCTACGTTTGCGGCCGTGCGCTGGCAACGGTCGTCTTCCTGTCGCTGAAACTCGGCCGGCCGCTGTTTCTGGAAGGCGAGGCCGGCGTCGGCAAGACCGAGATCGCCAAGGCACTGGCCGCAGGCCTTGGTCGCCGCCTGATCCGCCTGCAATGCTACGAAGGGCTGGACGCATCCTCTGCCGTCTATGAATGGAACTTTCCTGCGCAGATGGTCGCGATCCGAACCGCCGAAGCTGCGGGCGGCGCAGACCGTTCTGCCCTGCAGACCGAGCTGTTCTCGGATGACTATCTCGTCGAACGCCCATTGCTACAAGCCATGAGGCCCGATGAAAACGGCGCGCCAGTGCTGCTGATTGACGAGCTTGACCGCACCGATGAACCCTTCGAGGCCTTCCTGCTGGAAGCGCTTAGCGATTTTCAGGTCACAATCCCGGAACTCGGCACCGTCAAAGCCCCCGAACCGCCGGTTGTGATCGTCACCTCAAACCGCACGCGCGAGGTACATGATGCCCTCAAACGCCGCTGCCTTTACCACTGGGTCGACTACCCGGATTTCGACCGGGAGATTGAAATCCTGAACGCTCGCGCGCCCGAAGCGGCCCAATCGCTTAGCCGCGAGGTCGTGGCCTTCGTGCAGCGTCTGCGCACCGAAGACCTGTTCAAGAAACCCGGCGTGGCTGAAACCATCGACTGGGCCAAATGCCTGCTGGCGCTCGACGTGATCAACCTCAGCCCCGAAGTGATCGGAGACACCCTCGGCGCAATCCTGAAATATCAAGACGACATCCAGAAGCTGCAAGGGTCCGAGGCCAAACGCATTCTTGACGAAGCCAAGGCCGATTTAGAACCGGCCTGATGCTTCTTCTGTTTGAAAATACCTCGGGGGTATGGGGGCAGAGCCCCCATGAGCGCTGATGGCCGAACAGATCCCGCTCGACATTCCTGAAAACCCGAAGCTGGCGCAGAACATCACTCACTTTGCCCGCGCCCTCCGTAAGGCCGGGTTGCCCATCGGTACCGGTCGCGTGGTGGATGCCATCCGGGCGGTTGAGGCCGCAGGCTTCACCGAAAAGCAGGATTTTTACTGGACCCTGCACGCCTGTTTCGTGAACCGACCCGAGCATCGCACCGTCTTCGCGCAGGTCTTTCGCCTTTATTGGCGCGACCCAAGGTATCTAGAACACATGATGTCCATGATGCTGCCCGCCATTCGTGGGGTGCAGGAAGAACGCAAAGCCGACGCAGGTGAAAAACGCGCGGCTGAGGCCTTGCTTGACGGGGTTGAACGCGATCAGCCTGAAACCTCCGAGGAGCAGGAGGGCGAGACCGAGCTTGAGATCGACGCCTCGCAAACCGCCTCGTCCGAGGAACGTCTGCGCAGTCTGGATTTCGAACAGATGAGTACCGATGAGATCGCTCAGGCCAAGCGCCTCCTGTCGCGCCTCAGCCTGCCGGTGAAACCGATCGAAAGCCGCCGCAGCCAGGCCAGCCATATCGGCCACCGGATCGACCGGGCGAGAACCCTGCGCGCCGCCATGCGTCAGGGCGGAGAGTTGCACGATATCGCGAAACAAAAACCCCGGCCGCGCTGGCCCAATCTGGTCGTTCTCTGCGATATCTCCGGCTCGATGAGCCAATATAGCCGCCTGATCCTGCATTTTCTGCACACGGTCTCGAACGCCAAGGGGGCCGGCTGGGCCAAGGTCCATGCCTTCACCTTCGGCACCCAACTGACCAATATCACCCGTCACCTGCACCAGCGCGATGTGGATGCCGCCCTAGCAGCCGCCGGGGCCGAGGCGCAGGATTGGGAAGGGGGCACAAGGATCGGAGATTGCCTGCACGCCTTCAACCGGGACTGGTCGCGGCGCGTCATGGGGCAGGGTGCGGTGGTTCTGCTGATCTCGGACGGGCTGGATCGCGGCGCGCCCGAGGCCCTGGCGAAAGAAACCGAGCGCCTGCATCTTTCGGCCCGGCGTCTGATCTGGCTGAACCCGCTGCTGCGTTGGGATGGGTTCGCCCCCAAAGCGCAGGGTGTGGCCGCCATGCTGCCCCATGTCGACAGCTTCCGCGCAGGCCATTCGATTGCGTCACTCGAAGACCTCGCCACGGTCATTTCTGCTCAGGACGACGTCGGAGAGAAAGCGCGGCTCATGTCCGCGCTTTCCGGCTAAGACTTAACCCAGCTGCTTTTCGTTGCACTCACGGGCCATCTCCATGGCCTTGTAAGTTCCGGTTAGATCAACGGTGAACGCAAATTCCTTTTCGGGGAAGACGATCATGACCTGCTTCTTGGCCAGATCATCCGCAAATTGTGGGTCGTCGGATAAGACATAGCCTCCGGAATAACCCTTGGTGATGTTGCCCTTCATGCCCGTGGCTTCACCCACATACAGATTATCACCCAGCAGGATTGCCACGGCTTCTTTTTCACCGCGTTTGATATTGGTTTCTGCCTTGGTGAAAACGCCAACGTAGCCCACACCGCGATCCTCGGTCAGGCCCATCTGAACAACATTTTCCGCGTCATCCACGGCCTCAATCAGACAGGATTTCTTTTCATTGTCGATGAAGACTTTCCAGCCTTCAACTTCACCGTAGCGTTCGAATGTATCAGCCCATGCAGCGGTCGAGGCCAACAGGCCGAGCGCCGTTCCCAGTGTAAGAATGCGTTTCAACTCTTCGTCTCCGTTGAGAAATTTATTGAGAGCGCCCAATCCAAATTCAGGCACGGTTTCAACTTAAGACGTGGGGTATTCGCAATCAATCCTTTGAGAGTGTGAATATCAAATCGGCCTTTTACTGCTCACATAATGGCGAATTGACCGGCGTCTCCGACTAACGTTCGCTTTTCATTGGTCCAAGGCTGCCTATGTTGGTTTGCAACAAGCCAGGAGGATTCGATGGATCGATTCGACAGCAGCCCGGAACGCGCTTTGGAATGGCATCGCAGTGGTCGCGGTGCCGCGCTGGCCACTGTTGTCGAAACCTGGGGCAGCGCACCGCGCCGTGTGGGGTCTCAGCTGGTGATTGGTGGGGATGGGCGGATTGAAGGGTCGGTCTCGGGCGGTTGCGTCGAAGGCGCCGTAATCGTCGAAGCCATTGAAGCAATTGACGAGGGTGAGGCGCGCCTGCTTGAATTCGGTGTCAGCGACGAAGACGCATTTGCCGTCGGTCTGGCCTGCGGCGGCACGATCCGGGTTTTGGTCGAGCCGGTCGGCTCTGTCCTGCCTGAACCGATGCTGGCCGAGCTGGTCGCCGCCCGTGCGCGCCGCGAACCGCTGGCCTATGAAGTGAATACAGACAGCGGACACAGGGCCTTGCGCCGCAATGCTTATGCGGATCGGTTGCGCATGGACCGGTCCGGGTTCGAGGAAGACGGCAAGACCTTCGTCGCCGTTCACAACCCGCCTTTGCGGTTGATCATCGTCGGTGCGGTTCACATCGCGCAGGCCTTGGTGCCGATGGCGCGGATTACGGGTTACGACTCGGCCATCATCGACCCGCGTGAGGCATTTGCCTCAGACAGCCGCTTCCCCGGAGAGACTTTGTTGACCGATTGGCCGGATGAAGCAGTCGCCAAGCTGGGTCTGGATCAGCGCACGGCCATTGTCCTGTTGACCCACGATCCAAAGCTGGATGATCCGGCCCTGCAGGCCGCGTTGGATGCGGATGTGTTCTACATTGGCGCCCTCGGGTCGACCCGCACCCATGCCAAAAGGGTTGAGCGGATGACTGAGGCGGGGTTCACCCAAGCTCAGATCGCGCGCATTCATGGGCCGATTGGCCTTGATATCGGCGCGGCAGGCCCCTCCGAAATTGCCGTGGCCATTCTGGCTCAGATGACCGCCGTTCTGCGAGGTAAGGCATGAAATTCGGCCCTGTGCCCGTGACCGAAGCCGCCGGAGCTATTCTTGCGCATTCCGTCAAAGTCTCGGATCAAAAGCTGCGCAAAGGGCTCATGCTAACTGCCGAGCATGTCTCGCAATTGTCTAGCGCGGAGTTTGACGAGGTCATCGTCGCCCGTCTGGAGCCGGGCGATTGTCATGAGGACGAGGCCGCCGAGATGTTGGCCCGCGCTCTGGTCCCTGACCCCTCCGGCGCCAATTTGCGTCTGACCGAGGCGTTCACCGGTCGCGTGAACCTTCTGGCCGAGGGGCCCGGCGTGGTGGTGCTGGATGTGGCGGCGCTCGAGCAGTTCAACCGCGTCAATCCGATGATCACCGTCGCAACGGTACCGCAGCATCAGCAGATGACAGCGGGCGGTATGGTTGCCACGATCAAGGTGATCTCCTACGCCGTTCCCAAAGCCGATGTTGAACGCGCGGCGGGTTTGGCGCAGGCCTCGGTGCGCCTTGTCGCGCCGGTCTATCGCAGCGCGGGATTGATCGTAACGGACATCGCCGGAGGGCCGCCAAATGAGAAGGGAATCGCGGCCATGCGCGGGCGTGTCGAAGCTCTGGGCATGGACCTGTGCGATGTGCAGATCGTCCCGCATAAAACCGATCAACTTGCATCGGCCATTGATCGTGCCGAAGGCGATGTGCTGATGATCCTGACGGCCTCGGCCACGTCGGATGTGAACGACGTGGCCCCGTCCGCCGTGCGCGCCGCGGGTGGGGATGTTGACCGGTTCGGCATGCCGGTCGATCCGGGCAATTTGCTGTTTCTGGGGGCGCTGAACACACGCCCTGTGATCGGCCTGCCAGGATGCGCGCGCTCTCCGGCGTTGAATGGCGCCGATTGGGTTTTGTCGCGGGTCGCCTGCGGGGTTGAGACCACTGGTGCTGATATTGCTGCGATGGGTGTGGGCGGTCTGCTCAAGGAAATCCCGACCCGGCCGCAACCTCGCGCGCAACGGAAGAAATAGTTCAGAGGCCCACAGGTGGCGCCGATGAGTTTATGGCATCGGCCTTTTGCGTCCCTCTGGTGTCAAAAAGCGACAAATTCCTGTTCTCAAGTCAGACCTCCCGTGTTTAACTCGCCCCAAGCGAATGAGCTAAAGAAGGGGAGGTCTTATGCCAAATATATCGCTGACTGTGAATGGCATGTCTGTGAGCGGTGAAGTTGAGGGTCGGACGTTATTGTCTGGTTTTTTGCGGGATCATTTGTCTTTGA